>CAZDWM010000009.1:23343-25203 GCA_964509145.1 uncultured Eubacteriales bacterium | reverse complement strand
TATACACACCCTCATAGCGCCGCGACTCCCTTTTACCGGGCAGCATACCGACCCAGTCGAGGGAAAAATTCTTATTCTTTTCTTGCTGTGACGGAGAGTTCTTGACATAATCCCACGCGCCGTAGGCGAGAGCCGCGAGGTCGTCGCGGATGTCCTCGGTGTCGCCTATCGTGTCCCTGCGCCCGCCCAGCTCAAGATACCAGTAGTTTTCGCCCAAGCTTCGGTTGCTGGGGAAATGGTTTATAAAATCCTCGTCTGTCAGCTTCGTTGACCATTCAGGCGGTGTATAGCTGGTTGCGCGGCTTTCCTCGCGCGCCTGTAAAATGCAACTCATGCCCATGACGCATGTGTCGCCCCGCTCGGGCGCGAGCCTCTCGCTGTATTCTCCCGCTCCCTCGCGCCCTATTCTGTACGGCGCACCGGTGATGGGCGCAAGCACACTGTCGCCCGAACAGTCGGCAAAAACCGACGCCTCGACACGGTGAAACTTTTGTGTCGTTGTTTGCCAGCATAAAACGCTTTGCAGCCTGTTGCCCGCCATGTCGCCGTCGAGGCACGAGCAGTTGAGCAGCACGGTCAGGTTGTCTGTCTGTTTCGCTAAACCATACATAACGCTGTCCCAGATAGAATAGTTTTTTTGAGGGTTACGGCGGTTGTTTTCGAGAAACAGCTCCTCGACAAGCCCCGTTTCGCGGTTGTTTTCGCCCGACGCTCCGCAGACCCACATGCGTACCTCGGAGGAGGCGTTGCCGCCGAGCATCGGCCTGTCGTGCACAAGCACTGTTTTTACGCCGTGCCTTGCCGCCGCGACGGCGGCACATAGCCCCGCAAGCCCCCCTCCGACAACGCAGAAGTCCGCATTGTGCCCAATTGTTTCAAAGCATCGGTTCATCACAGGCACCGCCTTTCATGCTTTTATTACCGTCCGTTAATAACGTCCAATTATCATAAAAATATTTTATAAAAACTTCCTGAAATTTCCGTTTTTTCCTTGACCTTTTCCGTCGGAATCACTATAATTTTTGAGTGGGTTTTCTGTCAGCAATCCGTACGTGGGGTTTGGAGGCCAGGGATGGGTTTAAAAAGCTTTTGTGACGAGACTAAGCCGGTGACCGACGCAGCTGTAGATGTCGAGGACGCGGGCTTTGAAGAAATTGCGGTTCAAAAAAAGTGCGTGTCCGACCACAACATTAAAAACGCGCTATTTGGCATCTTCGGGGCATTCCTGTTTGCATTAGCCGGCGGAGCGCTCTGGTATCTTGTATATCAGACCGGTTTCATTGTCGGCACGGCGGGCGTTGTCACCATCGTGCTCGCGTTGTGCGGCTATGCGTTATTCGGAAACGGGCTGAGCAGGTTCGGCATCGTTGTTTCAATTATCGCCACAGTTGCGGTGCTGTTCTTTGCCGAATACTGCTGTGTCGCTAAAGATATATTCGATACGTTTCAATATTGGTACACCACCGGTAAAACGGATAATACCCTGACGTTTATTCAGTCTATGCGGCTTTTGTTTAACCTGATGAACGAGAAAGGGTTTCGCGCGTTCGGTATCGACCTTATAGTCGGTTACGCGCTGTCCGCCTTTGCCTGCGTTTTTTATTTTGTCAGAAGACGAAAAGCATAAAGGCGGGGTGCTGTTATGTTAAAACCTAAAATAGTATTGTTTGATTTCGGCGGCACATTGTGCGAAGGCACCTTCAACCTCAGGTTGGGCATGGAGGCGCTTCGGCAGGCGTCTGAAAATCCCGGCTGTGTTACGACGGAAAAAATGTGCCGGATGTGGATGGACATGTCCGCCTATCTCTCCGAACGTGTCATGGGCATCGAAACGCCGCTCGACGGGATGCTGCGCGGACT
>CAZDWM010000009.1:22024-23333 GCA_964509145.1 uncultured Eubacteriales bacterium | reverse complement strand
CCGTCGGTCGAAAGCCGCTGCCCTTTATTGACGAGCTGCTCGATACGCTGCACAACAACGGCATTCGCGCGGCGGTCATATCAAACAATGCTATGAGTGGTTATCAGCTTAAAAACGCTGTCGACCGGCAGTTGCCCGACAACAAAATGGAATTTATCTTTTCGAGCGCTGATTTTTTAATGTGTAAGCCGGCGCCCGATATGTTTGAGGCCGCGGCAAAGTTCGCCGGAGTCGATACATCCGAGTGCTGGTACTGCGGCGACAGCTATGAAGCTGATGTCGTAGGCGGCATGGGGGCAGGCATGTACCCGGTACATTACTGCCCGAAAACCGAAACACAGTTTGAGGAAAAGCTTTTAAGAGGAAAGCCCTACGCTGTCGTCAATAGCTGGCGCGTGCTGGCGGAAAAGATAAAAGACTAAGGGCTGAGGATTAAGGACTAAAGGTTAATGTAAATATCTCAACGCAGGAACGGTCTTGACCGTTCCTTTTATTTTATAAAGTTGCACGGCGTTTTTAAGTAGGGACACGGCGCACCGTGTCCGCGAATAAAACGAATTGCCAAATTATCAATAAAATTTGCGGAACATATGAATACGTTCCCTACATTAATGAGCTGTTATTCTGTTGCGTTTATCTTGCCTGATTACATTAAGTCCGACGATGGGAGCGACTACCCCGTCCTTTAGTCCTTAGTCCTTAGTCCTTCACCTTTTGTCTTTAGCCATCCTAAAGCGGAAGCCATAAAAGCTTCCGTTCTTGATTTTAATCTCCATCACGACAGTCTTCCCGCTGAACGCCGAGACGTCTGTTTTGCCGCCGAACTCAACCGCCTCGTCGAGAGCGTTGCCGTAAATTTCATCCGACACTACTGTGTTGCCGTCGATGTCAGTCAGACGAATTGTCACGCTGCCTGCGGCGTCGGTTGAGTAGTTGATAAAAAGTGTCTCGCCGTCGAACCTAAATGGTTTTGTAACAACGGTACCGCCGTGCCAGCCGCCCGTCAGAGACATGAAGCGATTGCGCGGCAGGGTGTAGCGGCGGATGTAGCTGTCCGGCCAGCTGTAATGCTCGTTGACATAGATTGAAAACTCATCGTCCGCCGTTTCGGCGATACCGTGCGCCGTTATGAAGTTACGCTGAGTCCAGACCTTAGGGTCGCGTGCAAGCGGAATGAACGATGTCATGTCTCCGCGGTGCCAGTGAAGCCCGTCGTGGGAAGCGAGAAATACGCTGTCCGATATACCCTTGCCGCCGTCGCCGTATTCGGGCATTGACGTTGAGGATTTTTTCTCCCTGTCGGGGAAAA
>CAZDWM010000009.1:0-22014 GCA_964509145.1 uncultured Eubacteriales bacterium | reverse complement strand
GGAAAAAGCGCATGGGAAAGGCGACGAAAATATGCTCCGCGCCCGGCACCGGCGTCACCGCATTGGTGTAATATTGCTCCGTCGGCTTGCCGTCCTCGTAGATGTTTTGCACCGGCTTCGTCCAATGGAGGAAATCCGCCGAGCGGCAGCTTTGAATGCATCGGACACCCTGAAATTTTCCGCCGCCCGTGTAGCTGTGTACGACGCTGCGCGAATAGCAGACATATTCGTTGTGAACGACGTCATAGAACGCCTCGTTTTGCGAATCGAACGCGCCGTCCGTGATGATAGGGAAGTCAAACTTCTTTTCCCAGTGGACACCGTCGGCGGAAACGAAAGCAAACAGACCGCCCGTCTTTTGCTGTCCGGCCACCGCTTTATACCTTTCCCGCGGCGGACAGGCGGGGTTTTCATCAAGAAACACGCTGAAATTATGGGCGAACGCCGAGCCGTAAAAAACGACATTTGTCTTTTGACCGTGCCACTCCAGCACATCAAGCTCCGGCTCACTCCAGTTGACGCCGTCCGCGCTGACAGCCAGGCAGTAGCACTGGTTTTCATCCCCGTCGTCTATTCCCTCGGCCATCATGCCGCGGTAATACAGACGGTATTCATCGCCGTCTTTAATGAGGCAGTTGTAGACGCCGCTGCCTCGCGCGCGGTTCCACGGCTTGTCGAGCAGCACACATTTTTCTGCCGGTGTCGGATGTTCCTGCCGGAAGCTTAAGCCCATATAGGATTCAAGTAAAAAGGTGTCCGCCATCAGCTCGGTGCGTCGGCCGATGTCTACGGGAACGGCGTCTGTTGACCACATCCTGATAACCTCTCTTCATTTAAATTGTTGATATCGCGTCGGGATTGCCGCCGACCGCTCCGGCCTGCTGTTCGAAATATATTTTCTGCCAATTGACAAGTCCTTGTAAAACACGGATAAGGGAGTAAGCGCTGTAAACGACATAGGTGATGTTCTCCGGCGTCTTTAAGGATATTACGACAAACATGACAAGGTTGACGACTACACAGACGGCGGAAACATAGTTTGATTCAATATAGGCAAAAAAAGCGAGAAAAGTCGAGGCGATGCCGAGCAGTGTCACCGTGTTGTCGAATAAAATGTACGATGAGCCGAAATGACGCAGGATAAAATAGCAGACCGTCCACGCCGCGATGAACCCCGCTGCCGCTGTCACCCTAACCCTGACACTCGTGCGGCGCATAATTGTTGATTTTTTATAGGGGTGTCTGCTCCACCGGATAAAAATTGCAACCTGCATGGGGAAGGAGAAGGCGACAGCGTAGGTCATCGAGCTGTAAAGACCGAGCAGATAATAGCCCGCGGCGTAAACGAGCGAGTTTAATCCGCCGAGCAGATAGCCGTAACGGTTCGCCCGCGACTGGAGCACCATCACAAACAGGGAGATGAGGCACGGCAGCAGCTTGATGAATTGCTGGTGAAATATGAGAGCCGTCGATACGAGTCCCACGAACGTCACGGCGATGAGTAGCCAGTCAAACAGCCTGCTTTTGTCCGAACCTTGTTTTTTCAAGCCCTTGCCACCCTTTCATTTTTCGTCGCCAAGCTTGCGGCATTCTATGCGTTGAACTTGAATTTAAGTATATATCAATGCTCTTTTATTTGCAACGAAAACATGCCTATGCGCAACAAACCCGACAAATAAACACGCCGTGCCGGACGTTTGACTTCGTCCGGCACGGTGTATTAATAAAGAAGTTTAACAGGTATTAAGCGGATAACGTCGCCTCGAGCGGGTCGGCAAAAAGCCCGATGTCGGGCGGATGGCTGGTGAAAACAGAGAAGGCGACGACAGTCACCGCCAACAATATCAGCGCCGTGGCGCGCGCCGCTCTTGATGTATACCTGTAGCCGTTTATAATTCTGTAAGAAATCGCATAAGCGGCGGCGGTGCCGAGCGCGAACGTCAGTATATCGACGAACAAAATGTGCCTGCCCAATATGCCGGAATATGTATAAAACACGGTGACAATCAGCGCCATAGCCGCCAGCACGGAAAACACCTTGGCGGACCAAAAATTCCGAAAGCCCTTGCCGTAAACAAAATATTCAACCACCGCAAAGGCAAGATACGGATAAAACAGCATTTTGAGGTGTTCCCATACGCTTTCGTTCACGGGCGCAAACAGCCCTACGGCGGCGTTGGCTCCCGACGCGTCATAGGCAAAGTGCAGCAGTGTTCCGATGGCGAACGCGACGATTGCCCCGATAATATGCCATGTTTTCAGCTTTTCTATCATACTTGTACCAGCCTTTCGCAGAATATGGCGGTTTTAACCGTTGTTAGGTAAAGCCGATTCGCGTCGTTCTGTATGGCGCGATAAAAAACTTCACCCGTACAATTTATGCGTGCAGGCGTAAAAAATTCATAGTGTCTTCAATTTAACCGATGGTTTATTGCAGCTTGTCGATATAATCACTGTAAACGGCGCGCGCGACGGCCTCGGTTATGGCGTAGGTGTGCTCACCGCCGGAGTGGCGGCAGCCGTTTGTCATATAAACAAAGCCCGTTTCATCCTCCCTGTCATAATAGACGCAGCCGATATAACCGTAGGCCTCGCCGTTGTGCCCGTGGAGCGTCCTGCCCTTGACGAGGTTGTCGACGACGATTTTTTGCATCAGCCCCCACGGCGAACCGCTGCCCTCAACCTTATGGTTCATCGTCTCAACTGTCTCCTCAGGCAGCACGCGCACACCCTCGAAAGTTCCGTCGCCAGCGAGCACCATCGCGAGCTTTGCCATGTCTCGCGGGGAAATCATAAGGTTGCCGAAGGAAAGCTGGAAATAGCCGCCCAAGGGCGTGTTCAGGCAGCCCGCCGTCGTAGCGCTGCGTGTCTTCTGGCTCTTGAACAGCTCGCCGTTAACATACATCTCGGCGACGCTTTCCCTGTCTTTTATCTGCGTGATGCTGTAAGCCGCGTCAAGCCCCAGCGGTTTCATCAACGCCGATTGAGAATAGTCGACAAAGTGCTGGCCGGAGGCTTTTTCAATCAGACATGTCAACAGCGACGCGCCGAAATTGCTGTAGATGTAGGTCGAGCCCGGTTTGTTGGACGAGAAGTAGGCCATCTTCTCAGGCTTGAACATCTCGGTAAGTGACGCGCCTTTTGTAAACGCCCAGTCTCCGTCCACAATTGACGATGAGTGGTTCATCAGCATACGCGGCGTTATTACCGTGTCCTCAAAACGCGGGTTGCGAATCCTGACGCCGGTGTAATCGGATATATCGGTGTCGAGGTCGGCCTTGCCCTCCGAAACAAGCTTCATGATGAGGACGCCCGTCGCAAATTTAGACATTGACGCAACGCGGAACTTCGTGTTTTCATCGACGGGGATGCCCTTTTCGATATCTGCCTGCCCGTACACCTGCGAATATAGCTCCTCGCCGTCCTTAAAAATCACCATAGAAAAACCGACAGCTGAAAAATCCTTGCATATATTTTCAATTTCAAGGCAGAAATCGTCCTCAAACGTCCGCTCATATTCGTCCATCATCCGCACCGAGCTTGCGTAGTCGGACGTTCGGGTATAGCTTTTAATGGGCGATAACGCCGACCGTGCTGCCGTTGTTTCGGGTTTTATGGTTGTTTGGGGCTTTGAGATTGTTTCAAGCGGCGCTTTCGTCGGCGCTGCCTTTTCTGTTTCAGACATCATCGCTTCGGTCTCAGGCGTCCCGGTTGCTTCGCCGGAAGCCGCCGAGGCGGTTTCGCTCACTTTTTCCGACGTCTGTGCCCCGTCACCGGCACGGGAATAAACAGCAATCATCGCCGCCGCCGCGACCAAAACAAGAATGGCGGCCGAAACAACAGCCGCTTTTATGTACCGCTTCATTGCAACACCTCATCTTACAATACAGAATTATTGTATCACAACAACACTGACAAGTCAAATATTTAGTTGAATTATTAATTATCTTCCTTGACATACAGGGCGAAAAGCTATAAAATATGAAGTCGGAGCTCAAGCTTGAGGGGTGTGTGTTATGGAAGTTAAACAGGTGGCTATTTACGCGCTGGTGGGGTTTCTCGCACAGATGATTGATGGGTCTTTGGGCATGGCCTACGGCGTCAGTTCGACGACCTTTCTTACGACCGTCGGTGTTCCGGCAAAGATTGCCAGCGCAAGCGTTCACACGGCCGAGGTTTTTACAACGCTGGTGTCGGGTCTTTCGCACTGGAAAGCTAAAAACATCGACTGGACGATTTTTAAGCGTCTTTTAGTTCCGGGCGTCATAGGCGGAGCCATTGGTGCTTACCTGCTTGTCAATATTCCGGGCGATGTGATTTCGCCGTTTGTCAACGTGTATCTTCTGCTAATGGGTATCATCGTTCTTATAAGAGCCATCAGAGGAGTTACAAAACAGTTAATTACGGGGAACAAAATCATCCCAGTCGGGCTTGCCGGAGGCTTTTTTGACGCTATAGGCGGCGGCGGCTGGGGTCCTATTGTGACATCGACGATGGTTGCTTCGGGTCATCCTCCCCGCTATGTCATAGGCTCCGTCAACACCGCGGAATTTTTTGTTACGATTGTCCAGACGCTGACGTTTGCGGTGTTTCTGGGCGTCGGCGAATATCTGGACGTTATCCTCGGCTTGGCTGTCGGCGGCGTGATTGCCGCGCCCATGGCCGCGTTTTTGTGTAAAAGAGTGCCCGAGAAGAAGCTGATGTTCGCCGTGGGCGCGCTGATTGTTTTACTCAACGTTAAAAATCTCGTAGCGCTGTTTCTGAAATAATATTCGCTTAGCAAATGCAAGCTTAAGTGCATGTTTGTCTTTAGAAAGGGAGACCGATTATGTCATCAAATGTTGATTATTTGAATAGGATAACGGAGGAAGCAAGGACGGCTGCTCTTGAGCTGCTCGAAGCCGCTAAGCCGGATGTCGGCGACGTTTTTGTCATCGGGTGCTCCTCAAGCGAGGTGCTCGGCGAGCATATCGGTCAGGGCTCAAGCGAGGAAGCGGCGCAGGCGGTCTTCGACGGTATATACCCCGTCCTTTCGGAGCGTGGGCTTTATCTCGCCGCGCAGTGCTGCGAGCATCTAAATCGAGCTGTTGTGATTGAAAAGGCGGCGGCAAAGACGCTCGGTCTTGAGCCGGTCAGCGTTGTGCCTCAAATCAAAGCCGGAGGCTCGTTCGCGACAATCTCCTACAGAGCGTTTTCCGAACCTGTCGTTGTCGAATCCGTCAAAGCCGACCTTGGCTTGGATATCGGCGACACTTTCATCGGGATGCACTTAAAAGCGGTTGCAGTTCCCGTCAGGTTGTCGCTTTGTTCCATCGGTCAGGCACATATCACCTGCGCACGGACGCGCCCGAAATACATCGGCGGAAGCCGCGCCGTATATTTGCCTGAACAATAAATCAAGTTAAGAAAGCGCCCGGTTTAACGTGCTTTGCGTTTAACCGGGCGTGTTATATTTTGTTTCGGCTTGTCTGCCGCGCGTTCATCTGAATGTTTTTGCCTTTACAAAGACAAGTGAGACGAGCACGCTGAGAACGACGGATATCCCGACAATGATTAAGAAACCATAGGGGTTATGTGAAAACGGCATTCCGGCAATGTCGATGTTCATGCCGTAGGCGCTGAATATCATGGTTGGTATCGCCATGACAACGGTAATGATGGCCAGAACCTTCATCACGATGTTCAGGTTGTTTGAAATGACGGAGGCGAAAGCGTCCATCATGCCGCTTAAAATGCCGCTGTAGATGTTGGCCATCTCGATGGCCTGCTTATTTTCGACGATGACGTCTTCGAGCAACTCGGAGTCCTCGGGATATTTTTTAATCATTTCCGTACGCAGCAGCTTTTCGAGCACGGCCTCGTTTGAGCGAAGAGCTGTAGTGAAGTAAACAAGGCTCTTTTCAAGCTTAAGCAGTTCTATAAGCTCGCGGTTTTGGGTTGACTTATGCAGCTTGTTTTCAACCTCGTCGCTTTTTTTATCGACGTTGCGAAGGTATTGCAGGTAAAGCGTAGCGGAGCTGTAAAGAACCTGAAGGATAAAACGGGAACGCATCTTTGTGTTAAAGTCGCGCACCTTACCGCGCATAAACGGCTGCAGAACCGGCGAGTCTTCGCTGCATACGGTGATGATAACATCCTCCGTTTTGATGACGGAAAGCGGAATGGTGCTGTAAAGCTCCTTGTCGCTGCGCTCCTCCAGGGTGGGGATGTTGACAAGAACCATTGTGTAGTTTTCGTCCGAGTCAATTCTGGAGCGCTCGTCTGTATCGAGGGCTGCTTTTAAAATATCGGGCTCCAGTTGGTACTTTGAGGCGATGAACAGGAGCTCTTTGTTGTCCGGGTCAACCAAGTTAATCCAGCAACCCGGGACGGGGGCATCAATCGCTTTGAGTTGATTACTTTCTGTAATAAAAAAATATGTCATGTCGCGCATCCTTTCGCGGCGAAAGCTCGCGCCGCGATAAGGCACGTAACTTACGCCTTTAATTTAATTTCGTTGGGGGGAATACTGTCCGGATTTGGGTCCGGTGACATAAACTCACTGCCTTTCTTTTTATTGTTTTATACTGACCGCAGATTAATTATACCCCTAAAAGCCTCCGCAAGTCAACCGTTAATTGAAGGTGTTTTCAAACCTGAGAAGATTGTCGGTTGAGCCGACGACATAAATCTTATCGCCCTTGACAAACACATAGCTCGGCTGTACATCGGTGGTGATGGAGCCTCCGTTTTCGATGGCGATAATATTCAGCCCATAATGGCCTCTGAGATTAATTTGGGCAATTGTTTTGCCCAGATAATCGTCGGGCAGTAAAATTTCGGAGATGTCAATCTTTTCGCTGAGCTCAAGGTAATTGAGTACCATTGAGGATGTCAGCCTACGCGCGAGGCAGGTGGCCGTGTAGCGCTCGGGGAAGACAACCTCCGCGCCCAGCTTCTCAAGGATTTCGCCCTGCTCGGCCGTGTTGGCCTTTGCGATGATACGCGGTACGCCCATCGATGTCAGGTGAAGCGTTGTCAGGATTGATACATCCACCTTTTCTCCGATGCAGACCACGACCACATCGCAGTTTTGTATGCCCGTTTCCACAAGCGTCTTTTTGTCGAGGTTTCTTACGACAAAGGCGTTTTCGGTGTAGTCACGCAGCACACGGACGTGATCCTCATCGGAATCAATAACCATGACATCCTTACCGTTTTCGGCTAATTGAATGGCCAGTGCGCTGCCGAAGCGACCGAGACCTATAATGCCATAGGATTTTTCGAGCTTCTTATTTGATGTTTTCATAATATGTTATCCTCCAAATCCGTCAGCCGATGGCGACGTTCCCTTCGGGGTATTTGACGCGTTCAGTATTGCCGAAATACCAAAGTGACGCGATGGTCAGCGGTCCCAGCCTGCCGATATACATAACACAGATGGTTAAAAATTTGCTTGCCGTGCACAGACCGGGCGAGATGCCGGTGGAAAGTCCGACGGTGCCAAACGCGCTGATAACCTCAAACAGCGTATCCATCAAGCGCAGGTGCGGCTCAAGCAGCGACATTGCATAGGTTCCGAAACCCACAACCGCCGCCGAAAGCAACGTGACAACACAGGCCTTTTCAAACATCGTCCTCGGAAGTGAATAGCAAAACGCCTTTGGGCATTTGTTGGTCGCCGCCGCCTTGACCCCGTGAAGCAGCACGAACAGCGTGCTTGTTTTTATGCCGCCGCCCGTGGAACCGGGCGAAGCGCCGACAAACATCAGCGCACAAAGCACAAGAAGTCCTCCGTTTGTAAGCTTTCCTATCGGATAGGTTGAGAAGCCCGCGGTACGTGCGGAGACACTGTGGAAAAAGGCGGCAAGCCAAGTTATGTCCTCAGACAGCTTGAGCATGACAGTGCCTATGACGATTAACGCCAGACTGACCGATATGACAACCTTTGAGTGTAGTGTAAGCTTACGAAACCTGAACCGATTACTTTTTAAATCCCTGATTACAAGGAAACCGATACCGCCAAAAAATATAAGGAAGCAGGTTACAGCATTTAACAAGTAATTATTATAATATGGAACCATACCTTGGAAATGACCCATAATATCAAAGCCTGAGTTATTAAACGTTGCGATAGAGTGAAAAACGCTGATACCCAGCGCGTGCAGCGGCGGAAAATCCTGTGCAAACACCAAAAAGCTCAGAACCACGCCAACGAATTCGAACACAAGCGTCGTTAAAAGAATACTCTTAACAAATCGTACAAGGCCTCCGGAAGAATCGGTATTCATGGCTTCTCTTAGAAGCGTCCGGCCTTTAAGGTTAATTCTTTTTCTCATTGCCAGCATGACGCCGGCTCCCACCGTGGCGACTCCCAAACCACCGGTTTGAATAAGCAAGGCAATGATAGCCTGTCCAAAAGGCGTATAGGTGTCGTTTGTGTCGACGACTAAAAGTCCTGTAACGCAGACTGCGCTGGTTGAGGTGTATAGAGCGTCGATATACCGCAACTCGACGTTGTCACGCACACAGACAGGGGACATTAAAATCACAGACCCGAGCAGAATAACCGCTAAAAAACCGAGCGCGATAATCCTGCCCGGGGACTGCTTTGAAAACAGCTTCAAACGACCGCCCTCTTTTATAAGCTCACCGCTAAATTGTTACCACATTATATACCCGAAGTTCACACAAGTCAACAGAAAAAGCATGAAATCCATGTGTTGTAAAAGTAAAGTCAAGACCACCCGAAAACAGGTGGCTAAGCCTATAAGACAGGTGACGATTCTGTGTTTTGTCTTGCTGAAATCAGCCTATGCTTTTCAGCGCTTTGGCTATGTCCTTATCGACAAGCGGGCGCATGGTGTCGGGGTAGACGCTTGTGTCCGCATCGTTAAGCGCCTTTTTAATTTCGGCGGCGAGGTTCGGCTTATGCTCCGCAATGTCGGGCAGCGTCTTGATAAACTGCCTCGATGTGATGGGCTTTTCGTCGAGAATGTGAAGCAGGCATCTGCCGAGAACGGTGTCAAGCTTATTTCGCGTTGGCGGATATCAGAAGAAGCCCCCTTGTCCGCAAATAGGAATTATCGTCCTCAATCATTTTAACGAATGTGTCGAAATGTTCGTAGACCCCGTTCGTTTTTTCACTCTCATCAAGCAACTGCTTGAGAGCATCGTATGCGAGATTGTTGTCCCTTGAAAACAGTGCGTTCACAGCTTCTAAAATGCTTGCCTGTCCAGACATAATACCAACTCCTTTATTTTATCAGCTGATTATCCCAGCAGAACATCCAAAATCATCATCACCGTGAAGCCCGCAGCAAAGCCTATTGTCCCTATGTTCGAGTGCTCGCCCTCTGACGCCTCGGGAATCAACTCCTCGACTACGACGTAAATCATCGCGCCCGCCGCGAAGGACAGCATATATGGAAGAACGGGTACCATGATGCCGGTGAGCAATATTGTGATTACCGCGCCGATGGGTTCGACGACACCCGACAGGGCGCCGTAAACAAACGCTCTTGTCCGGCTCATGCCCTCGCTTCTCAGCGGGAGAGAGATTATAGCACCCTCGGGGAAATTTTGAATAGCGATGCCGATGGACAGCGCGAGCGCACCGGCAGCTGTTAACCCGCCGCTGCCGCTTTTAAGTCCGGCGAAAATGACGCCGACAGCCATACCCTCGGGCAGGTTGTGGAGCGTGACGGCGAGAATGAAGAGCGTGGTTTTTTTGTAAGCGCTGTTCGGACCCTCGGGTTTGCTGGAGTCGATATGCAGATGGGGAATCACCCTGTCCATCATCAACAGAAACGCGATGCCGATTAAAAATCCGGCTGCCGCCGGGATTACCGACAGCTTTCCCTTGTCGGCGGACATCTCGATGGCCGGAATGAGCAGCGACCAGACGGCCGCCGCCGTCATCACGCCCGAGGCGAAGCCCAGCAGACCCTTTTGAACAAGCGGGTGAATGCGGTTCTTGATGAAAAAAACGCAGCCCGCGCCGAGTGTAGTGCCGATAAGCGGAATCAGAATGCCGATGAATGTGTCCATATGCTTTTACTCCATCTATCACTGATTTTTGAACCGTTTCTATATGAGCGGTAAAGTGACTTCACTTCTATCTCTGTTATCCGTCAACATCTTTTACCGCCCTGAAGCTGAGATAGCTTTGCCCGTCAGTCTTCATCTTGGCATAAATGCCCCCGTGATAAACTATGATATACGCCTTGCGTGTGTCGGCGGCAGAGGTCTCGGAGGTCCAATAGTATATTACTTTTGAATGAACGTCCCAAAGGGGCGTTTCTTTATCCGGCGTTATGTTATAGATAGCCTTTTCAGCCGCCCTATCCCAAACGCCTCCCGCGTTTTTGCCGTGAAGCGCCATCGACCGGACAGCCTCGTCAACCGTGGGCAGGCGCCATATGTTTTGCTCCTCTTCCATGAGAGAAGTGCCGTCCTCAGATAAATACCGGCATATGTTTAGTGCTTCATCCCATGTTGTCCCCTTATCCGGCCAACCGGGTCCCCTCGGCGCCCACATAAGGACTACGCCGTTACCTTTAACTTCCCTAATGCCGAAATCGTTGTCGTTTACCCTCTGAGATACACTAACCCCTTGCGGAACGGATATCGACAGGATTATGATAGCGGGAATGGTGACAAGCAGACGATATGCCCATTTTTTCGGCCTCGGTATACCAAAATAATAAATAACGCCAAGCGCAACGATAGGTATAACAATCATAAATCCAAGCACGGAGAAACTGGCTCCCGAAAAGAACCAGACACAAAAAGCCGCCAAAACAAAGTGCAGGACAAAGCCGATTTTCTTCCATCTTAATGTAATGACGGCCAGGAGCACAAAAACGATTGTAAACAACAGATATTGAAACATCAACATGAATATATTTTCCCATATTGAGGCGGAATACCAGCCCTCATGAAAGTTCTCAACAGCTCCCCAATATGCCCAGACGCTTGAAATTAAAATTGTGATGGTCACACCTATCCAGCCGAGTATTGACTTTCCTTTTTCGTTCATCTTGTTACCCCCAAACAATACAATCGGCTAACATGACTAACCTCTATAAACATGTTCAATTGTTTGCAGACCTTAAACAGTGTATAATTGATTGTAGCATAAATATACTTTTGATACAAGTTGTTTAAGAACAAACACACGAACTGTAACGCTTCGCAGATTTTTCTGCGTTATGTTGCAGTCCGTGTGTAAATAAAAGCTGAAATATATAACGCTTTAGCCGTAAAAAGCTAACATGTGAAATTATTCCGTCAGCGCGTTTTCAACGGATTTTAAATAGGCTTTACTTGTTACTGTGGCGCCGGAGACCGCGTCGACCGTCGTATTCTGCGCAACGATAACACGACCGAAAAGCTCGTCTGCTAATCCAGGCTGTGGGATAGTGACGTCCTTAACAATTTTGATATCTGTTATTTTACCGTCTTCAATCGTGACGGCAACCGTATTTGACCACCTTCCGGCACTGTATTCCCCTTTGTATGTGCCGTCTGTCAATGAGGAAGGATTGACGGGTGCAATAGCCAGCTTAACCCCCGCTTTCAGTCCATGGGAAATGTAGAGAACTCCCGTTGCCGCGATGACGATAAACACTATAAATATTGAGAGTATGATTATTAATACTCTTTTTTTCATGGTCATTCCCCGCTTTCTGATTTTTATTATATCGTCACCTTAAAGGTTTTGCAATAAAAATCTGAAGGCGTAATTGCGCGGTGATTTTTATGGTGTCGCCAGACTTATATTTGAATTCAAACGCAGTAAAGATAAATTCCGACAAATTGCAGGACACTGCCGAGCACGACAAAAATGTGAAATACGGAGTGGTACCAGTGCCGCTTGCTGCCTATGCCGTACAGAATGACGCCGAAGGTATAGGCGAAACCGCCAGCAAACAGGAAGACGAAAAATTCGAATGGAAACGCCTTGAGCACTACCTTGACGAGCGGGAGCACGCTCCAGCCCATGCCGAGATAACAAATCATTGAAAATACATTGTATTTTTTAAGGTCTATCGCGGTAAATATCGTTCCTATTATGCACATAATCCAAACAAACGAAAATACCGTCCAGCTGAGCTTCGGATTGTAGTTACGCAGACCGGTCAAAAGAATAGGAGTATAAGAACCGGCTATCAAAAAATAGATGGTACAGTGGTCGATGACCTGAAACACCTTTTTTGCCAGCGACGGTCGCAGACCGTGGTAAATACTTGACATAGTATATAATAGTATCATATCCAAGCCGAAGATGGCACCGCCGGCAATTTGCCACGGGCTGCCGAAGTTGATGGATTTATAAAGACACATTACAAGTGTCAGGACGCCGAAAGCGCCTCCGACAATGTGTGATGCCATGTTAAAGATTTCCTCGTTGCGTGTGTAATCGGGCAGTTTTCTTTCCGCGAGAACAGTTCTCTCCATGTTAATATTAGCTCCTTTTGCGTTCGTAAAATCTGCCTATATTCTAAGCGAAAAGGCGTGTTTCGTCACGCTACCGAAGCGTTTTCCTGTTATACGATTCGTGATAACAGGAGTAGAGTGTAAATATGTCACTCTACCGCGGGTAGATTTGTAAGTTTTTCTTGATTTCAAGCATTAATTCTGCTATAATTAATTGAAAATTTGATTAAAAAACGTGATGACGATACGCAAGGTTGCTGTTATTGCGATTTGATAAGATTGTGGTGAATTTAATGGACGAAAATGAGCTGCGTGTACGCGTGGCTGAAAGAATCGCTCAATACCGCAAGCAGTGCGGCATGACACAGCTTGAGCTGGCGGAAAAAATCAACTATTCAGACAAGTCTGTATCGAAGTGGGAACGCGGCGACGGGTTGCCCGACACATTTGTGCTTTATCAGCTTGCGGAGCTTTTTGGCGTAACGGTCGACGCGTTTATCTGCGAAAATGTTGTCAGACCTGCCGCCGATAAACCTCACGACAGGTTCAGGCGGCTGAACAAAACACTGCTTTTTGTCGGTTTGGTCTGGCTCTGCGGTACGGTTTTGTATTTCCTGCTGAATATGGCTGCCAACATATTTTCCTTCAACGTTTCGAAACCCGAGTTGTTGTTTCTTTACTGCGTTCCTGTGTCCTGTATCGTTCTCATAATTTTTACGAAGCTCTGGTGGAACCCGCTTTCGTGCTTTTTTTCTGTGACGGGGCTGGTGTGGACGGCACCTTTAAGCGTTTACTGCACACTACGCCAGTATGATACAAAAAATATGTTTCTTATCTGCGCGGTGCTTCAGGTGCTCGTTGTTCTCTGGTTTGTAATGCGATATTATCATCCGTCAAAAAGCAAATAACAAACACATATAAAATGCGAGGCTTTATCAACTTACGCTGATAAAACCTCGCGTTGTTTTACATGTTAACCGATTATGCCCCTGTCGAAGAAGAATCATCCTTGGAACCATATTTTAAATAGCCGCCCGACAGCTCGGCCTCGGCGATTTCCTTAAGCCGTCCGCTGTCTGCGCTCGCGACGTCCTGCGCCAATATTGCGCGGCGTCTGAACAGGTCTTCGTACATTTTCTTGCGAGTATTATCGTTGAGGGGATAGAGGAATTTCGGGATGATACCCAGCGAGCTTGTGATGATCGGAACGCCCGTACCTAAGGCGAAAAGCCACCATTTGGCTTTGTCTGTCTGCGTGCCGATTTTTTTGCCTTGGATATAGCCGATTTTGGCAAGCACCATGTTTTTAAAGGAGTTCATGAATATCCGCTGGATTTTTGTTACGAGACCTTTGGCGACTCCCGTCATGGCTTCCATCCGGTAGCCGTTTTTCCACTCGCAATAGTCCATTGTTTCGTTTCGGATTTCCTCGGGGATGACGTTCCTGAAGCCGTATACCCACATCTCAAGGAATTCCTCTACGGCCATCACCGGCAGCATGACCTTGCGCTTTTTGAAGTTCTTGTTGACAGAGCCGATGGCAAAAACGGCCATCCAGCACATATCGGTGTAGATATCCTCAAAAATCCAGAGCGATTTTGATGTGAATTTACGCCTAGCGGGCTTGACAACGGCATAACCGCCGAACAGCTGGACGGGTAGCGCGGGGATGCCGACAATGGTCTGGAATGTGGCGCTGCCGAGAACGTCGATATAATAATCGGAGCGGCTCTGCCCGATGCTGAAGCCGCCGAGGAAATCGGACAGCGTCAGCAGAAGCAGCGGATAGTTGTTGAAAACTGCCTTAAAGCCTTGGCGGACGCTCGGTCTCTCGATGGACTGCATGACACGTTCCTTTGCGGCGACATAAAAGAAAAATGAGGCGGTAGCTGAGAGAACAGCCGTGACGATGCCCATGCCCATATACAAGCTTTTAAACGACCACTTAACTATACCGGAGTTAATAAGGTCAATCATAACACCCATGAGAAGCTCGGGCACCTTTTCGCCTATTACCCTTGACCACAGCTTTGCCGCCGTGATAAGCCGTACCCTTTCAAGCGGGTTGGGCGTAATGGTCGACATAAGACCCGTTTGGGAAATGGACATGAACGTACCGGCAGTCTCATTGATAATGCCAAAAGCGAAGTAGTAGACAAGCTTGGGGACGTAATTGCCCGGTGTGCCGGGGAAAAAGACTGGCAAAAACCAGTATAAAATGCCGAGAAGCGTCAGCGGAATTTTGAACCACAACAGAAACGGTCTGAATTTGCCCCAGCGGGTACGCGTCCGGTCGACAATAGTGCTGATGAACGTGTCGTTGATAACATCCCAGATACCGGTGAAAATACCGACAATCGCCGCAATCTGAAAGTCAATGTTGACGACGTCCCAGATGAAGCGGTTGCTGTATTTGCCGATGGAGAAGCTGTCGGCAAAATCCTGAGCCACATAGGAAACGGTTTCTTTTGTGCCGACATAACGCCGTCCGTCACGCAGTACAGCGCTGTCAGCGTCGGGTTTTATAGACGTTTCGAGCTTTTGGTTTTCATTTAATTCATTCAACTTTATCACCATTTAGACTCATTATTATACATTTAGGATAGCATGTCGCAATCCTTTTGTCAATCTAAAGCTACAAAGCACCGCTGTATTTTGACACGTCCGGCACGGATTTTCCGAGACCGGAATACAATGAACCTCGAGGGGGTTATTATATGAACGAGCATTATCCTTTTGTCAATCCGCCGCTGCCATATGCTTACAATGCGCTTGAACCGTATATCGACGAAAAAACCATGCACCTGCACCATGACCGGCATCTGCAAACGTATGTCGACAACCTGAATAAGGCGCTAAGTGATTATCCGGAATTACAGAGTCTGGCTCTCACGCAGTTGCTTGAAAATGACCGGCTGCCCGAAGCAGTGAAGAATAACGCCGGTGGCGTCTTTAACCACCTGTTTTACTTTGACGGCATGTCGAACAGCAGAAGACGTTCGGAGGCCGGAGAACTGTATTCGGTCATCATTAATAATTTTGAGTCCCTTGACAGCTTTTATAACACATTTAAGAACCGGGCGCTTTCGGTCTTCGGTTCAGGGTACGCGTGGCTGGTCTTGGACAAAAAGGGTGGTCTGAAAATCATTTCTACGGCCAATCAGGATACGCCGCTTGCACAAAATCTTTGCCCGATAGCTGTCGTCGACGTTTGGGAGCACGCGTATTACCTTAAGCATTACAACGAGCGCGCGGCGTACTTTGACGACTGGTTCAATGTGGTTGACTGGGACCATGCAAACAGGCTTCACCAACAGTGTGTCGAGGGCAAATAATATCTATTTATTGACTTTTATACCGACAAACTTTATAATGCCGTTGACACCGCCTGTAAACCCGGCTTTACATAGCTTTGAAAACCGCCCCGGCTTCAACTTTTTAAAGTTCAAAGCCGGATTGGTGGATTTTTTCTCTCGATTGTACTATAATGATGACAATGTCAACGGCGGGATGCCGTCGGATTAAACATATGTTTACATGTACGCGACGACGAAAATATGCACACGGAGGATAAATATGAACATAGGCGAAAAAATACTTGAGCTGCGCAAGATTAAAAACATCTCGCAGGAGGAACTCGCGCTACAGCTGGGTGTTTCAAGGCAGTCCGTATCAAAGTGGGAGAGCGGCAACGTTATGCCCGACCTTGACAAGGTCGTGGCGATGAGCGGAATATTCGGCGTCACCACCGATTATCTGCTCACCGGTAAGACAGATTTTGTCACCGCGTCAGATAATAGCGCGGGCAAGGCGGAGCCGACACCGGACGAGGGGAACAGATCGTCGGCGATGAACGGCGGCGCACAGGACGAAACGCCGGAAGGTCTGACGCAATTTTTAAAGGATATAGGCGACGGTGCGCCGGGCGATTCTGCGCCGGACAGTACCGACATAACGGATAATTCCGCGCAAGGCGGCAATCAACCGGAGCCCGAAGCCGTCGGCATTTGGAACGAAACGCCGGACGACGCGCTGTTTGTATCCGATGCCTCGGAGCTGCCGCCCGAAGATACCAGCGCCTTAGAAGATGTTACCCGTCTGCGCAGAACAAAGAAAAAGCTTTCAGCGGCGACTAAAAAAACCGTCGCTATCGTAGCTGCCGCGGTCATTGTCATCGCCGCAGTTTTACCGCTGCCTTTGGGTGGCTACAAATGGCTATGGGCAAGGTTCACCGAGGAGCCTGTGGTCTACCCCTATGTGCTTGTCCACGGTATGGGCGGCTGGGGCAATCAGGCCGGAATCAACGACGTCGCCCCCTACTGGGGCGCGACGACAGGCAGCCTGTCGGAATACCTCAACGCCTCCGGATACACCGTGCTTGAGGCCACAGTAGGTCCCTTCTCAAGCGCGTGGGACAGAGCCTGCGAGTTGTATGCTCAGCTGACCGGCACAACTGTCGACTACGGCGCGGCGCACAGCGCGGCGCACGGGCACAAACGCTACGGCCGAGCCTACAAGAAGGCTCTGTTTGCGAACTGGGGTCAAAAAACGACCGGCGGTCAGATGCAAAAAATAAATCTCGTCGGCCACAGCTTCGGCGGCAACACTGTCCGGCTGCTTACGAGCCTGCTTGAATACGGCGCGCCGGACGAGGTTGAAATCAGCGGCGACGAAGTATCACCGCTTTTCACCGGCGACAAGGGCGAATGGGTCAACAGTGTCACGGCACTGTGTGCCCCGCACAACGGTTCTTCGCTTTATTATGTTGTCGATCAGTTTAATCTTGTCGGCGAGGCAATGAACATTTTTACGGCCATCGCCGGTGTCAATGCCGAGCTTGACACCGGAATGCTCGACCTCCAGCTCGAGCAGTTCGGCATTGAGTCCGGCTCCGGTCAATCGATTGATCTGACAAACGAAGCTTTCAGCTCCGGCACCGATAACGCCTTTTACGACTTGTCGCCCGACGGCGCGGTTGAACTTAACAAAATCATTCAAGCTGTCGACGATGTAAGCTATCTGTCCTACACCTACTGCACAACGAAAAAGTCCCCGCTTTCTGACAATCAGATTCCGATATGGGCCACTCTTACCGTGCTAAAAACCACCGCGCTGCTTATGGGGCGGTACACCCGCGACGCGTCGCAGGGCGGCGTCGTCATCGACAGCACGTGGCTGCCCAATGACGGGCTGGTCAATGTCGTATCAGCGCAGCACCCGTCCGACGAGGAATGGCTGGACTACACCGGCACGGAAGAAAAGCTTGAGCGCGGCGTGTGGTATGTTATGCCTATACGTCAGGGCGACCACGGCACCGTTATTGGTCTCAACGGAAACACCGAAAAAACGCGCACATTCTACAAAGATTTAATAACCATGATAAACGGCCAGAAACGAATCAGATGAAGTTGATTTAATAACAGTAAAGTTAACAGCCGGCTGTAAAGCCGGCTGTACATCTATCCGTTTAGTTGCAAAACCATCTTAGGGCTGGAGCTTGCTCACGCTGGATTTCCATGTATGGGTTTCGGCTAAGGCAAGCCGACGCATTATTGTTGCATTTTACACATCTTTTCTTTCAGCAACGCAGGCAAACATATTGACTTATTTCCAATGATAAGATATGATTTATCAAAACATATCTGGAGGTCGCTTATGAACACCATACCGGGCAAGCTTCTGAACCTGATTATCTTAATAGCCAGCACCGCTTTGTTGATTATTCGTTTCCCTTACCTTAGCCGTGGCGGCACACTTGATCTGTCCGGCATGACGCTGACTCTCTGTGACGACTTCGACGGCGACGCGCTCGACACCAGCCTATGGGGCGACTTTCCCGACGGGCTGCGCAGAGGCGGCTACTGGTCGCACGAGCAGGCGCTTGTCGAAAACGGGAACCTGATTATCCGCACGGAATACAAAACGGACGGTTGCTACGGGCCGGGTTACTACACCGCGGGCATTCGCACGAAAGGTCACTTTGATCAGTGCTACGGCTATTATGAGTGCCGCTGCATTCTGCCCGCCGCCAAGGGGCTTTGGTCAGCGTTCTGGCTAATGGGCGAGGGCGTCAACCAAGTTTCAAAAACCGGAGAGAACGGCACGGAAATAGATATCTTCGAGTCGCCCTTCTATCACCTTGGCTCGCATTTCAGAAACAAAATCACAAGCAACCTGCATTACAGCGGCTACGAGCTTGAAACAAAATATAGCAACATCGGCATTTTCTCCATTAAGGGCGACCCCTACAAGGAATACAACACCTACGGTCTGTTATGGACAGAGGACGAATACATTCTTTACATCAACGGTATCGAAACAGGCCGCTCAAGCTATGGCGGCGTTTCCAAGGCGCCCGAATGGCTCAAGCTGTCTGCTGAGGTCGACGGCTCAGAAGGCGAGCCGAACCTCGGCTGGTCGGGCAGAATTGACCGCAACGAAGAGGGCAAGCTTCCGGCGGACTTTATCGTCGACTATGTTAAGGTGTATCAGTTTGACCGTTATCTTGACAACGAACAGGACAACGCATCGTTTTCAGACCCCGCGTAATACAATGTCCGCTTTTGGTTGACACTTTTAGGCTTTTGCATTGTTCAGCAGGCACTTAACACCGAAGCTTTATGAATAACAGGTTCTGTTTATGATTATTTTCTTCAGGTCATCTGAAAGCTCGTTGAAATATGCGCAATATCCCGCGACGCGTACCATCAGATACTTGTATTTCTCGGGATTGTTATAAGCGTCAATCAATGTAGCTCTACTTATTATGTTGGGCTGGAATTGCATTCCGCCTTTTGTAAGAAATGTTTTGAATAACGCGGCGAGATTTTTAATTCCTTCCCTGCCCGGGAAAAGCGCGGCGTCAATATGAAGCGTTGCCGTAGTCCCGTTGGGCGCAAAGTCCTTAAAGTTAACCTGTGCCATTGAATTAAGAGACGACAGCAGGTCGGACTCTTCCATTCCGTAGTGCGGGGTAACACTGTTCGCGAGTGAAACACCCTTTAGCCTTCCGGACGGAATCGCCTGCGTTTTGAGCCCGTACCGGTCGTTCACATTGAGCGCGTAGTAACCGGCCGAGTAAACCCCGTCTCTGTCAACGCTTGGAACAGATGCGAGCGCGTTGCAATAAATCTCCATAACCTTGGAAACCCATTTTGCAGGCTCGGGCGAAGAATCATCTCCGAATTTGGGAACCGCAAGAAGGTCTTCTCTTATCTTTTGGTTTTCAGCGCCCTCAAAGTTGCTGTCAATTGCCTTGATTATCTGGAGCAGTGTATATCTTTCCTGCTTGAAAACAAGCTCGTCAACGGCATAAAGTGAATCCGCGACATCTGTTATGCCCACCGCCTGAATTCCGCTGCTCCTATAAAATGTGCCTCCCTCGTAGGCGTCTTTACCTGTCGCGACACAGTTTTTAAACAGGGAAGATGCAACCGGCGCTGTAAAATCCTCCCCGAGAACCTTTATGATTTTTTGCTGGTCGAGAAGGATTGATGCTGTAACCTCATTAAGCCGTTCCTGATAATTTTCAAGAAGCTCTTCCATGTTCTTCGGAGGATTGTACTCATACATTCCCTTCTTGACTTTGCGCTTTTCTGTTGCCCTTTCGTTGCTTCTTGTTACAGTACTGCAGAACGGGCACTTTTTATGCGGGGCGAAGGTATAATCAGTGAATCTTGCAATAATTTTCTGAACATTTTCCTTGTTTGAACAATGCCAAAGATCGTATTTTTGACCCTTTATTGCCTGAAGCATCGGAAGCACAACATTAACATTCGCGCTGTCTGTGTTGCCGAAATGATCATCTGACGCTGGCGGCTCAACACAGCCGATTATCGAATAGTTTCTTGCGTTTTCAATCGTTGTTGTTGGATACTTCCGCATAATAGCGTCAAAATATTCCTCATCGCTGAACATTTCAGGCATCGGGCAGCCGTTAATATATATTTCTGCCAATCTTTCAAGATACTTATCGGGGCTGTTTTTGTTGATGCGCGCGCACATATTGATGGCAAGCGGCTGGAGCTCACAGGCGTCAATAAGCATATAGGTTAGGTCGTTAGTCGCGTCATTTCCGTCCTTGTCACAGCCGCCGAAGGTCAGCGCCTGGTCGGTTGAGAGTGTTTCAAAAAGCTTGGCAACATTCAAAAACGAATCGCCGTCGTTTACCAATATACATTCATCCATTTTGAGCACAAAAAGGCATAAAAGCTCTTTCGCCTCATCGTATGTTATCCTGCCCGCCTCTAAGTCCGCTTTATAATAGGGATAGAGCATCTGATCCAACCGGCCGAACGAAACGGCGTTTTCATACGCTTCCGTACAGCAGACTATCTGGATAAAGACAATGCTTTGAAGCGCCTCATGGAATGTGCGCGCGGGATATCTCGGAACCCTCCGGCATATCTCGGCCATTTTTAGAAGTTCCATCTGGCGCTTTGTATTTTTTTCGCTTCCCACAAGGCGCTTCAACTCGGCAGCATATCTGTCGGCCCAATTCGCAAGAGCATTAAGACCTATTATCGCGCCCTTATAGAAGTCCTGATTGTTCTCAGGGTGCTCCTTCGCGGTTTGCTCCAGCTCTTTTATAAGCCCTGTTGTTCCAAGCTCAAGTATTCTGTAATAATTCGGGATAAAGTGCGCGATTGCCGCCAGATTGTTTTCGAAACCCGCTATCATATCGGATGAACGCCCGACCATCGCAAGCAAATCGGAAGGCTTCGCGTTAACCTTGGAAAATACGCTGTGCGATACCCAAAACGGAAAGATACGAGTGTAAAAATAGTATCTGTCCTTTGCGGGGCATTTGAAGGACACGGGCTCCTGATAGTTTATTTTATGTAAAAACGACACATCTAGAATACCGTATTGCTCTTCCCATACCTGACCCGCGCATCTCTTTGCGGTAAAGTTGCCGACAAGAAGCTCTTTAGGCCAGATGATTACAGATTTATTTTCAAGAACATATTTAAGCCTTTCGGTTCTGTGAATATGCGTCGGCTTGTCAAAGCCGTTCTTTCTGTAAAATTCTGTTTTAAGCTTGCTCGCTTCCATACACAGCGCTCTTCCGGCGTCCCGTATATCCTGCTGAATATCGTTAACCCTCTGTGTATATTGTGCTGTTCTGCCGATTATATTAAGCTTTACATTAAACGCTTTTATCCCGAAGCTTTGGAACAGCTCAAGCCCGCGGTTAAGCGCGGACTCCGCCTGTTCCTCGGTTATATTTAGTATGGGAACTCCAAGGCTGAATTTCTTGGCTTTTTCCTCGTACATGTTGTTGTACTTTAAAAGCTCTATGCTGTCATATCCTAAGGATTTTAAAAGACCGGACACCTTTTCTATCTGTACCTCGGTGTCGTTGAGCCCAGGCACCATAACCATCCTGAAGTTTATCTTCGCTTCACTGGTTGCGAGTTTTTCTATGTTTTCTTTAATGAGCTTTCCGTCATTTCCGGTGAGTTTTTTGTGCTGCGCTTCATCGCCCGCCGTCTTGATGTCAACAAAGAAAACATCCACATAGGGCATAACCTTGAGAACTGTTTGCCAAGGCACATTGAGCGTTGTCTCAACCGCCGTATTTATGTTTTCTTT
>CAZDWM010000008.1:13957-31282 GCA_964509145.1 uncultured Eubacteriales bacterium | reverse complement strand
GCCCCACATCGGCGCCTACGAGATGCAGGCGGTCTACCGTCCCCTTAGGGCGTCGCATGTAGGCGGCAATACATTCAGATTTACAAACACCAATCGCTTCCGCCCCAGCGGCTATATCCGCATTGGCTGGGAGCTGCTCCACAATGGTCTTGCGGTCGAAAACGGCGAATTAAGCCTTGATATCGCGCCGACGGCAAGCGCTGAAACAACAGTCGCTCTGCCGGAGCTGGCCGACGGCGAGTATCATATCAATTTTATCTACTTCGACGGCGACAGCGAAATCGCGCGTGAGCAGATAACGCTAAAGGAGAGCCTGCCGGAGTTCAGCCCGCTATTAAACAGGAAGCTTAACGCAAAGGATTCGGAGGAATGTGTTACCGTCACATTCGACGGCGGTACGGCTGTGTTCGACAGGCAAAACGGCACACTTGTGTCCTATGTCTGCGGCGGCAAGGAGCTTTTAAACCAGTCTCCCGCGTCGCACATCGGCTTCAAGCCGAATTTGTACCGTGCGCCGCTCGATAACGATGTGCGCCGCGACAAGATATGGAGGGCATCCGGTCTCGGTGCATTCCATACCGAACTTGTTTCGCTCGGCTGTTCCTTCGACGAGCTGACGGCTAAGGTCAAGGCTGTCTTTACGCTCGACTACAGAAGAAAGACGCTGTTTGACTGCACCGTCGTCTACACCGTTTACGGAAGCGGTGTTATCAAAGCCGACGTGTCCGTGTCGCCGCGCGGCGAGCTTGAGGCCGCTTACGATATCCCGCGCTTCGGCGTTACGGTCGAGCTGCCGCGCACCTTCGAAAACGTCGAATATTACGGTCTCGGCGCGCATGAAAACCTGCCCGATTACACCGCACAGTCAGCGGTCGGCATATTTAAAACTACCGTCGGCGAAATGCACGAGCCCTACATCAAGCCGCAGGACAACGGCAACCGTGGCGACGTTCGCTGGCTTAAATTGACCGACGGCGACGGCGACGGCGTTCAGTTCACCGCCGTGGGCAAGCCGTACAGCTTCTCCGCACACAACTACACACAGGCACTGCTTGTCAAGGCGAAGCATCAGGAGGATTTGCGCGACGAAAATACGACGTTTGTTTCAATTGATGGCTTTATCAGGGGCACGGGTACGGCAAGCTGCGGCCCCGACACGCTCGACAAATACAAAGTGACCGCCGAGGACGGCTTGAGCTTTTCTTTCGCGTTCGCTCCGGTAAAAAAAAACAATGAAGGTATAAAAGTACCCGTCAAGAGGGCTGAAAGCCCGGTTTACGACACAAAGCTTCTCCCGCGCGCGAAAGCACCCGAGGAGGTTGGAATAAAAAGCGAAGCCATCGAAAAATTTACCGATATCCTCAATACTTCCGGCGTGCGGTACCATTCCTTTATGATTGTCCGCGACGGCAAGGTGGTCGCCGAGTGTTACCGCTACCCGTTCAATCCCAACACGCCGCACATTATGTATTCCGTCAGTAAAAGCGTCACCTCGTGCGCCGTCGGCTTCGCTATTGACGAGGGCTGGTTCACGCTCGACACGACCTTAGCCGAGATTTTTCCGGAAAAGTTGCCTAAAAGGGGCGCGGAGAAATATAAAAAAATCACCGTCCGCCATCTGCTCACCATGACCTCCGGAAAGTTCCCAAGCTATATGCTCGACAAAACAAAGGGCGACTGGATTGACCAGTACGTCAATGCAAAATGGTATGCCGAGCCGGGCGAGCAGTTTAAGTATATCAACGAGAACATTTTCATGCTCTGCGCCGTCCTCAAGCGCACGACGGGTATCTCAGTGAGCGAATTTCTAACGCCGCGTCTGTGGGAGCCGCTCGGAATCACGACACCCTTCTGGGAAGTTGATCCGAACGGCGTCGAGTCGGGCGGGTGGGGGCTGTTCCTCACGCACGAAGCTTTTTCAAAGTTCCTGCTGACATATATGCAGGACGGTAAATTTGAGGGCAAACAGGTTGTGCCCGAGTGGTGGGTGCATGAGTCTACACGCCTTCAGGTAACAAAGCACCCCGACGAGGAGACGGAGTCCGGCTACGGCTACTGCTTTTGGATTCGAAAAGCGGACGATTTCCACGCCGCGGGCGTTTTCGGTCAAATCGGCCAGGTATTCAAGGACAAGGGCTTAATCATATCAATCATCAGCGGCGAAACGCACGAGTCGCCCCTCTGGGACGGCATACGGATGTTCGAAGACGAGGATTCCTTTACGGACTCTGACCCCGACGCCGAACCAAATGAGGCACTTGCGCGAAAGCTGTTGTCGTTGTCCATCGAGACGGTGCCAAGCTCCGGCTTCAGAAGCCCCGTCGAGCAGGACATCGACGGACGGACGATGCTATTCAAGCGCGCCCCCTCCGCCGACCTCGTGGGCTTCTCGCCTTCGGTACTGCCCGTCGCGGCGACATACATGACCAAGGACAGAGCCGGCGGCTTCAACAAGGCAAAGTTCAGCTTCCACGACAAATACTGCTACTTCCAGTGGACGGAGGGCGACGAAACGTGCTGTGTGTGCTGCGGCATGGACGGCCGGTACCGCGCGAGCCGGATTACGCTCGCCGGAACACGCTACACCGCCTGTGCGGCGGCCTACTGGCTCAACGACTCAGCGCTTGAGGTGTGGCTGCGTCCGCTTGAGTCCATCGGGCGTCGTGTACTCTCCTTCCGCTTCAGCGGGAGTGCCGTTAAGCTCGAAACATATACAGATCCGTCCGTTGAAGAAATATTTGACGGCGTAAAGGGCGTCATTACCGACTCATTCAAGTCCGACAAGGGTAAAAAGGTGGGCGAAAAGGTGTTTTTAGGGCTGAGTGAAAAGCTACAGCCGGTGCTCAAAGGGAAAATCGTCTGAAATATAACGAGCCACTGCGAAAGGATGGTCATAAGTTTGAAAGATAAACTTTCAAACAGGAAGTTTTGTCCTTTCGCGCCATACAGGACGGCGCAAATCGGCTTCGCCGACCGGTCAAAACTTCCGGCTTACTGCGAAAGGATGGTCATAAGATGGAAACAAACGATACAAGCATCAATAAAACATGGTACAAGGAAATGTCCGTCTACCAGATTTGGCCGCGCAGCTTTTGCGACGGCAACGGCGACGGAATAGGAGACCTTGAGGGCGTGCTGTCAAAGCTCGACTATATCAAGAGCCTAAACGTCGACGCTGTCTGGTTTTCGCCGCTTTACCCCACACCCAACGCCGACTACGGCTACGACATCTCCGACTATAAAAACATTTCGGCCGACTACGGCACGCTTGAGCTGTTTAAAAGGGTAGTTGACGAGGCACACAAACGGGGCTTAAAAATCATTATGGATCTCGTCATTAACCACACCTCCGATGAGCACGACTGGTTTAAGAAGGGTCGCGAGGACAAGGACAGCCCTTATCACAACTACTACTTCTGGCGCAAGGGCAAGGGCAAAAAGCCGCCGAATAACTGGAAATCCGTTTTCGAGGGCGGCGCGTGGGAATACGACGGCAACCTCGACGAATATTACCTCCACGTTTTCGCCAAGAAGCAGGCCGACTTGAATATGGACAACCCCGCCGTGCGCGAGGAGGTCAAGAGCATCATGCGCTTCTGGCTCGACATCGGCGTCGACGGCTTCCGCGAGGATGTCATTACCTACATTTCAAAGCGTGAGGGTCTGCCCAACGGCTTCCCGCTGCCCATAGGTA
Organism: uncultured Eubacteriales bacterium; assembly: GCA_964509145.1. Lineage (GTDB taxonomy): Bacteria > Bacillota > Clostridia > Oscillospirales > Acutalibacteraceae > UBA1425. Next base: position 27,588 of record CAZDWM010000008.1, on the reverse strand, counting down.
CGGGGATAGAACATTACACCAACGGTCCGAAGGTGCACGACTATCTCGCCGAGTTCAAGCGCGATGTGCTCGACCATTACGACTGCTTCACCGTCGGCGAAGCGCCGGGCATGACACCTAAGCTCGCTAAAAGCTTCATTGCCGAGGGCGACTCCAAGGTGCTCGATTTGATGTTCCACTTCCAGCACATGGCCGCCGACTGCATCATGACCGACTGGGTTCATCTGCCGTTCAACCTTAAAAAGATGAAGCGGGCGTTTTCGCGCTGGCAGCGCGAGATGTTCGGCGTCGGCTGGAACGCGCTTTACCTTGAAAACCACGACCATCCGCGTATAATAGACCGCTACGGCAGCAGGCAGTACAGGGTTGAGAGCGGCAAGATGCTTGCGGCGATGTACCTGTGCCAAAGCGGCACGCCGTTTGTCTATCAGGGGCAGGAAATCGGTATGACGAACATTGAGCTCGACAGCCTCGACAAGTTCAAGGATGTTGTCACGTTCAACAACTATCGCTTGTTTAAGAAATTCCATTTGTCGGACGCTCGTATTCTTAAAATGACGAACAGAAGCACAAGGGAAAATTCACGCACACCGGTGCAGTGGAGCGCAGACGAAAACGCCGGCTTTACAACAGGCACACCATGGTTTGACGTCAACCCGAACTACACCGAAATCAATGTTGAAGCGGCCGAAAAAGACGCCGATTCCGTTCTTAACTTTTACCGCGCCGCGTTGAAGTTCCGCAAGGAAAACGAACTGGTCATCTACGGCGACTATAAAGAGCACTACAAGGAGAGCCGCAGCCTTTATGTCTACGAGCGCAATTATGAGGGCAAGCGCCTGCTCGTCATTTGCTCCTTCACCGACAAGCCGGTGCGCTTCATTACACCGGAAGGCTTCAACCTCAAAAACGGAAAATTGGTGCTCCAAAATTACAAAAATGTCAACGACAGTAATGTTTTTCTAACGAAGCCCTATGAGACAAGGGTTTACCTCTTTGATAATTAATAATATTAAGATGGAAAAAGAAAATGAACAAAAATTTTTACGCGCTGATGTCGCGCATGAAATACATCAACCGCTGGGCACTTATGCGAAATACACGCGCCGAAAATTTAAGCGAGCACAGCCTTGAAGTCGCCGTCGTGGCGCACGCGCTGGTGCTCATCCGCAACCGGCGCTTCGGCGGGCATTTAAACGCCGAGCGCGCGGCGGTGCTGGGCATGTTCCACGACGCGCCGGAAATCCTCACGGGCGACCTGCCAACTCCGGTAAAATATTACAGCGACGATGTCCGTGAGGCGTACAAGACGGTTGAGACAAGCGCCTGCCAAACGATGCTCGACATGCTGCCCGACGACCTTAGGGACGACTACCGCCCGTTCTTTTTTGCCGGGGAGGGCGACTCCGAGCTTTGGCGTTACGTCAAGGCGGCCGACAAAATCTGCGCCCTGACAAAATGTATCGAGGAGAAGAAAGCGGGCAACAGCGAGTTCGAAAAGGCGGCCGAGACGACGTTAAAGGCGATAAAAGCGCTCGAAATGCCCGAAGCCGAATGCTTCCTCAAAGAATTTATTCCGGGCTATGAGCTCACGCTCGACGAGCTGCGTGCCGACGGTTGAATTTTACAACAAAAAATGGGGTTGCATCAAAACTCTATGCCATGTGGTTACAACAATTTGTAATAACATGATGCAGGTAACGGTCTTGACCGTTACCTTGGCAACGAACAGGACAACGCATCGTTTTCAGACCCCGCGTAATAACGGACTTTATCAATGCAGTGATACAATCGAAACACAAAATTAAACAGTAAATTCTCGGAACCGCTCTATTTTGTTGCGGTTCCTGTTTTTTTGTCAACATATCGGAGCGTGCCAAAAACAGGGACGTTTTTTGGCGAGATTTTCTACATGCTTATGCGCTTAAAAACCCTTGACAAAAGCGCTGAAAGGGCATAATATTGTAAGCAGAAAAGAACAAATGTTCGCACTAAAAAGATAATGACGGACAAATTATTTCTCATCAACGGGGTAGGGGGCGGCGGTGACGGACAGGGTGATTCTGCATTCCGATTTAAATTCATGCTTCGCGTCTATTGAGTGTATGCTCGACCCGTCGCTCAGGGGCAAGCCTGTGGCGGTCGGAGGCTCGGCCGAGACGCGCCACGGCATCATCCTTGCCAAGACGCCAGAGGCGAAGCGCTTCGGCGTCATTACTGGCGAAACCCTTTGGCAGGCCAAAAACAAATGCCCGGAGCTTATCATCGTTCGCCCGCACTACGAGCAGTACGTTAAATATTCGCGCTTCGTGCGTGAAATATACGGGCGCTATACCGATTTGGTGGAGCCGTTCGGGCTTGACGAGTGCTGGCTCGACGTGACGGGCAGCGCGGGGCTTTTCGGCAGCGGGTTAAAAATGGCCGAGGAAATCCGTGAAGCCGTCAAATCGGAGCTGGGACTGACGGTCTCCGTCGGCGTGTCCTTCAACAAAATCTTCGCCAAGCTCGGCTCCGACATGAAAAAGCCGGACGCGGTGACGGTCATCACGCGGGAGGAATTCAAACAAAAGGTGTGGCCGCTTGCCGTGGTTGAACTGTTCGGCGTTGGGCTGGCGACGGGCAGAAAGCTCGCTTCCTACGGCGTGCGCACCATCGGGGAGCTGGCGCGGTGCGAAACCGGCTGGATTAAGCGGCTGTTTGGAAAGTGCGGGCTCGACCTATGGCGCTTCGCGAACGGTCTGGACGAGTCGCGGGTGAGCACGGAGGGCTTCGCGGTGCCCGTCAAGAGCGTCAGCCGCGGAATCACCTGCACGGCCGACCTGCTCGACGACCGCGAGGTCTGGACGGTGATGCTCGAGCTGTCGCAGGACGTGAGCCGGCGGCTGCGTGGCTACGGGCTGTCGGCGACGGGCGTGCAGGTGACTGTGCGCGAGACCGACCTGACGTTTCGCCAGTTCCAGACGCGGCTGCCCGTCGCGACATGGAGCGCGCTTGAGCTTTCGCGCGCGGCGATGGCGCTGTTTGCCGAGTGCTACGCGTGGGACGGCGATGTGCGTGCGGTGACCGTCCGGGCAATCAATCTGGTATCAAGCGGCGAGCCGGCACAGCTCGATTTCTTTAACGACTACCCGAAGCACGAGCGGCAGGAAAAAATAGACGACACGGTGATGCAGCTGCGCGGACGGTTCGGGAAAAACGCGGTTTTCAACGCCCGTCTGATGGGCGCGAACAAGACGCCGCGCCATCCGCCGGAGGACGTGCGGCTGCCGGGACAGATGTATCGATGAAAAACCGCCGCGGATTCACGGCGCGCGTGAACCTTCGGCGGTAAAAAATACGGGAGATGAGCTGCTGTGGCGAGAAAGGTCTATGTTGACGTCACTCTTAAACAGGATAAGTACGGCAACACCGTGCCGCTGTCCGTCACATGGGAGGACGGCGCGGTGTACGCGGTCGACCGTCTGATTTTTGTCTGCCGGGCGGCGTCGCTCAAGGCGGGTGGCGCGGGCATGCGCTACACCGTGCGCATCTGCGGCAAGGAGACCTACCTGTTCGAGGAGGACGGGCGCTGGTTTGTGGAGGGGAAGGACTGAAATCAGCTGTTCGGGCTTAAGCCGTTTTGTGCCGGGGTGCTGCCCATGACGAACTTGAGCGTGCCGCCGTCGGCTATCTGCGCGTGGGTGAGGTAGATTGAGGTAATCGGCGTGCCGTTAAGCGTGACCGACTGGACATAGACGTTTTTCGCCGACTGGTTTTCGACGACCACTTTAAGAATTTTTCCGCCGCCTAGGTTTACGCTGGCGCCGTCGAGGTTGGGTGAGCCTATCCAGTATCTGTCGGTGCCCGCGACGGGGTAGAGGCCGAGCGCCGAAAGGATGTACCATGAGCTTAAGGTGCCGCCGTCGTCATTGCCGTCAAGGCCGTCAATGTCGTCGCTGTAGCGGTCGGAAAGAATCCAGCGCACCCACTTCTGTGTCAGGTCGGCGCGGTCGGCGTCGTTGAAGAGATATGCCGCGTGCAGGTCGTGCTGGTTGCCGTGCCAATAGCCGGAACCTGGGTTGATGGCGGCGCGGTTGGCGCTCGCGTCGGACATGAAGTCGTCAAGCTCGTCGACAAAATATTCGCTGCTGCCAAAAAGCGCAATCATCCCCGCCGGATCCTGCGGCACGCTCCAGCGCCACTGGCGGGCGCTGCCCTCGCAGTAGGATTCTGATAATTTTTCAATCATAAGCTCGTCTAAATAGCTGTTCATGTTCGGCACAAGCGGCGTTACCCATGAACCGTCGGAGTTTCTGCCTTGGAAGTATTTCGTTTCGGGGTTGAATATGTTTTTGTAGTACATGGACTTTTCTCTGTAATGGGCGGCCTCGTCGGTTTTGCCAAGCGCCTCGGCGAGCAGCGCGATACTCGCGTCCGCCCACGCGTATTCAAGCGTTTTGCTGACCGTCCTGTTCGTTATGTCCGCCGGCACGTAACCGTACTGGTTATAGGCCTCGGCTTGATCGCGGCTGGCCTTTTCGACAGATTGGTCGGACGATTTTTTCATGTACGCATACGCCGTCTCAACGTCAAAGTCGGTGATGCCCTTTAAATAGCTTTCGGCGATGACCATGTCGGCCGGGGTTCCGAACATTGAGCCCGAATAGCCGCCGCCGGAGGGCCACCTCGGCAGACTGCCGCCGATTTCGGCCATGCTGACAAGGCTGTTGAGGCAGTCCGTCTCGATTTCAGGCGCGATGAGGTTAAGCAGCGGATGCTCGGTGCGGAAGGAGTCCCACAGCGACATGTCGGTTCGGTAGGTGAAGCCCTCCGCCGTGCAAATCTGACCGTTGAAGCCGAGGTATTCGCCGTTGACGTCGGTGAAGTTGGTGGGCATAATCATGGCGTGGTAAAGCGATGTATAAAAAACTGTTTTAATCTCCGGATCGGTTGTCTGAATATCGATTCTCGACAACCAGCTATCCCAGCTGTCGCGTGTGTCGGAACGCACTTCGTCAAAGGATTTTTCGCCGACCTCTGCTTCGAGGTTTTCACGCGCGTTTTCGAGGCTGACAAAGCTAATTCCGATGACAAGCTCGACAGACTCGCCCTTGGTGTCGCCGAAGTTGATGTCGGCGCCCGTGTCGTCGCCGGAGGCCTCCGCGCGGCCTTTCGAATTGCCGTTTTCGTCCCAAGTGGCGTACGAATCAAACGGTTTGTTGAAACGCGCGACAAAGTAACCCTTAAGCCCGCCGTATCTTCCGGTAAAGCCCGTGTATACGCAGCCGTCGCCCTCGATTTCCATGTCGTCAGGGATAATTTTAACGTGTCCGTCCTCCGCCCGACCGTCGCCGAGGAAGCTTGTCGCGTCGAGGAAAATGTGCGCGTCCTTGGAGGAACTGAAGGTGTAGCGATGGACGCCGACATGGTCGGTGGCCGTCAGCTCGGCAACGCAGCCGATGGTGGGTAGGTCAACCGCGTAATAGCCGGCGGTGGCGTCCTCATACTCATGCGAGTACAGCAGCGGATTTTTAAGCCGCTTTGTCGGGTCGGTGTCGCCAATGGCGGGCGTGACCCTGAAATGCCCCATATCCGTTGCGCCCGTGCCCGACAGCCTTGTGTGGCTGAAGCCTAAAATATAGTTATGGCCGTAATAATAGCCGGAGGTGTTGGTTTTGAAAATATAAGCGCCGCCGACAAAGGAGGTGTCGGGGCTCAGGCGAACCATGCCGAACGGAGCGGTCGGACCGGGTGAGAGCATGGCGCACGCCCACGGGATGCCGCCGGTGCCGATAAAGGGGTCGACCCACCGGCCGTATTCGCCGGGATTGGTGTCGGGCACCTGGCTGAATTTCGGGAGCTGACCCGCGGTGAAAAGTGACGTGAAAAAGACTAAAACCGAAAACAGCACGCATTGAATCTTTTTAAAGATAAACGACAAGTTGATCCCCTCCTTCAGTTTTCAGTTTATTATACAATACCCATACAATAAAAGTCAAACGGTTTGAGTCACGCGCTTGCGTTTACGAAACCAAGGCGCTATAATGAAAATAAATGAGGGGAGATTGAATGATAAATCATTCAATCTGGAAGTTTTATCCTTTTACACCATGCAGAATGGCGCAAATCGGCTTCGCCGACCAGCCAAAACTTCCGCACTTCGGTAAAGGATTGTCATGATATGGAAACACCAAAACCGGCAAAATTAAACGATATGCGTGCCGTCGGGAGAACAGATTACCGGCTTTTGGACGTAATGAAATTTCTGATGGCCATTTTTGTCATTGCGATTCATCGTTCTCCTTTTTCAACGGAGAACGGTATGCAGTTCTTCATTATAAACGTGCTGGTGCGTGTTGCCGTGCCGTTCTTTTTTGCCGCCTCCGGCTTTCTGTTTCACGAAAAACTGATTAGAAGTAAAACTCAGAAAAGTGCCTGCTTGTCATACCTTAAGCGACTTGCGGGGCTTTATGTCATCTGGTCGGCAATCTATTTTCCTGCCGCGCTGTATAAAAATGTCATCGTGGGAGGCATGGACGCCGGGGCGTTTGGCTTTTTCTATCTTAAAAACTTTTTTATCGGCGAAGGCTCCTTTCTCCACTTGTGGTATCTTCCGTCATTAATGCTGTCCATAATGCTTGTTTATCTGCTGTCACGCAGGTTGACCACGGGAAGGGTTTTTCTGATAGCCATGCTCGTTTGTGCCGCCGGACTGTTCTGTTCCAATTACAGCTTTGTTTTCGGTGATCATGGTGTTTCCGCCGTCGTTGGTTCCTTCAGCGAAAGCTTTAAAATTATTTTTGACACACTGTCCGGTGGGTTTGTCTTCACCGCGTCAGGATTTCTTGTTTCCGAAAAAAAAGAACACCTAAAAAAAGCATTTTTGATTCCCGGTGCAGCGGGCTCATTTTTGTTGATGACGGCTGAAGCGTTTCTTGTCTCCCGTTACGCCGTCCATTACAACAGTGCCGTAAGTATTTTTCTTGTTCCCGTGACCTTTTTTCTCACAGCGACGGCCGTCTCTTTCAATCTTCGAGAAAGAAAGCCGTATAAATTTATGCGCTCGGCGAATACGCTGATTTATTTCAGCCATCTGCTTATTTTTCAGGAGCTTTTCTATTCAATCTGCTTTGTTCTCGGCCTTGAAGCGCTCGGCTACAACCGCGTTTTTTATTTCCTTATAACCATTGCTTATTCATTTGTGTTTTCCGGAGTTGTAATAGTACTTGAACGAAAAAAAGCCTTCCGATTTCTGCGGCAGCTTCACTGAAGACAAGAATTATATTTTTAACGATAAAACGGCTTGAAAGTTGAAGACGGTTATGATAGGATAAGAACAATGCGTCCGGCACACAACGCCGTCCGACAGGAAATCAAAACATTGAAAGGGATGTTTCGATGGCTTCTTTATTTGTCAAAACCGTTTCACTCATTCTCGCTGTTTCCCTTCAATTTTCCTCATGGTTTTTCGGTTATTCCGGCAAAGCCGCCGACTATCCGGGCAACTGGTACGGCGACGTAAACGGTAACGGCATTGTGGATAACGGCGACGCGGCGCTTGTGCTCAAATATCTGCTCAATACCGGCTCGCTCTCATATGACCAGACTCTGCGCGCCGACGCCGACAAAAGCGGCGCGGTTACGTTCGGGGATATGTTCCGTATCATTAAAACGGTTCACAACATGTACGGGCTTTTAGCGTTCGGCGAAACGGAGACGCCCGACGGCGACGAAGGCGACAACACCCAGTTTTCACTCGGCGCTTACGACCTTGTGGTCTCGCCTGAAGGCAGCGACAGCTGGAGCGGACGGCTTGCCGCACCGAACGATGGCTTAACAGACGGACCGCTGCTGACGCTTGAACGCGCCAAAGCGATACTTGCCGCCGAAAAGGCGGAGCTGTCCGGCAGCGTCACCGTCTGGCTGCGCGGCGGAACCTATGATTTAGACGAAGCGCTTGTTTTTGACGAAAGCGATGCGTCCGGCGTGACTTATCGCAACTATCCCGGCGAGACACCGGCGTTAACCGCGTCAAACGAAGTCGGAAACTGGACACAGGACACCGTCAATGGCGTCACGGTCTGGAAGTCCTACGTCGGAGCGGCGGAAATGAACGCCCTTTACCGCGGCAACGCTACACTGTCCCGCGCGCGCTATCCGAAATCGGGCTACTTCACCGTCAAAGCGGTGTCCGACGACGACACGTTCGACCCTACGAGCTGGAACAACCAGTGTCAAATCGGATTTTACGACGACACGGGCGTTTTAAAGGATTTTCACAACACAAACGATGTGGACGTCCGCATTCTTCACCTCTGGAAGGATGAACTAATGTCGATAACCGGCTGCGATACATCAACAGGGCATGTGTCGCTTTCCAAATACACCACCATGACTGTCAGAGTCGGCGACAGGTATTATTTTGAAAATGTGCTTGAGGCGCTGTCAGAACCCGGTGAGTGGTATTACGACACAGCCGACGGCATGGTCTATTATGTGCCCTACGCAACCGATTCCATTAATTCCACCGTCCTGCGCTACGGTACGCTTGAAACCGTCCTGACAATGGACGGCTGCGAGGATATCAGCTTTACCGGTATCACCTTCCGCGACACGGCGTGGAGCATACGCTCAAACAGCAGCTGCTCCATGACGAAGGACGGCGTAACCATAACAGGGTTAGCGTCCCCGCAGGCGGCTTCCGACGTTTCGTCCGCTGTCGATATCGTCAATTCCTCCGGTATCGCATTCTCGCGCTGCAAATTTACAAACATCGGCATGACGGCGGTCAAATTCCGCCAAAACACGCAAAGCTGCGCTGTCAACCACTGCAACTTCTATAACATCGGCGCTTCGGCGGTTACGATTGCCGGGCAAAACCTGCCCGACGAAGACCCCACGGTGGTGCACAACATCGACGTGACCGACTGCTCCATTTATAAGTACGGGCGTGTGTTCAACTACGCCGTCGGCATTCTGTTGATGCATGCCAACCGTTGCTCGCTCTCAAATAATGAGATTCACGACGGCTACTATTCGGGCATTTCCGCAGGCTGGTCGTGGGGCTACGGCTACAGCGTAACACACGATTTATCGCTGTGCAACAACATCATCTACGACATCGGACAGGGCGTTTTGTCGGACATGGGCGGCATTTATACACTCGGTCTCCAAAGGGGCACCGTCCTGAGCGGCAACATAATCCACGATGTCTCCTGTGATGAGGAGACAGGCATGGGCTACGGCGGCTGGGGGCTTCATCTCGACGAGGGCACCTCCTATGTGACGGTTGAAAAAAATCTTATTTATCACTGCTCATCACAGGGATTGCACGTGCATTACGGTATGCAAAACCTTGTTCAAAATAACATTTTTGTCCTTAATGAGGACGGACAGGTTGTAGTCGATAAAAAAGAAGACCATCATTCGATGCACTTCACGCACAACATCGTCGTGTCGCGCTATCAGGCCATCTACAACCGCGTCAAGACCGATGAATTTACCGACGACGCCAACCTCTACTGGGACTACAGCCGCAAGGCCAACATTTTCAGCAGCGGCATGGAGAAATACTATATGTCAGAGGTTCTCATTTATCCCTTGATGCGGTACTACGGCTATTACAACAACTGCGTCGTTAAAAACCCGCTGTTCGCCGACGTCGACAATCTGGACTTCACCGTCTGCCCGAACTCCCCGGCTATCAAGATGGGCTTCGTGCCGTGGGATTATTCCATCGCGGGTATACGCTAAAATAAAAATACGGAGGAAGACATGGGAAAACTGACAGCAAGGTTCAACAAGCCGAGAGAGGGCTGGATTACCACGCACACGGAACGCGCCGATTACAGCTCCTACATGGTCGGGCAAAACATCATTTACACGATTGTGTCCAACTTCCTGTCGACCTATCTGCTCATGTGCAGCATCGAGCCGATGAAGAGCGCGGTGGTCATGCTGATTGTCAAGGTTTGGGACGCTGTCAACGATATAATGTTCGGCCTGATTTTTGACAAGGTCAAGTTCAAGGGCAACAAACGGTTTTTGCCGTGGCTTAGGATATCGCTTTTCTTCATTCCGCTCACGACGGTGCTGATGTACGGCATTCCCGGTTCCTTCACCGAGAACGGCAGAATCATCTGGTTTGCCATCGCGTACATACTTTGGGATTCCTCCTACACGCTGTGCGACGTGCCGATTTATGGTCTCGTAACCACGATGTCGGCCAATATCCGCGAGCGAACTTCCATCCTGTCGATTTCAAGGATTTTTTCAGGCGTCGGTACGGTTATTGCCTATGTGCTCGGCACGGTGCTGGTCAGCCAGAAGGTCGGCATGAGCTACACCATGACGGCCGCCGTCTGCTCCGTTACGGCGCTCGCTTTTATGACGCCCATCTGCGTGCGCGGCAAGGAGCGCAACTACAAAGCCGAGGAACGGCAGGATTTCAGCCTGTCGCAGATGATGCGCTATCTTGCTTCAAACAAATACCTGCTCATTTTTTACGGGGCGTACCTGTTCAGGGGCAGTCTCGGCACGGCGGGCTCGCTCAATCTGCTTGTGAGCTATTACCTGTTCGACAACGAAATGTTCAGCCTGATTATGCAGGCCATCATGTACGCGCCCGTGCTGCTGCTCGTCCCGTTCGTCAACAAGATTCTCGCGCGCGTAGACAAGGCGCGTATGTTCACCGTTACGACGGCTATTCTGGCGGTATTAAACATTATCCAGTTTGCGGTCGGCTATAAAAGCGTCGCGATGTTCCTTTTCCTTTCCGTGCTCAAGGGCGTGCCGGCCGGCATGAACGAGCTGCTGATGTTTATGTTTACGCCCGACTGCGCCGAATACGGCAAATATAAGACGGGCACCGACGCCAAGGGCATCACCTTTGCCATACAGACCTTCTCCGCAAAGCTCACAGGCTCCATATCAACGTCGCTGGGCTTGTTCATCATCGGCTGGTTCGGCTGGCAGAAGGTTAGCGCCGCCAACTTCGCGGAGCTTGCCGCAATGGGCGCCACCCAGTCGGGCAGCGCGCTTAACGGTCTGTGGATTACCTACACGCTTGTTCCGGCCATCGGCTACGCGCTCGGCTTTATATTCATGCTGTTCTACAAGCTGACCGACAAGGACGTGCAGGTGATGACCGAATGCAACACCGGCAGCATAACCCGAGACGAGGCTAAAAGCAGGCTGTCGAGGGAGTATTGATTGAATTACAGCGTCACGCCGTCCTTGAAGATGGCCATGTCGCGGCTGTTGTTCAATTCCGAACGCGTCTGCTTGCCGGACGCCGTTTCCAGAACAAGAGACAACAGCTCTTCGGCACTTTCTTCAAAGCTTTTACCCGTTAAAATGCTTCCGGCATTAAAGTCAATCCAGTTCTTTTTTCGTTCGGACAGCGCTGTGTTTGATGATATTTTAACGGTCGGCACGGGTGCGCCAAGCGGTGTGCCGCGACCTGTGGTGAAAAGAATCAGGTGCGCCCCCGCGGCGGCAAGATTTGTGCAGGACACAATGTCGTTGCCGGGGCCGTTTAAAAGGCTTAGTCCAGACCTTTGACAACGCTGGGCGTAGCCGAGCACGTCAACGACGGGCGCGGAACCGCCCTTTTGTATGCAGCCGAGGCTTTTTTCCTCAATGGTGGTGATGCCGCCCGCCTTGTTGCCGGGGGAGGGGTTTTCGTAGACGGTCTGACCGTGGGCGGTGAAATAGGCCTTGAAGCCGTTGACCATCGCGGCGAGCTTTTTAAATATTTCATAATCCTTCGCGCGTGCCATCAGAAGGGTCTCCGCACCGAACATCTCCGGCGTTTCGGTGAGAATCGCGCGTCCGCCGAAAGAGGTGACAAGGTCGGTCAGCCGTCCGCAGAGGGGATTAGCCGTAATGCCCGAAAACGCGTCCGAGCCGCCGCACTTGAAGCCTATTGTCAGCTCGCTTGCCGGAATCTCCGTGCGTGTCTGCACCGCCGCATAATCGGTCAGCGCGCCAAGCAAAACCAAGCCCTCCTCAAGCTCGTCCGCGCAGCTTTGCGTGACGAGCGTTTTTATTCTTTGCCTGTCATAATCGCCGAGCAGCGGGAGAAAGCTTTCGAGTGTGTTGTTTTCGCAGCCCAAACCTACAAGCAGAACGCCAGCGGCGTTGGGATGGCGGGCAAGACCTGCCAGCACGCGCCGGGTGTTTTCGTGGTCTTCACCTAACTGTGAGCAGCCGTAGGGGTGGGTAAAGGCAAAAAAACCGTCACATTTTACACCGAAACGCTCATTTGCGAGGCTTGCCAGCGCTTCGGCGGTCTTGTTGACACAGCCGACGAGCGGTAAAATCCATATTTCGTTGCGTATGCCCGCTGAACCGTCCGCCCGCCGGTAGCCGGAGAACATCGGGGCGGGCTTACTTTCGCCGGAATTCTTAGAAAACGTTGGACGGTATTCATAGTCCGTATGCTCGGAGACGACGCTTTTCAAATTGTGTGAATGGACAAGCTCACCGGCGGCGATATCCCGCGTCGCCGTGCCGATGGGGAAACCGTATTTGACGACCGGCTCGCCGTGCTGGATTTCGCACAGCGCTACCTTATGGCCGAAACCGATGTCATCCTCTAATTTCAGTCCGTCCTCGATATCGCCTTTTTTTAATTCCGAAACAGCAACCGCAACGTTGTCGGCGGGATTTATTTTTAAAAGTCGGCTCAAAAAACAACATCTCCTGTTGACATAGCATGTCAAAAAATATTACAATGTCTATTATACAATATTATGGGGTAAAGTCAAATTTTTGTAAGTGAGATTGTTAATGAGTGAAAGAGGAAAAAAGGTCGGTGACGTTTTAAAACGCGCCGTAGGCGTCGAGGGCAGCTTTAAGGAAGCTATTCTACCCATGGTCGGCTATAACTCCGCGAGCATCCTATTCGGCGGCAGCGGCTATATCATCAGTCTCTATTTTCTATCGTTTTTGACAGAGGTCGAGGGGCTGGACGTCAAACAGGCGGGCGTGGTCATGTTCTTCGCTCAGATATGGGACGCGGTAACAGACCCCGCCATGGGCATCGTCACCGACAGGACGCGCTCGCGGTATGGCAAGCACAGGCGGTATCTCATGTGGGGAGTTATCCCCGTCGCACTGTCTTATTTTATGATGTGGAATTCGTTCGGCATATCGTCACTCGGCAATCCGCACCTGACGATGCTTTACTATATCGTCGCATATATGTTCTTTAACCTTGCGTACACCCTCGTCTTTGTTCCGCACAACGCCATGCTGCCCGAGCTTGCACCCGGCTATTTTTTGCGAACGCAGTACAAGTCGGTCGAGTACCTCATGAATTCCGTCGGTATGGTGTCGTCGTTCCTGTTTGTGTCGTTTACACTCGGCTTTACCGACATGGAGATATTGAATCCGGGTATGCGCTCAAAGTTTATGCTGCTCGGGTTTGTGCTTTGCCTGTGGTTTTCACTGCCGCTTATCCTCACGTTCAAGGGCACTAAGGAGACGCCGTCGCTTAACATGTCCGTGCCGCCGTTCAGCTTCCGTGAGCTGATGAACGAATACAGGCTTATTTTTAAAAACAAGGCGTTCCGGCAGTATATGGGCATCAGCCTGTTTTACGAGATGGCAAGGGGATTTTACACAAACTCAAACCAGTATTTCGTTAG
>CAZDWM010000008.1:0-13947 GCA_964509145.1 uncultured Eubacteriales bacterium | reverse complement strand
TATGTCCGTCGCGGGTGTCGCCGAGGCATCGGGCTTCCCGCTTAACTTTTGGCTCACAAAGAAATTCGGTAAGCAGCGGTGCGGCATTATACTTGCTCCAGTTATGATTATCGGACTTGTTTTAAACCTGTTTGTTTCCTCGTCCCAGAGCGTCGGATACACCGTTCTCCTTTTTACGGCGGTCATCGTTTATTATTTTGGCTACTCCGGCGTGGGTTTTGTAGCGACAACCATTCAGCCCGACGTTACGGATGTTGACGAGCTGATAACGGGGCGCAGGAGAGAGGGCATGATAGGCACCTTCAACTTAATGATAAAAAAGACAATCAGCGGTTTTATGTCGGCGTTCACGGGCTTTATACTGAGCGGCTTCGGCTTCGCCACAGGCGAGGGGACACTTAATCAGACGGCGAGCGGTATATTCGGTCTGCGTATAACCTATATATTCCTGCCCGTTCTTTTCGTCATTCTTTCATATCGGTCGATACGGCGTTACAAGATGAACAAAGAAGAGCACGAGCTTATCATGGCGACCATCGCCGAAAAGAAGGAAAAGGGCGCGGCGGAGCTTTCACACGATGATAAGCGCACGCTTGAGGAGATAGCAGGCGTTAAGTTTGAGGACATGTGGATTGGCGGCGGCTCGGTGTTATCTTAAGCACGCCGGCACCTACAGAGTAAGCATATAAACTTAGGTTTTTATAAAATAACTTTTCAGCTAAGGAGCAACAACATGGAACGATACGCATATGCAAAGGAAATCTACGCGAAAATCGGCGTTGAAACAGAGGCGGCTATAAAAGCGCTTTCGGATGTCAGGATTTCTATTCACTGCTGGCAGGGCGACGATGTCGGCGGCTTTGAGGGCAGCGGCGAGCTGTCGGGCGGCATCGCGGCGACGGGCAACTACCCCGGAAAGGCACGTAACGCCGCCGAGTTAATGGATGACATCGACAAGCTGCTTTCGCTCGTACCCGGTCAACATAAAATCAACCTCCACGCCATTTACGCCATCACCGACAAGCCCGTCGAGCGCGACAAGCTTTTACCGGAGCATTTCGCGAAGTGGGTTGAGTTTGCCAAGGAAAGAGGGCTGGGGCTCGACATCAATCCGACGCTTTTCTCACACCCTCTCGCCGCCGACGGTCTGACGCTGTCGCATCCCGACGAAAGCATCCGGCGCTTCTGGATTGACCACTGCAAGGCCATGCGCAAGGTAGGCGAATATTTCGGAAAAGAACTCGGTATTCCCTGCGTCAACAACATCTGGATTCCCGACGGTTATAAGGACACGCCCGCCGACAGGATAGGACCGCGCCAAAGGCTTAAGGATTCGCTCGACGAGATTTTAGCCGAAAAAATAGATAAGCGCTATCTCATCGACACCGTTGAGTCGAAGGTTTTCGGCATCGGCGTTGAAAGCTACACCGTCGGCTCGCATGAATTTTACCTCAACTACGCCGCAAAGAACGACTGCGTCTGCCTTTTGGATAACGGACACTTCCACCCGACGGAGGTCGTATCCGACAAGATTCCGTCCATGCTGCTGTTCTCCGACAAGGTCGCGTTACACGTAACAAGGGGAGTCCGCTGGGACAGCGACCATGTCGTCATACTCGACGACGAGCTTAAGGAAATCGCAAAGGAAATCGTCCGCTGCGGCGCGCTTGACAGGGTGATTATCGGGCTTGATTACTTCGACGCGTCCATAAACCGCGTCGGGGCGTGGATTACCGGCGTGCGCAACATGCAAAAGGCGCTTTTAAACGCCCTGTTACTGCCTCACGGTACATTGAAGGCGCTTCAGGACAACGGAAATTTCTCGAAGCTTTTAGTCTTGGGTGAGGAGTTCAAGCTCTATCCGTTCGCCGACGTGTGGACGGAGTTCTGCGCAAGAGAAGGCGTTCCCGCCGGTGCGGAGTGGTTCGACGAGGTCGAAAAATACGAAAAGGAAGTATTGTCGCAAAGAAAATAAAATCAAGTGAAAGGAAGCGGTCAACATGGATTTCAACGAGATTTTCAGTAAAATCAAAGACGCGCTCGGCAACATCGACTTCGGTGAGGTATGGAAAAAGGTTGAACCCTATCTGTCGAAAATCGGCGACTTTCTTAAAAAAACACCATCCTTTTTCGCGGCGTTTATTCTTTTGCTCACCGTCGTCGTCGACCCCGCCGCCGGTAACACCGAGTCCTCCCAGCTCATCAGCGAGGAGACGATGGTGCTTATGGACGCTTATTATATGGGTCAGGGTCTCACCAACGACGGCACCTATTACTACACCAGCGGCACTATCACCGCGTTTAAAATGTCGGCGCTCGCGAAGTACGACATGAAGACGCTCAAGCGCGTCGACGAAAATAAAAAGCCTCTGCCCGACACACTGAAAAACAGGGGCGACGACCATATCGGCGGTCTGAGCTATTACAACGGTAAAATTTACGCTGCCGTCGAGGACAGCGACGCTTATCAATACCCATGCATCGCAGTGTTCGACGCCGCGACGCTCGACTATGTGACGCATTTTGACATTAACCCCAGAAGGTTCCCCGACGGCATTCCGTGGCTTGCCGTCAACCCCGAAACGGGAATGCTCTACGCCTCCGCGTGGTCTAACACAACCATCATTGAGCAGTATCAGATATCCGCCGTCATGGCGCATGTTGATGAAATCAACCTTCAGGGTCTCGGCGTGCTCGACAGGATTCAGGGCGGCGAGTTCTATAACGGTCAGCTTTATCTGTCCGCCGACAATCAGGACAGCGGAAAGATTAAAAATGTTTACAGCGTCGACGTCGATACCGGCGTTGTAAAGCTTGCTTTTACGCGCGACGTAGGCAAGGAAAACTCCGAGGCTGAGGACATGACCGCCTTTATGACGGACAACGGCGCGATGTTCCATGTCCTTGATTACAACAAGCTGCTGGGCGTCTACATCCGCAGCTACACCGTTGATTTTATTGATTAATTAATGATGAATATATCGGAATACTATGAGAGAATTGGTCTTGTTTTCGACCCGTCGGAGCGCCCGTCCGCCGAGCTGCTCCGACGGCTCCAATACGCCCATGTGACAACCGTTCCCTATGAAAACGCCGACATCGTGCGCGGTGTGCCGTTGTCGCTCGACCCGGACGACCTTTACAAAAAGATTGTCATCGGGCGGCGCGGCGGATACTGCTTTGAGCTCAACGGACTTTACGGGCAGCTGTTGCGCGCGGCTGGTTTCAACGTAAAGGCGGAATACTTCGCCCGTTTTCTGCGCGGCGAAACGGTTATCCCGATGCGTCGACACAGGGTTCTGCACGTCGAGGCCGACGGACGCGACTGGCTGTGCGACGTCGGCATCGGCAATGTCGCTCCGAGGTATCCGTTGCTGCTTGAGGAGGGAACAGTCCAGGAGCAGTTCGGCGAAACGTATCGTTTTAGAAGAGATGATTTTTTAGGCTGGGTAGTGACGGAGCTACACAAGGGCGAATGGCGAGACGTTTTTTCCTTCACCGAGGAGCCGCAGCTCGACGTCGACTTTGAGGCGACTAGCTTTTTTTGCGAGCGCCACGATACCTCGCCGTTCAACAAGGAATGGATGTTCAGCATCAAAACCGAAACCGGCAGAAAAACGCTTGACGGCAATGTTTTCAAGGTTTTTAACGGCGACGAGGCAGTCGAGGTCACGGCACTGGACGGTGACAGCCTGATTTTTACTATGCGTGAGGTTTTCGGCATCTCGATATGAGGATTTACCTAACTGACCAATATGAATAATTATCAAGGAGAACAAGCATGTCCATTTTAATTACAGGCGGCGCGGGTTATATCGGTTCCCACACCTGCGTTGAGCTAATAGGCGCGGGTTATGACGTTGTTATTGCCGACAACTTCAGTAACAGCTCGCCCGAAGCTATAAAGCGCGTCGAAAAAATTACGGGATGTAATATCAGATACTATGATTGCGACATCCGGGACGGTAAGGGTCTCGACAAAATCTTTGCCAACAATAAAATTGAGGCTGTTATACATTTCGCCGGTCTCAAGGCCGTCGGAGAGAGCGTTCAAAAGCCGCTGGAATATTACGACAACAACATCGGTGGCACCGTCGCGCTGCTGGAGGCTATGCGAAAGGCCGGCTGCAAAACTATAGTGTTCAGCTCGTCGGCGACGGTGTACGGAATGAACAACACATCACCCCTGTGCGAGGATATGCCGACAGGCGGCACGACCAATCCCTACGGGACGACAAAACTTTATATTGAGCAGATTCTCCGTGACCTCTACACGTCAGACCACGGCTGGAGCGTCGCGCTGCTTCGATACTTCAATCCCATCGGCGCTCACAAGAGCGGTCTTATCGGCGAAAATCCGAGGGATATCCCCAATAACCTCATGCCCTTCATTTCACAGGTTGCGGTCGGCAGGCTTCGCTGTCTCAACGTTTTCGGCAGCGACTACGATACGCTCGACGGCACGGGCATACGCGACTATATCCATGTCGTCGACCTCGCTGTCGGTCACGTCAAGGCACTCAATAAGGTGCTTCACGAAAAGGGCGTCTGCGTCTACAACCTTGGCACTGGTACAGGCGTCAGCGTGATGGAGCTTATCAGGGCGTTCGAAAAGGCGTCGGGCAAAAAAATCAATTACCGCATCGCTCCTCGCAGGGAGGGTGACATCGCCGTCTGCTACGCCGACGCAGGAAAAGCGCTGCGTGAGCTTGGATGGAAGGCCGAACGGGGCGTCGACGAGATGTGCGAGGACACATGGAGATGGCAGAAGAACAATCCGGAGGGCTTTTAATCGGCATATATCGACCACCCTGTAAAAAGGAGCTAAATGGAACTCATTATAAACGAAAATGAATCCGAACGCGCTGTGCTTGTCAGCGCGGACACTGGGGAGTTTAATATTGAAAGCTCATTCGATGAGCTTGAGGAGCTCGCCAAAACGGCGGGTGCGGAGGTCGTCGCGCGATTTTCGCAAAAGCGTGACAGACCGGACAACGCGACCTTTATCGGCAGCGGACGCCTCGCGGAGCTCAAGGATTTTTGCGAAGCAAACGATATCAACCTGTTGATTTTCGACGGTGAGCTTTCTCCGTCACAGCAGCGTAACATTGAGGACGAGGTTGATGTCCGAGTTGTAGACAGAACAATGCTCATACTCGACATCTTCGCCGCTCACGCCAAAAGCGGTGAGGGCAAGCTTCAGGTCGAGATAGCCCAGTTGAAATATTCGCTTCCGCGTCTGGGCGGTAAGGGCGTCTCAATGTCGCGTTTAGGCGGCGGTATCGGCACAAGGGGACCTGGCGAAACGAAGCTTGAAACCGACCG
Source organism: uncultured Eubacteriales bacterium (assembly GCA_964509145.1). Lineage (GTDB taxonomy): Bacteria > Bacillota > Clostridia > Oscillospirales > Acutalibacteraceae > UBA1425. The sequence continues at coordinate 8,622 of CAZDWM010000008.1, read as the reverse complement.
GCGGCATATCCGGCGGCGCGTTAAAAGCCTTGAGGATGAGCTGGCAGCGCTCAAAAAGCGCCGCGGGCTTCTGCGCGAACGCAGGCGAAAGGACGGCGTGCTCACAGTAGCCATCGTCGGATACACGAACGCGGGAAAGAGCACCCTGATGAACACGCTCACACAGGCTGGTGTTCTCGCAGAGGACAAGCTGTTTGTCACCCTTGACCCGACTTCGCGGGCGTTAACACTGCCAAGCGGTCGAAAGGTTATGCTTATAGATACCGTCGGGCTGATACGCCGCCTGCCGCACCACCTTGTAGAGGCGTTCTTGTCGACGCTTGAGGAGGCGGCCGCGGCCGACGTGATTTTGAATGTATGCGACGCCTCAAGCGACGAGTGCTCCGAGCATCTGCGTGTGACGGATGAACTGTTGACGGAGCTTGGCTGCGCCGACAAACCTGTTGTCTGCGTTTTAAACAAATGTGATCTTGTCAACGGAATTTGCGATTTACCTGTCATCGGTAAAAACGTGATGATATCGGCGCTCACGGGCGAAGGGCTCGGCGAGCTGCTCGCGCAAATAGATAAGGAGCTGCCGCCCACCCGAAGGCAGGCGGAGCTCCTGTTCCCGTATTCCATGTCCGGCGCTGTCGCGCAGCTCAGAAGGGACGGCGCGGTTCACTCGGAGGAGTTCAGAGAAGACGGCATCTACGTAAGGGTGACTGCCGATATCAGGCTGTTAGACAGCTTTAAGAATTTCTTCCTTTGAAAGTATCAGACCGCCTTATAGTAGATATGACCGTTCTCGGGTTCAACGCCCTTCGCGCTGAACAGCTCGCTCACGGTTACCAGCTTAAACCCGGCCTCGCAAAGCTTCGGGACGATTGTCTCACAGCAGTCGGCTGAAAGCGCGTAGATGTCGTGCATCAGCACGATATCGCCGTCCTTAACCTTGTCAAGCACCTTACCGACAACGCGTTTCCGGTTGGCGGCGGTGTTTCGCATACCGTACTCCCAATCCCTTGTGTCTACCGACCATAGGACGATGGGCATGTCGACTGTCTCTTTGATAACCCTGTTGTAGTTGCAGCCGGGTACGCGAAGATAGCGCGGGAATTCCGACAGGATGTCATAAATAACCTCGTCGGCGTCGTTGAGCTGTTTTAAAATGCAGCTCGCGGACAAGCAGGTCAGATTCTTGTGATCATAGGTGTGATTGCCGATTTCGCATCCGATGGATTTCGCCCGCCTGACAGTCTCGGGATAAGCTTCGGCGCTTTTGCCAATGATAAAAAACGTCGCCCTCGCGCCGTTTTCCTCAAGAATATCAAGGATACGGTTTGTGGTCGAGGGTCTCGGACCGTCGTCAAAGGTCAGGGCAATAACGGGAGGGTCGCTCCGGGTGCATTTGTCTGTTGTGTCCCGCGTCTCCGCGGCTTTGCTGAAGGATACGTTTGTCGGCGCATCCGTCACGATTTGAGAAGCTGCTGATACCTGAGGAAGGATAATAAAAACAGACAACACCGTTAAAAACAGTTTCGTGAAAAAGCTCATAGTTGCCTCCGCGCAGTCGAAACGACCCATGCATAGTGTCTGCGCGGCGACTAAAATCATTCATCGTGAAGTCGGCTAAAATTTGAAAAAATTAGTTGCTTTTTCATTTGATGTGTTGTATAATACATTTAACCGAACATTTGTACTATTGATATTTGTGATTGAGAAAGGGCTTGATAAGATGTCAGATAAGGAAAAAGCGCTCGAAACCGCTCTGCATCAAATTGAAAAGGCATACGGAAAAGGCACCATCATGCGCCTCGGTCAAAACAGTGGGATGCATGTGGAAGCTATCTCCACGGGCTCCATCGCGCTCGACGCCGCGACCGGCATCGGGGGTCTGCCGAGGGGCAGGATAATAGAGATATACGGTCCCGAGTCCTCGGGTAAAACGACCCTCGCGCTCCATGTAGTCGCCGAGGCTCAAAAAAAAGGCGGCGAGGCGGCTTTTATCGACGCGGAGCACGCTTTAGACCCCGTTTACGCCGCAAGCTTAGGCGTCGACATCGACTCGCTGCTTGTCTCCCAGCCCGACAACGGTGAGCAGGCACTTGAAATTGCCGAGGCGCTTGTCCGTTCGGGCGCGATTGACGTTATGGTCGTCGACTCCGTCGCGGCACTTGTCCCGCGCGCCGAAATTGAGGGCGAGATGGGCGACTCGCACATGGGTCTCCACGCGAGGCTGATGTCGCAGGCGCTTCGCAAGCTCGCGGGTGCCGTTTCAAAATCGAACACAATCATTATTTTCATAAACCAGCTTCGCGACAAGGTCGGTGTCGTCTACGGCAGTTCCGAGACAACAACCGGCGGCAGGGCGCTTAAGTTCTATGCCACCATCCGCATGGATGTGCGCCGCGTCGAGCAGCTCAAGGGCTCTGGCGGGGAGTTTATCGGCTCAAGAACCAAGGTTAAGGTCGTTAAAAACAAGGTTGCGCCGCCGTTCAAGGAAGCCGAGTTCGATATCATGTTCGGCAAGGGCATATCAAAAACAGGCGAAATTCTCGACCTTGCTGTTAAGCTCGACATCGTCAACAAGAGCGGCGCGTGGTTCTCCTACGGCGACACGCGTCTCGGTCAGGGGCGCGACAACGTTAAGGAATACATAAGCCAGAATCCTGAGCTGTTGAAGGAGCTTGAGGAAAAGGTCAGAGCAAACATGGGCAAGCTCATCCAAATGGGCAAACCCGCGGCGTCCTCTAAAAAGAAGGATGACGACGACTTTGACCGCCCGACAACATTAACTCCGACGAAGCCGTCGGCCAAGGCACAGATTGATATCGCCGTCGACGACGATGAATAGCGTGGAAAGCGGCTTTAAGATAGAGATAAAGCACGGCAAGGCGGATAAAATACATATTTACGCAAACGGCGAATACACCGCCACCGTCGATGCGGTCTACTGGTTCTCTTCGGGCGCGGCGGCGTGTGAGGTTCTCGACGAAGAAGAGCTGGAAATTCTGTTATCAAGCATTGAGCGGCGCAGGGCATACAACAAGGCGCTCGACCTGCTGTCATTGCGCGACCACAGCCAAAAGGAGCTTTACGACAAGCTTAAAATGAGGTTTTCAAGGGAGGCCGCCGAGAGCGCCGTAGAGCAGGCGCGGGAGGCCGGCTTTCTTGACGACGAGGCCTACGCTCATAAGCTGTGCGCCGAGCTGTTCAGACGTAAAAAGTTCGGCCCAGAGCGGATAAAAAGCGAGCTGATTTTCAGAGGAATCAGCCGCGAAGCGGCGCAAAATGCCGTCGAGGGGCTTGACATTGACGACGAGGCGTGTATTATTGAACTGTTGAATACAAAATATTCCGGTTCGCTGTCGGATGAAAAATGCGTGCGGCGAACCTTTAACTCATTGATGCGAATGGGATATCGTGCCTACGACATTAAAAAAGCCCTGCGGGCACATGTGCGGGAGGATGATGAATATTGACGGAAGGTAAGATGAATTTGAGGGTCGGACTCATATCACTCGGTTGTCCGAAAAATCAGGTGGACGCCGAGATGATGCTCGCCTCGCTTGAAAAGACGGGCATTGAAATTGTCGATTACGCCGACGGCGCGGACGTTGTAATTGTCAACACCTGCGCGTTTATTGACGACGCAAAACGGGAGGCCATCGACAACATATTGGACATGGCGGAGCTGAAAAACGACGGTGTTATCGGGAAAATTATCGTAACCGGCTGCCTTTCGCAAGCGCATAAAGACGATATTTTTAAGGAAATTCCCGAGGTCGACGCAGTCGTCGGCATCGGAGCAAACAGCCGCATCGTCAGCATTATTCGTTCGGTGATGTGGGATGAGACAATTTTTGACTGTCCCGACGCTTCCGAATTGCCGCTTGAGGGGCAACGTTTACTCACATCTCCCGAATATTGGGCATATCTTAAAATAGCCGACGGTTGCTCCAACCGATGTTCTTATTGTTCCATTCCGGACATCCGCGGCGGCCTCCGGAGCAGAACCATGGAGACTGTTATCGAAGAGGCGCGCCAGCTCGCAAGAACCGGCGTCAAGGAGCTTGTACTCATCGCGCAGGACACGACGGCCTACGGCAGCGACCTTTACGGCGAGCAAAAGCTTCCGGAATTACTCAACAAGCTGTGCGCGATAAACGGCATTGAATGGATAAGGTTGCTTTACTGTTACCCCGACGAGGTGACGGACGCGCTCATAGACGTCATGAAATACCAACCAAAAGTGCTGCATTACATGGATTTACCTCTTCAGCACGCCGACGACAAAGTTTTAAAAGCCATGAACAGGCGCGGAACACAGGCCGAAATCAGAGCGCTTGTCGAAAAGCTCCGTCGGCACATTCCCGATATTGTCATACGAACCACCTTCATCACCGGCTTCCCCGGTGAGGGAGAGGACGAGTTTGAAAATCTTGCCGTCTTTGTAAACGAAATGGAATTCGACCGCGTCGGGTGCTTTGCTTATTCGCCGCAGGAGGGCACTTTGGCCGCCTCGCTGCCAGAGCAGGTGGACGAGGAGACAAAGCGTCGCCGCGGAGAAGTTATCATGGAGGATCAGTTCAGCATCGCCGAGGAAAAAAGCCTCGTCAGAATCGGAAACACCTACAAGGTGCTCGTAGAGGAGTATGACAGGTATACCGACAGCTATACCGGCAGGACATATATGGACGCACCGGAAATTGACGGTGCTGTCATTTTCACCTCACAAAAGGATTATGAGCCCGGCGATTTCGTAACCGTAAAAATCACCGACTATAAGGATTACGACCTGATAGGCAGGGAATTATAACGTCAAAAATGAAAGGATGAACCGAATGAACACGCCTAACAAACTGACAGTGGCAAGAATGCTTATGACGCCGATTTTTATGGTTGTGGTATTGATGAGCTTTCCGCATAAGTTTATTGTGTCGGCCGTTGTTTTCGTTATAGCGTCGCTCACCGATTTTATAGACGGCAGGCTCGCGCGGAAAAACAACCAGATAACAACCTTTGGCAAGCTTTTAGACCCCGTCGCCGACAAGATGCTCACAACCGCCGCCATGCTCGCCCTGATGAAAATGGGTCTTTGCAACATTTGGGTCGTCATGATTGTGCTGACGCGCGAGTTTGCTATCACCTCCGTGCGCCTTGTCGCTTCGGCTCAGGGCGTGGTTATTCCCGCAAACAAGTGGGGCAAGGTTAAAACAGCCTGTCAGATGTTGTTCACCGTGTTTATACTAGTCCTCGGAGAGCTTGAGGAGGACTTCGGTATTTTTAGCTACATAAAAATTGTCAGCTTCGAAACGCTCTCAAATACCCTGCTTTGGATTACCGCGGTGCTGGCCGTCGTGTCAGGCCTTACCTATCTTGCGGCAAGCAGGAAAACCATCGATTATTCACGTTGACTATAGGAGGATGGGTTGAAATTAACTTTCAACCCACGAAAATTGTTCTCGAACTTCGTTCTTCGCGCTGCAAAGCATCGCCACAATTTTCGAAACGGTTTTATGTCCTTTCCGGGCATAAAGCCCGGAAAGGACATTATTTCTATGTTTTCCCGTTTGAAAGAGGACATAAGGTGTGTTAAGGATAGGGATCCGGCCGCGCGCTCGTGGCTTGAGGTTTTGCTCCTTTACCCCGGTCTCAAAGCGGTCAGGCTCCACCGCAAGGCGAACTGGTGCTACCGCCACAAGCTTTTTTTTACCGCGCGCTGGATATCCCAGCACGCTGTCCGAAGGACAGGAATTGAAATACATCCCGCCGCCACCATAGGTCGTAGGTTTTTCATCGACCACGGTACAGGCGTCGTCATAGGTGAAACAACTATAATAGGTGATGATGTAACACTGTATCAGGGCGTTACCCTCGGCGGTACAGGCAAGGACACAGGCAAACGCCACCCTACCATTGGCAACCGGGTTATGATAGGCTCCGGCGCAAAGGTGCTCGGTCCGTTTTCCGTCGGGGACGACTGCCGCATTGCCGCGGGCGCTGTCGTTTTAAACGAAATTCCGCCGAATTCCACGGCGGTCGGCGTTCCCGCCAAGGTGGTTCGCCGCTACGGCATGAAGGTGGAGGATCTTGATCAGGTTCACGTTCCCGACCCTGTCGAAATAGAAATTGAGGAGCTGCGCAAGCGCGTTGAGCAGCTTGAACAAATCCAAGAAGAAACAAATCAATGAAGGAAGGTATAACGGTATGGTTATTTTCAACACGCTCACAAGGCAAAAGGAGGAACTGAAAACCGTAGACAGCGGCGAGGTAAAAATTTACGCCTGTGGTCCGACGGTTTACAATTTTATCCACATCGGAAACGCGAGGCCGCTGTGCGTGTTTGATGTCCTGCGCCGTTATCTTGAATACAGGGGCTTCAAGGTCGTCTTTGCCCAAAATTTTACCGACATTGACGACAAAATTATCAGACGGGCAAACGAGGAGGGCGTGTCCTTCAGCAACATTGCCGAAAAATATATACGCGAATACTGGACGGACGCAAAGGGCATGAACATCCGCGAGGCAACGGTTCACCCAAAGGCCACGGAAAATATTGATGAAATCATCGCGATTGTCTCGTCGCTGATTGACAAGGGTTATGCCTACGAAATCGAGGGCGATGTGTATTTTAGCCCGTCGAAATGCGACGATTACGGTAAGCTGTCGCATCAGCCGCTCGAGGAGCTTGAGGCCGGAGCGCGGATAATGGTGGGCGAAATTAAGCGTGAGCCGATGGACTTCGCGCTATGGAAATCAGCCAAGCCCGGCGAGCCTTACTGGGAGTCGCCGTGGGGCAGGGGCAGGCCGGGCTGGCACATCGAGTGCTCCGCCATGGTGCGCCGCTACCTCGGTGAGACCATCGACATCCACTGCGGAGGGCAGGATCTCATTTTCCCGCACCACGAAAACGAAATAGCTCAGAGTGAATGCTGCAACGGCGCCCCCTTCGCAAACTATTGGATGCACAACGGCTATATTAACGTAGATAACGTTAAAATGTCAAAGTCGCTCGGCAACTTTTTCACCGTGCGTGATGTCGCCGAAAAATACGGCTACGAGCCGATTCGCTATTTAATGATTTCCTCGCAGTACAGAAGTCCCATCAATTACAGCGTCGATGTTATTGAGCAGTGCAAGTCGGCACTTACAAGGCTTTACACCTGCCGCGACGGCCTTGACTTCGAGCTTAAAAACGCCGCCGTCGAAACGGGCGGCTGTGAGGAATTCTGCACCGCCGCTGAAAACCGCCGCGCGCGATTTATAGAGGCGATGGAGGACGACCTAAACACCGCCGACGCCTTGGCCGCCGTGTTCGACCTCGTGCGTGACATCAACACGCTTGTAGTCGGCAAGGGTGCGTCAAAGGAACTGTGCAATAAGGCGATATCGGTTTTCGACGAGCTGACGGACGTGCTTGGTCTTATCTACAACCGACAGAATGATTCGCTCGACGACGAGATAGAAGCGCTTATTGAACAGCGCACGGCCGCGAGAAAGACCAAAAACTTCGCCGAGTCCGACCGCATTAGGGACGAACTTAAGGCACAGGGCATCATCCTTGAGGATACGCCGCAGGGCGTCAAATGGCACAGGGAATAACAAAGCAATCACAAAAAAAGAACCGCCGGTTGAATCAGGGATGTGCTCTGTTCAATCGGCGATATTTTATCTTATACCATTAGTAAAGCGGATGGTTCAACCAGATGAAAATATTATCTTCGTATTCGATAATGTTATACTCGCGGTTTTTATCGCGTAGATTGAAAAGTACCTTGTAGCCTGGTTCTTTAACCGTTTTGCTACAATCCGACCACTTCATGGATGTGCAGTCAATTCCGTGATAAAGTTTCAGATAAATAATCAGATCCTGAAAAATCAATTCGTCCGTTTCGCCTGTGTAATCGGGATGTCCCAAATAAACATATTTGAAATTTGCATACATATAATAAGGTCTTTCGCCTTCGAGTGCGTCGGGGTCACAGAAAAATGCCATAGGTTTCTTTTCAAAATCATCGATTTTATAGAGGTCGGATACAACCTGTGTTATCAAAGTGTCAGTATTTTTCATCTGAATGCCAGCCTCAACATATGTATAATTTGCGTAGATGACGAAGTGTAGGACATAGAACAGAGAAATCGCCATCGATAGATGTTTATGTACAAAGGAGGGAAACGATGAGATGTACATATAACGATTAAAAATAATGGGCACAGCGGCGAAGACAATTGAAAAAGACATAAACATAACGCCATAATAGTTAGTGTCCGGCGAAACAAACAAAATGCAGCACATGGAAAACGGCAGGCTTAAAAATAAAACCGGCAACAGGAAAAACAGAATCGGGTGACGGTATAGTTTGATGGAAACCGCTCTGATGATGACCGTTATCGAAACAAGTATCGTAAAAATCAGTAAAAGAAAATTCAGCGCGGTTGTTCCTCCGAAACCGTTGTGACCGTATTTAAACAATAACGCTAAAATCTCCTTGGCAGTTGTGGCGATAACGGACTTGAGCCCAGTTTCAGGTACTGCCGTCATGTCGCCGATGCCCTGATACACTGTCAGTGAGAGGTGCCTAACCGCCAGAACGGCCTTGAGCACCGCGAAATAGAGCCCGCAGCCGACAATGCAGC
>CAZDWM010000007.1:0-31776 GCA_964509145.1 uncultured Eubacteriales bacterium | reverse complement strand
CGAGCCGGAAAAGACGATGCCGCGTTTGATAAACTCATGGTGAGGCTCGGCAATCCAGACGCGCTCGCCGAGCTGACCGTACATGAACTCGAAGTTCTGCTCGGACAGCGCAATAAAGCCCGGCTGACCGATTATCTGGACGTGATAGTCCTCAATAATTTTCATCGCCTCGTCGGGGACAAACGACGCGTGGATGATGCCGTGGCGATGATTTTCGCGCGGGTACTCGTCTAGAATCCGCTTGTAGGTTCGCGCGGCCTGCATCACGGCGCGGTCACCTATGGCGTGCATCTGAAAGGCAAGGCCGTCGAGATGGATTTTTTTGATTTTTTCATACAGCTCGTCGTCCGTGTAATAGAGAATGCCATGGTTATTCGTCCCCTCGTAGGGCTCGGAAAGAGCGCAGTCGGAGGACGTGATGCTGCCGTCCAAGGCGCACTCAAAGCAGCCGCCTAGACGGTCGATATTACGCCGCTTCGCTTTTTTCACATCGAAGGACTGGATGAAAATACGTATCATCGCGCTGCGGTTCTGGCCGCGGTAAAACCACTTGAGCAACTCGACATCGAGGTCAAGCGGAAATCCCGTGCCGCTTTCGCAGCAGACAAGCCCGAAGCCTTTTTCCATATAGCCGTCGAACGCTCCCTGAAACGCCTGCAAGGCATCAAGCACACTGATGACCTTTAAAATGTTGTCAACAGCCTTGTAAAAGCACTCGTGCATCAGCCAGCCCTTGTCGCCGATGTAGCCGTTTGTTTTTTTGACGGACTTGGGCATTTTGTCGAGCGCTTTCTGGTTTAAAACAGCGGTATGGCCGTCGCCACAGATGATAAAAACGGTACGCTCCGGCATGACGGCGTCTATCTCCGACTTTTCAAGAAGCTTTCCCTCAGCCACCTTCGGCGAAGCGCCGAAGCAGAGCATCGTTTTTTTAGGGGGCAACTCCTTGTCGGCGGCCTTCATGATTTCGAGCATCTCGGCGTTTGATTTGGCCTCGTTCAATTTGACGGTGACGGCAAGCATTGCGTAGGATGTAAAATGGCCGTGCGTATCGGCAAAGGCAGGCATCATTGCCCCGTCGCCAAGCTCCACGATCGTTGCGTTCTTATAAGTGTCCGGCAGCGTGGCCCCGACAAAGAGAATTTTGCCACCGTCCTCCGCAAGATAGCTCGCGAGGTTGTTGTGTTTGTCAACCGTGATGATATTGCCGTGGTAAACCGTCATCGAGATTACATCCTTCTGTTGTCATAAGATTATAAAAAACAAACAAGGTTTAAATGAACTTTGCGTCAGTCTTCCAGAAGCGCCTTGAGCATCCTTTCCGGATTGTCGAGAAACCGTTTGGTCAGCTGGTAATGTGCCGTCTGCTTATAGTCGACGGCCTCAATGCCGTCCTCGGTCAGCTCGTAAATCTGCGCGCCGGGATAGACCATAAGAACCGGCGAGTGCGTGGCGATGATGAATTGCGAATCCTTTTTAACCAGCGCGTCGATTTCGGACAGCAGTGTAAAAAGCCGAGACGGTGAAAGCGCCGCCTCCGGCTCGTCGAGAATATAAAGACCGTTGCCGCCGAAGCGGTTGTGTACAAGCGCGAGAAAGCTTTCACCGTGCGACTGCCGATGAAGCGACACGCCTCCGTAGCTGCCGATAATCGGAGGAGCGCAGGCAGGCTGCTCGTCGAGCGCTTCAATGTTTGACGCGACGTTATAAAAGCTTTCGGCGCGCAGGAAATAGCCGTCGCGCGCGTAGCCGTTTTTCGCAATCGTCAGATACCGATAAAGGTCTGAATGCGTCTCGTTTGTCGAGAACGCAAAGTTTCTTGAACCGCCCTCGGCGTTGAAGCCGTAGGCGACGGCAATCGCTTCAAGCAGCGTCGACTTGTCCGTTCCGTTTTCGCCCACAAAAAAAGTCACGTCACCGGTAAACTCAATCGCGCGGTGCTCTGCGAGATAGCGCACGACAGGCAGACCGCAGAGATAGGAACTGTTATCAATGTCGTCGCTCAATATTACGCGCTTGATGTATTTTTTATCCGTTGTGTCCACCCTCCGCTAAATGTTGAACAAAGCCCTGCCGTTTTCACGCAAAATGGCACGCGCGAGATATTTCGCATAGTCTATGTCGAACGCACCGTCAGCAACCATTTGACCGAGTGACTTTGAAAGAGTATGCTCCATAGCGAGCAGCGCGCCGAGTGAATCCTCGGGCATCCACGCGTCGCAGCCCCATGTCAGGCGATCGGCGGACGACACCTCAAGCGCCGTAACAATATAATCCGCCGCCCGCGTCGTTGAAAGGTAGGGAATCCAGCAGGTGTCCGACCAGACATTTTTATAAGAAGCAAGAAGCGCGTAGGTGTCGGAAAACCACGGGAAGCCGCCGTGGAGCAAATGAAATTTCGTATCAGGGTGACATTTTATAAGCCCAAGCAGCTCCAAAGGTCGCGTTTTGTCAAGGGCGGCCATGCCGGTGTGTATCTGCAAGGGAAGGCTGTGCACGGCGGCGCTGTCGCAAATGGACTGCATCACAACATTGCCGAACACCGCTATTTCGTCGGGTGATGCATTGGAATTTTGAAACGCCTTTTCCGCTTTGTTGAAATTTGCCCCGTCAAAATTAATCGGGCGGATATATGCCATCGCAACCTTTAGCCCGACACATCCGGCGTCCTTTTTACGTTCAATTGCACTGTCAATTGCCGCGAGGAATTCGCTGAGCGTTTCGGGATAATCACCGTTAAAAAGCGTTCCGCATAAATAACCGTCGTTGTCGGGCAAAGCCTTGTTGTAGCCCGAAAAGAAGCTGTCGCAACGCAAGCTTGGTGTGAACAACTCGGGGTGGCCGAGGTTGCTGCCGGGGTCGGTCTGGCGCTCGGTGACGATTTTCTCAAACCGGCAGGTATCTTTCAAAACATTGAGATGATAATTTCTATCTTTATACGCCGTTCGTATCCGTGTGTCAATTTCGGGCAAATTTTCCGCCGTGAACGGCAATAAATAGAGCGCTTCAATCGACTCTGCCATCCAGCGAAAAAACGAGTTGCAACGTGCGCTTAAAATAAACCGCTCCGCTGCTTCTCTATTATAAATATCGGGGATGTCGGCACACCACGCGACGTAGGAATTTCTTAAAACGTAGCGCAGGCCGATGTTTTCATAAAGCCCGTCTTCAAGATGATGGCAGTGGGTGTTTGTGATTTTTAGCGTTTTTATATAGTCGTGTAATTGTTCGCGGACGTTGTTACTGGTCATGAGGAACCTCTTTTCGTGAGGATTATCGTTTTACGGACGCGGTACGCCGTGTCACAGGTTAATCATCCTGCTACAGCTCAATTTCCCAATAGGCAACCTTTTTGCGCTGCCAGGTGTAGGTAATGTAAAGCTTCGTCCCGACGGAGACGATGGCGGGGTAGGAATATTCGTCGTCGTGGTTCTGCCACTTTTCAAGGACATAAAACTCCTCCCACGTTACGCCGTTGTCTGAAGAGCGCATCAAGGTCAGCGGCGCGCGGTCGCCCCAGTTTTTCGCGACGGGGTTGGAGATAAGAACAAGCGTGCCGTCGGGCAGCTTAGTCACGTCGAGGCCGCTGTTGTTGTTTTTAATCGTCGTCGGATATGCTTTGCACCACGTTTTGCCGTAGTCGTCGGAATCGCTCCTGTACGCGTGGCGCACGGACGTGCGCACAAGAGCGTGTATCTTGCCCGGCTCCGACTCCCAGAGCGTCGGCTGAATCATCGGCACGGGGTTGCCCATGCGCTTTTTTGACGGGAAGGCCTGCTGCTTTGACCATGTATCGCACTCGTCGTTTGAAATATCAACGAAAGGCAGCCACACCGGCTTTTCGGTGGAGGCCGGCGCGAGAACGGTTCCGTTTGAAATTCGGACAGGCTTATTTTTAACGGGACCTCTGCCTCCCGTTTCGTCGCCCGGCACAAGCTCATATGGCGCGCTCCAAGTCAGACCGTTGTCGGTTGATTTGGCGGCATAGGTTTTCCACGTCTGAATCTTTTTGCTGACCTTGAAAAAGAGGATAACGGTGCCGTTGAGCAGCCTGAACAGCACCGGGTTCCAATGCGGCTTATCGTCATCTGCGGATATCCTGACGGGTACGCTCCATTGACCGCCGACGCGGCGCGACGTCCAGATATCGACATCGTCCTTGCCTTCCGCCGTGCCGCCGAACCATGCCGCGAGCACCGTGCCGTCGGGCAGCGGCAGAACCGTCGACGCGTGACAGCTCGGTGTCGGCGTGTTTAAATCGAAGATAAGCTCCTTTGTCGCCTTGATATCCATATAATTTTCCTCTCTTTCATACGTTAAAAATTGACAAGCTCAATTTAACATATTATTATAGTGATGTCAAATCAAATCGGCGCGCGCGGCACGCATTATTTTGAAAAGGATATGAAAAGTTTTGAAGTTTGAAATGCACACCCACACCAGCGAAAATGACATATGCGTCTCTATGACGGCGGACGAAATTGTGCGCGCCTACAAGGGCGCTGGCTACGACGGTATGGTTATAACCAACCACTTTTTCAACCTGTCGCTCGAGTGGTACAAGGACGAGCTTGTGGGCTGCGGACATGAGGGGATAATCGACTATTATCTGCGCGGCTACCGCGTCGCAAAAAAGACGGGAGACGAAATCGGCGTTAAAATTCTTATGGGAATCGAGCTGCGCTTTGACGGCACCATCAACGATTACCTCGTCTACGGCATCGACGAGGACTTCCTTTACAATTCTCCGCTGCTGAACACGCTGACGCTCGACAGCTTTTTGAAAATTTTGCCGGAGGACGCTATAGTGTATCAGGCGCACCCGTTTCGAAACGACATGACCGTTACAAATCCGTCGAAGCTCTACGGTGTCGAGGTCTACAACGGAGGTACATCCGAAGACCGCAACAAATTCGCCGACCGGTGGGCGGACGAATACGGACTTAAAAAAATATCCGGCTCCGACTTTCACCAAATCAACCACCTCGCGCGCGGTGGATTAGTTTTAGAGCGCGACATCGACGACATTTACGGTCTCGTCTACGAGCTCAAAGCGGGGCGGTATAAGTTGATTAAAGGCGGAAAAGCCTGATATATGCATCAGTTATTGAAGATATCGCGCTGTCTGTCACCTTGCTTAACGGCATCATCTCCGTAGGGGCGACCCTTGCGGTCGCCCGAAGTCAGGGATAAGCGGTTAGCTACGGGCGACCGCAAGGGTCGCCCCTACACCGAGAAAATATTGCTTACTGAGCAAACAGACGTGTGCTCTTTTATATATTATTCAAGACAAGGATGAGGTTGTTATGATGAATTTAGGCATACTCGGCTTCGCGCACGGTCATGTTTTCGGTGTCGCGGAGGAATGGCGGCGCTGTCCGCAATACGGTGTTTCCGTCGTCTGCGGCTGGGACAGGGACGCGTCAAGATTAACCGACGCGTGCGGCAGGCTCGGCATAGAGACCTGTCTGTCCGCGGACGCTCTGCTCGCTCGCGCGGACATCGACGCGGTTTTCATCGCCGCCGAAACATTCTACCACGCCGAGCTTGTAAAGCTTGCGGCGCAGGCAAAGAAAAGAATCGTCCTTTATAAACCGCTTGCCTTGACACTTCAAGAAGCGGACGAAATCGTCGCGGCGGTTGAGGAAAACGATGTTCCCTTCACCGTTGCGTGGCAGATGCGCGTCGACCCGGTCAACCTGAAAATCAAGGAATTGATAGATGGCGGCACGCTCGGCAGACCTTATTATTTCCGCCGCCGTCACTGCCTCCCGATGCACAACGACCCGAACTTTAAAAACACCTGGCACGTTGACGCGCGGCTCAACCGGGACATTTTCGCCGACGACAGCGCCCACCCGACCGACTGGCTCAACAGCCTGTTCGGTCTGCCCGAAACCGTCACCTGCGAGCTTTCCACCGTCCACACACAAGCGGTTAAAAACGACTTGGGTACTGCGGTGTTTAAATACCCAAACGGAATGCAGGCGGAGGTAATGTTCTGCGCCTCCTGCTCCGCCGCGGAAATCACTACCGAAATGTACTTCGAAAAGGGCGCGCTGCAGCACTACTGCGGCGACGGACCGGGAACAAGGCTTCCGCATGAAAAAACACCCCCACTGAAATGGTTCAGAGAGGGCGACGGCGACTGGACTGTAAGCGACATCCCGCTACCGCCAGGGCAGTGGCAGCGCATTGTTAACCAGGCAAAGCCGCTGGGTGAATTTCTAAACGGAGAAAGACCGCCAATCTGCACAGCCCGCGAGGCGAGAGATTCGCTGCGGATGGTGCTGGCGTGCTATGTCTCATCAAGCGAGGGAAGAAGGGTGAGTATCGATGACCCCGAAATCCGCGCTGTTTAAATAAAAGGCTAAGGACTAAGGGATTCCCGACAAAAACAAATTATCCTCTTTGGTTTATACAACGCACAGCCTCGGCCATGAGCAGCGCAAAGCCCTGCGTCGCGGGCATGGCGTCGAGCCTCGGGGAATAAAAGCCTATGCCCAGAGTGTCGCCCTGCGCATAATCAACCTTTCCGTTTTTACGCGTGCGGGACATCAGCGCTTTTTGAGCCGCCAGCGCCGATTTCAGATAAGCCTCATCGGGGCAAGCTTTATATAGCGCCGCCATGAAATAACCGAGCATCGCCGTAGCGCTCGTTTCGCCGATGTCACGCGCAGTTATTTGACGGCACCACACGCCGTCGTCTGTCTGAAAATTCAGCAGACCGGCGGCGTATTTTTTAGCCGCCTCAAGTAAAAACGCCTTGTCCGATTCAGGCGCACATTTTATGCTCTCGGCAAGCCCGAGCGCGAGCCAGCCGCAACCTCTGCCCCAGCCGTAAATACCGAGCGGCGCGCCGCTCTTTTTATCGAAACAGTGGACGGGCAGATACAGCAAGTTGTGCATTCCACAGTCAAGGTATTCCTCGATTTGTCTTTTCGCGAGTGCGGTGGCTTCTGGGCAGGCGTATTCGGCGGCATATAGATAAAGAAACGGGCAAACCATTCCGACAGTGTCGACAAAGCGAATATCCGGCAGACCGTTGTTGTACGGCACCGTGCCGTCCCTTTCGCTATCCAAGAGAAAATGAAACACCTCGTCCATCGCCGGACGCAGCTTTTCGCGGTCGGCGGCGTCGGACGACAGCACGGCATAGGCGAGCAGCGCGAAATCGGCGGAGACAACAGGATTTTTCCAACGTCCGCCGTCGGTTTTAGAGGCGATGAACGCGCGAACCTCCGCCTCCGATTCGCCTTCGGCGTTGACCCCCAGCAGCAACGCGGCCTCCTGCCAGCTTTGAAACTTTTTGTTTTTATAGGCGCCCTTTAGCCTGTCGATAACAGTCAGCCTTGAGTTTCCGCTGACCGTCACGGCGGGCGTTTTTTTAAGCTGCTTAACGGCGGCACTTTTGATGGCGTCAAGCCATGCGCCGCTGTCAGGGAAAGCACCCGTGCCGATGCGCTCGTACCAACGCTTTGCCGCTGGCACGATATCAACCAAAAGTGCGGAAATAACCGCAAGGAGCAAAACAGATAAAACAATAACAGCGAACGTCATAATTTATCGACCTATTCCTCAATCAGCCTGTAAAGCTTTTCGATTTCGTTTTCGTTGCCGACGTTTTCTCTTTTCAGGTTGCCGGAAAGCTTCTTAGCCAACGCCGGGTCGTCTATCAAAGCACAGACCTTGTCGGCAACAGACTCCGGCGTCATCTCGGCGATTAAACCGTTGACTCCGTCGGTGATTTGGTCGACGACGGTTGAAAAGTTTGTGACAACCAAGGGCTTCGAAAGGCATTTTACCTCGTCGACGGCGATGGATTTTCCCTCAAAGCGCGACGGCTGGACGTAGATGTCACACTGCTTAATGTAAGGGTATGGGTTGCCGCGCTCGCCGAGGAAAATAAAATCGTTTTCGACGCCGCTATTAACAGCAAGCGCCTTTATTTCATCGTAAAGCTCGCCCTTGCCGATGTGGTACCACTTGATTCTCCGACCTCTTTTTTTAAGCTCGGCGCACGTGAGGACAGCAAGGTCGATACCCTTGGGCGGCGACAGCCTCCCGATGGTTAAAATGACCGTCTCCCCGTTTGTTTTATCATAAACATTTTCGCCCTCGGCCATGGACTCTATAATCTCACGGGAAATAATGTTTTCAATGACAACCGTTTTGCCTTTTAAAAACGGGAACGCGGCCTCGGCCTTTTCGCAGCATTTCGCGGACACGCCGACCAGTTCGTCGAGCCGCCTGAAATACGGTTCGTCCATGCCTTTTTGCTCGGATATTCTGTCGTAATCGGTGTGGAGCCAGCCGATATGTCGGGCGGCGTTTGTTTTGTCGATACAGAAGTATATCGCCGTGCCCTCAAGGAAGCCAATGGACGCGTCGTAGACCCTCGGCAGTCTCGGCAGGCAGCCGCTTAAATATCGCCAAGCCAGCCTGTTTTTACGTTTCTCGTCGCGGCCGTACAGCGCCGCAGAATACAGCAGACGTTTGACAGCCTTGTGAAAAGCGCCGCGAAGCAAAAAATGCTTCATCGCGGCGGAAAGCGAACCGTCGAAGTAACGGTAGTCTTCTTTCGCCTCGATGACATTGACATAATCAGGAACCTGTCCTAAAAAAAGACCCTCGTTTCGAAACAGCAACAGGTCGACGTTGTACCGACCGCGGTCTAAAAGCGACAGCAGTGTAACAAGGCTTTTTTCGGCGCCGCCGCTGTGAAGCGACGGCATGATAAACAGCAGGTTTTTTTTCATGCTTAGAACCATCCTTTCGCTGAACGCGGAAGTTTTGGACGGTCGGCGAAGCCGATTTGCGCCGTCCTGTATGGCGCGAAAGGACAAAACTTTCAGATTGAAAGTTTATCTTTCAAACTTATGACCATCCTTTCGCAGTAAGCCGGAAGTTTTGACCGGTCGGCGAAGCCGATTTGCGCCGTCCTGTATGGCGCAAAAGGACAAAACTTCCTGTTTGAAAGTTTATCTTTCAAACTTCGCTCTCCGGCAGAATATTATTGACATAGCCCTCGGAGCCGTTTTCGCTCACCACGCGCGCGGGGAGCCCGGCAACCGTCGTCCCGGGCGACACATCCTGCGTTACGACGCTGTTCGCACCAACCGCACAGCCGTCACCGAGCGTGATTTTACCGAACACCTTGCTGCCCGGGGCAATATAGACCCTGTCGCCGACGATGGGCACCGCGTCCAAGCCGCGCTTAGCGTCGGCGCCGACGGTCACCTGATGCGATATGTTGCAGTTTGCGCCGATGACAGCGCTGCCGTTAATGACGACGCCGCCCCAGTGCCCGAGATAAAAGCCGGGGCCTATTTTCGTGCTGTATTCGATGTCGTAACCGTATTTAAATTTAAGCTTTTGATACTGACGCAACGCACGGTAAAAAAACGGGCGTGTATAGACGGGACGGCGCGACAGGTAGTCGCACATTCTCATCCAGTAGGTAAAACGAAAGCCGGGTATGTTTTTATAGGCGTTACTAAAAGCAGACCTTGAAACGTCGCCGAAATACCGGTAAAGGTCGGCTCTGACGAAAAAATTGAAGTCTTCTTTTGTGTTCAGATCTCTCACCCAAGCACCCCTATTCACCTATATTTTCTGCCCCTCAGAAGCTTTGCCGCAAACGCGGGCGGCATCAGCAGCGCGACGGCCGTCTTGTTTATCCCTTTGACTTCCCCGATAATATCCAGCGGCTTTTTTTCGGCCATAAGCCCGTAGTAAGTAACCTGAAAAACGGTTTTCAAGTCGCCGCCGACGTCGTTGAGCGTTGAAACCTTCCAAAAATAGTTTGAAACGTAGCCCTCACGGACATGCTCCCGATACCAAGCGGTTGTAAGCGAGTCGGGCTCGTTCTGGTAATAAATCCTGTACGGTTCGTTGACATAATATTGACTAAATTCTTTATTAACCTTGTTCCATACAATACTCTCCGTAATAAAGGTTGTACCCTCCGGCTCCGGAAACGAGTAGTTTTTCATAACCGAGGTGCGCAGACAGCTGTATTTTTCGCCGTCGACAGTAGCGGCTATCTCTCGCGGTGAGGGGGCTTCGTTAATTCCCTCCGGGTAGCGGTCACCGATAACCTCAAACGTCTGCGCGTCGACGCAAAGTCCGACAACGCTCCAATATCCGCTTTTGTCCGGCAGGGAATCCCAATGAAACAGCATCCGCTCAAGCGCATTGTCGGTTACGGCGTCGTCCGAATCCAGGCAAATGAAATATTCAGTCTCAATAAGCCCCAGCGCCATGTTCCAGGCCGTGTGCTTGCCGCCGTTTGGCTTATAGTGATAACGGATATTAAAGTTCGCCTGCCGGGCATAGTCGTCGATGAGTTCCTTTGCGTTGTCGGTTGAGCCGTCGTCGACAATCAACCATTCAAAGCCCTTGAACGTTTGGCGGCAAAGGCTTTCATAAACCCTGTGTATCGTGTGGCGGCGGTTATACAGCGGAGTAAAAACCGTGACGCGGGATTTGCCGGCGTTCATATTTCTGACCGTCCTTTCATAATGGCGTAAGCCCACACCTTTATTTTCATCAGTGCCATAATCAACCTCACGCCGGAGATGCTTTTAATTCGAACCGCTTTTATCAGCAGCGCGGCAAAACGCGTGTTCTGCTTTATCAGAAGCTTGTAATTGTCTCTAACCAGCTTTTGTGTCCCTTCGTGCTTGACAATGCTGCGCATGACCCTTCTTCTGTCCGAACCCCTTAGCTTTTTGTTCGCGAAGGCGATGGCGCACAACAGCTCGGACACCGCAGAAACGGTTGATAAGCTGTCCAGCAGAGTGGGTTCGACGCCCAACTCCAGAAAAAGCGCGCGGTCAAGAGAGTGCTGTTCAAAAATCGTATCTGTATAGTCGCACCTCGGCTTTTGTACAGCGCTTGACTGCACATAACGGTAAAAATAGCCGGTGTATGGGACTCCGCAGACGCCGCCGCACGCCAGCAGGAATTTGAGCACAAGCTCCCTGTCCTCGCCCTGCTTTTTGCCGTCGGAAAGACGCAGACCGCTATCTTCGATTACATTTCTACGGAACAGCTTGTTGCACAGTGAATTGAAGGAGGAGTCGGTCAGCATGAAAGGCGCGACGGTGTTTTTTATATACTCCCTGCCGAGAAGAACACCGTTATCAAAAGGATATTCGATGACTACATCCTTGTCGGGGTAGGGATGTTCAATACCGCAGAAGACCATGTCCGCACCTGTCTTTTCAGCCGCCCCGTACAGCAGCGCGTACATATCCGGGTATACCGTATCGTCGGAATCAACGAAGCCTATAAAGTCGCCGCGCGCGACGTCGATTCCTATATTCCGCGCCGCGCTGACGCCGGCGTTTTGCTTGTGGATAACCGTTATGTTGTCGAAATTTCCGGCGTATTCATCGCAGATTTGGGGCGAACCGTCGGAGGAGCCGTCGTCGACAAGAATCAGTTCCATAGCCTCAAAAATTGTTTGCGTAATTAGTGAATCGACACATTCCCGCAGGTAACGTTCGGTGTTGAACACCGGGATGACGACAGATATTTTCAAAATATCCTTTGCCCCTTTCGGTTATCCGTTATAGGGATTGATTATATAATCGCCCGCGCCCTTGTCGCCGATTATCCTCGCCGGCACACCGGCGACGACCGCGTTGTCGGGCACGTCGTGCGTCACGACCGCGTTCGCACCCACGGCGACATTGTTGCCGATTTTAATTCCGCCGATAACCTTGGCGCCGGGCGCGAGGTAGACATTGTTTCCGATTACCGGCGTGAGCGCCTTGCCGTCCTTTATCGTCTGCCCTACCGTCACCCCATGGGACAGCGAGACATTTTCGCCTAATACCGCGTCGGCGTGAATAATAAGGCAGCCGAAGTGGGCGATGTGAAGCCCTTTGCCGATTTCGGTGTTTTCGTAAATATCGAAGCCGTTCCTTTGCCCGGACTTATTCTTCTTAAGCCTGTAGTAGGGAAACAGGATATATTTCAGAAGCTTCTGGCGGCGGTAGTAGGCACACATTCGCATGTAATAGGTAAAGCGGAAACCGCCCGAGCAGCGCCTGTATTTACGCAACGCCTTTTTATCCGTCCGACCGCAGTACCTGAAAAGGTCGGCTTTAATGCATTCGTTTAGCTCGGCTTTTGTCGTGATTGCCATATGTCATCCCTCAATCATGTCGAAGATTTTTCGCAGCTCGCAGTCGCCGCTGTAATCGGCCTCGTACGCGTTTTTCGCCAGCGCTTCGCGAAGCGCGGTGTCATTAATGAGTCGCTCGATGTTGTCGGCGACACTTTCGGGCTTCATCGGCGAAATTACGGCGTCAAAGCCGTCATGTACCTGTCCGCGCGCCGTTGTGAAATCGGTTATGACGACGGGTCGACCGAGAATTTGCGCCTCGCGCACGGTGACCGCCTTACCCTCGTACCTTGACGGCTGGACATAGAGGTCGCAGGCTTTCATATACGGATAAGGGTTGAGCTTTTTACCGAGGATAATGAAGCTGTTTTCAATGCCGAGTTCCTGAATTTTTTTCTCGACGCTTTGAACCTCGCTGCCGTAACCGACGGCATACCATTTAATTTTAAGACCTCTGTCGACGAGTATTTTGCAAATTTCGGCGGCGATGTCGAAGGCCTTCGCGTAGCAGAACCGGCCGACTGTCAGCAGCTTACTATATCCCTGCTCCGCCATCTCCTCCGGCTCGAATTCGTCCGCCTGACGGCGCACAAGCTCTGCCGACAGAATATTTTCAACCGTCGTTAGCTTTTTGCCGAGCGACGGATAAACCTTCAGAAACGCGCGGCCGCACTCGGCGGAAACCGCCGCGATACGGTCGAAGCCTTCCCAAACCTTTAAATCCTTTTTGCTGTCAAGCGCCGCCTTTGTGTAGTCGGTGTGCACCCATGCGATTTTCCTTTTTGCCTTAACATTTTTTTCGATGAAATGATGCGGCCACATAAAGCTGATAGCCGCGTCGTATTCGGTTTTTAGCTTCGGCATCAGCCGAATGCCGTTGTCCCAGTAAGCCTGAAGATAAGCGAACACGACAGCGTCGGGCGGCACGTCGGTATATTTATATCTGCCGTCGACCGAATATTTTGAAAATACCCTTGAAGCCGCCATCAGCGGATGTCCCGACAGGAGAACCTCTTTGACGGGCATAAGCAGGCTGGCACACTGCTTAATCTCGGGCAGCAGACGGCAGCGCGGGTCAATGAGCGGTAAAAACTCGCCCTTTCTCGAAAAAAGAAGAAGGTCGACATCGTATTTGTCGTAGTCAAAGGCGTTGAGCATTCCGGCCAGGCTGCGCTCAATGCCGCCTACCTCCATGCTGTTGACGGTTATAAGAATTCTTTTCTTCAACCTTGTCAACTCCTTTTGCCGCGAAGTTTTTTAATTCTTTCGCCGCCAATCAGCTTGATTGCCGCACGTTTGATGTCCGATTTTAGCCGAGTCCTTTTGGGCAGCCAGAGCTGGGCAAAATGGTGAATGGCGTGGCTGTCGCCAGTGATGTAGCTGATGCCGTTGATGTAGTCGTAGGGGCTGAACCACGTACGCGGATAGACGGTAACGCCGCAGACCTCCCGCAAGCTGTCGTCGCGAACCAATCCGTTTTCCTCAAGCAGATGTGTGAGCAGCACCACGTTTGTGTCCTTATAAAAGCTGCCGTCGGGCAGAATGTACGATGTGCCCTCATAATGCTCCATATAGGTTTTAAGCAGCGGCGCGCCCTTTTCGGCACCCATGACACAGGTGCCAACGAAGCTTTTTTCCTCAAAACCGGCAAACATTTTATGCGCAAGAAACACGTCGAAGCTTTTAAGCACCTCAACATCGGTGTCAAGGTAAATACCGCCGTTTTCATACAGCGCCTTAGCCCGAGCGTAGTCGCTGACAAACGCGAAGTTGCGTTTGTCATACGCCTGCCGGACAAAGGTGTTGCAGCCGACATCAAAGTTATCCTCGTTCCATTCGACAATGTTATATTCCGGCAAAATTTTGCGCCAAGTGGCGATGCACCTCTGAACAAGCTTCGGTTTTTGACCCCGGCCGAACCAGCAGTAATGTATCGTTTTGGGTATCATGGCTTCACCCCATTCAGAACTTGTCGCTTGTGTAATGGATAACCGAGTAACGGACGTTATAAAAATACATGGCATACAAACCGATGGTTGACCAGTAAACGAGGCTACGATTCTCCCGCTTGAAACCGACGACGATAAGCCACGTGATGAGCAGGATAGGGAAAATGCTTGTGTAAATTGCGAGACGCGCAAAAATCCAGTTGTAGAGGGAAAGAATATAGAACAGCAGGTTCATAACCGACATGTTAATCATAACATCCCCATAACGCCCCAGCGTCTTAAGCCGCTCACGCTGAAAATAAGCCAGAACCAGAGGAACCAGTAAAACGGCAACTCTGATAATGTTAGAGCCGGCTTCCTCTCCGCTTGTAAACCAGTTGTTGTTTGCGTACTCGCTGTAGGACGTGTTTTCGAGAACATCCAGAAACGTCGGCAGAATTAAGTCGAACATAAATGTAATGATAGCCGTGCTTACAAGCATCACAAGTGTCAGCCATGACCACGCTCGCCGTCGGGCTATAAAGAAAACGGGAATCATGATTAGAGCGCTCTCGTGGAACAACCAGGCTATCATCACAAAAAGCAGGTATTTAATAAAGTCTTTTTTGTTGTCGGAGAACAGGTATTTCGTTGCAAGTAAAAGCACACCGGCAGCCATATATTGCCTAATTCCGTTCATTGAAAACGTAAAATAGGATGTGGTGACATAAAGATAAACACCCAGTTCGTATGGATTTGAATACTTGTATATGATATAGACAGCGGGAACGCATGAGATTATGGCCGTTAAAAAAATCAGGAGCGTCGGATCGTCTGACCTCAGGCGGCAGTAATGCTGCATGACATTATACATGATTCCGCCCTCAAGCTTCCACGGAGAGCCGCTCATTTCTTTCGGGTCGAGAAGACTGTAGGAATATATATAATAATACGTATCGCCGAGGCCGTTGCGAAGACCCGAGAACGTCGTGAACAGAGCCGCCGGAAGGATAAAGCCCAGAACGTTCGGCTTCGGCTGCCCGAGACAACCCGGTCGTCTCGCGTAGACCTTAGTTATCGCGGCGGTAATATAGCTCACCACAACGATAAAAGTAAAGACCAGCATGTAGTTCGTTCTCATAAAACATTAATACGGTGCCGAACCGGCTTCCCGCATCCTTCCCGAGTGTTATTTGGTTTTGTTAAGAATGTAAAGCCACCATAGGAACCCGGCGGGTGCCGCAAGGAGCGTGAGTGCCTTACGGGGACTCTCGCTCAGCCAGTGGCGGTTTTTCATAATCAGGCAGCTCGACACATAGTGCGCCGCCTGATTAAACCTGAATCTAAAACCGGCGAACGGAAGCTGCATACAAAGCTTCCGGCTGTAGGCGAAGCCCTTAGGGTTTTTCAAGTACTGACGGAACATGTTCTTTGACGAACCGTCGTCAAGGTATTCGACGATGCAGACAACCTCATTGAGGTTAAGAAGAGTGTAGTCGACGTCAAGCAGACTGTATTTGGTGGCGAGGTTGACGTATTTTTCGCCCTTAAACACCGGGTAGGGATTCTTTTTGGTCAACTCCGTGCGCAGGATAAATTTCTTGTCGCCGTTCACGCCGTATTTATAATAATAGTCGTATGACGTGGCTCTCCGGACTTTTTCGGGGAACCGAGTGCCGATGACCTCTCCGTTTTCGTAGGCGTCGAGCGCGAGGAAACCGCTCAAGCTGTCATCCCTTTCGCATGTCTGCCAGAAACGCAAAATTTTTTCAACCGCGTCGTCGGGCATGTAGTCGTCGGAGTCGATGCAGGTGTTCAGTTCTGTATCAATGTTTTCATAGGCGAGGTTATGCGCGCCGTGCATCCCGACGTTTTCCTGATGGACATAGCGCAACTCAAAGCCGTTGTCCTCGTGTTGCCAGCTTTCCACGAGCGCACGCGTGCCGTCGGTCGAGCCGTCGTCGACGACAAGCCAGACAAAGTCCTTACAGGTCTGTCGCTTCATCGAAGCGTAGCACTGCGGCAAAATATACGCCCGGTTATAGGTCGGCGTGAAAACAGTGAGCAGCGGCAAAAAATCACCCCTTTAGTCAATGTACAATGTATAATGAACAATGTACAATTATAGCCTTGATAATTCATAGTATATTGTTTATTAAAAAAGCTCAGCTTCTTTGAGCGTGTCAACGGCTATCGTCTCACAACCCATAAATCTGTCGCGGTAGGCGCGGTTTGCGTTCATCATCTTAAGACGTCTGGTGCTGTCAAAAAGTGTGCTAATCTTTTCGACGCATTCATCGGCGCCGTTGAAGGAGAGGTAATTGATGCCCTCGGCGAGTCCGCCGGTGCTTTCGTAATAAAGCGGTTCTGACACAACAGCTCGTGACGCCGCGAGATATTCGGCGAACTTCCAGCCCGTCGAACGGTGAAGCCCCTCTGTGGCGATGTGAATATCGAAGGTTTTCATATACTTCAGGTATTCATTCTTTTTGCCGATGTTCCCGTCCTCAAGAATCAGGTCGGGGTATTCCCTTTGCGCGAACGGCGACGGTGTAATACCGCCAAAAAAGCGGCTGCCGAATTCCCTTCGGCAAAGGCGGATGCAATCGGCGCGGCTTTCGTTAATCTGCCGACGCTCCTCGCTTTTTTCCTCCGTCAGCTGACCGGGAAACTCGCCAGCGGGATCCCAAAGTCGCGCCATAAACAAAGCGTGCGGCTCGGTGTTTTCGGTCGGCTCACACCTGAACGCTTCCTCATAGCACCAACCGTTGTAATATTCGGAAAACGGCAGCAGCCGGACAAGCTTTTTAAGCTTTTCGCGTCTCGGGTCGCAAGGGACAGGGAAATGCGCCGGACTGCCCTTTACCGTGACAAAAAAATTCGGCGCGGTTCTTTTAATCTTTTCCGGCGTTTTAAGCCTTGCGTTCATTGACGCGTTAAAGCTTCGTTTGAACATTATGTCGCAACTATCGAGCAACCCGTCGTAAAGTGCCTCATAGCTTTGTCCGTCCGCAAGCAAGTTATCATAACCGTCGTTCATGTCATATATCAGGCTCTGTCCGCCGGCGTTTACCCTGAGCATGTTATAGGGCAGTCGTTTCGGGTCGTCAGTGGAAAGTCTTCTAATGCGGAGCTTGATTTGTCCGCTTTTTTCGAGCCGATAGAACCCCGCGATAATCTGATAAAGGTGAAGCGGCACCTCGCTTAATTCCAGCGTACATTCAAGCATCGTTAGTTCCTCTCTTACGGCAATGTCTGCGTAAAGCCGTAGGGGGCGGCGTCCTCGACGCCCCAAAATCAAGCTTTCCGGCTGAGATAAAACATGCGGCATATAAGCGGGTCGTCGAGACGCTGACCCCTATCAGCACTGTAATCATTCTGCGTTTCCTAAATATAAAGTCTCAAGCGTTTTCGCCGTCGTTTTTATGTCATATCCGGCACACGCCACGGTTTTTGCGGCTTCGGCGCTGCGTCGGGCAGCGTCCGTTTGGAGTAATTTTTTCGACCACACCTGAGAGTTGTCAATCGGCAGAAAGGTGACTAAACCGCAGCCGAGGTTGGACATCCGCGAGATGGTATCGGCCGCGAGGCAGGGAAGCCCCGCCGCCTGCGCCTCGACGATAACAAACGGCAGTCCTTCGAATTTTGACGGCAGCACGAAGACATCGAACGCCTGCATCAGCCGATATATATCACTGCGCAGTCCGAGGAAACGAATATTGTCCGTCAGCCCCAGCCGCGCCGCCTTTTCCTTAACCTGTTCCAAAAGAACGCCTTCTCCGGCCAGCAGCAATAAGGCATTCGGGTTGACCATACGGTATTTTTCAAGGATATCGATTAAAAACAGATGGTTTTTTTGGTCGTTGAAGCGGCCGACATGGCCGAGAACCTTCGTTTGTCCGTCGATGCCAAGCTCGGCACGAACTTCGGCGCGGATTTCCCCGGAAAAGGCGTATTTTTCTGTCTCAATACCGTTTTGTATGATTTGAGCCCGGTTGCCGTCACTGCTGTAAAGCCAGTCGTTGGCAAGCTCGGAACAGCCGAGCAGGACGGTAGCATTCGGAACAATTTTTCGTCTGCACCATGATTTGAATACATTAACGGGCAGCGCCTTTAATCCCGTTCTCGTGAAGCGTGAATTATGGCTGTGGGCAATGCGCACCGGCACGCCCGCGCGCCGCGCCTGCTTTAAAATCAACCCTGTTGTTGTCTCAAGGTGGGAGTGAACAATCCCGATTTCGCTGTGCGTTTTGAAAAACCGATATAAATCCCGCTCATAAATGAGCGGCGTGACCTTTGTTAAAAAGGGCATTCTGAAAATCCGGCCGCCGAGCGACATGATTTCGTCCTCGTAAAACATCCTGTCGAAAACGTTGACAAGAAAATCAAACTGTACCTTTTCGCGGTTGACGCTTCTGTATAGATTCATAATAAGCGCCTCTGCTCCGCCGCAGTTCATTGAGTGAAGCACATGCAGGACGCGGACAGGCTCGGACATATCACACCAACTCCGTCGAGGATATTTCGTAAAGTGCCGCAAGTTCCTTTAAAACGTTGTCTGTGCTGTAAGGCTGCACTGCCTCAATAGCCGCAGCTGAAAACCGAGCGTAAAGCGCCTCGTCCTCAAGCAGACGTGCCATATGCTCCGCCGCCATTTTCATCGCGTCCGGCGCGACTATATAGCCCGTTTCGCCGTCTCTAATCAGCGCGCAATGCCCGCGGTTGGCGACGGCCACGACGGGCAGCCCCGTCGCCATAGCCTCCATAATGTTCAGCGGCAGCCCCTCGCGAAGGCTGGAGGCGGCGTAGATGTCGCATGCCTTCATCAGCCGCGGAATGTCGTTGCGTACGCCTAAAAAATCGACGGGTACTTTAAGCTCTGCCGCAAGCCTTTGGTAGACCCCGCCGAGGTTGTCCTGCCCTGCAAGCACAAGCCGCGCCTTCGGCTTGGTTTTACGCAGTATATTGACCGTCTCAATCAAAAAACTTTGATTTTTATTTATGTTTAACTCGGCAGCGTAAAAAATAATTTTCTCGTCCTCACCGTAGCCTAAATCCGAGCGAAGTGCGTTGCGCTCCTCAGGTGTATCCCTGCCGAACCGCTCAAGGTCGCAGCCGACGCCGTGGATAAAACGGACGTTCTTTGCCTTTAACAGCTTGTTCGCGTAGCCGAAATCCTCGTTGTTAATGGTTAGCAACTCGTCGGTCATTCTTGAAAAAAAACGTTCCGCCGGCAGGAAGGCAAGCCAGTTGGCAAACGGTGCGCCCTTGCAAAAATGAAAGCCGTGCGCCGTGTAGTAGACCTTTGTTCCGTTTTTTCTCGCCTGTCTCGACGCCAGCCGAGCAAGCGCGCCGCCCACGGGTGTATGGCTGTGGACAACATCATAACCCTCTTCGTCAATCAGCTTTTTAAGCTGCCGATAGGCTTCTCTGTTCGTCTTGTCGGCGGGGCTTCTCGATATAGGCAATTCAATGCGGCGATCGCATTCGGGAATTTCGACACTGCCCGCGCAGACCGCGTGAACCTCCCAGCCGTTTTCACGGAGCATCCTAAAGCATGGTATGTGGAAGTACAGGAAATGCTCGGGTACCGTCGCCACAAAAAGAATTTTTTTCAACTGTGCTACAACCTCTATTCAACAACTGTATAATCGGGTGCCTCGATAAAGTTCGGCACAATTTCCTTCAGGGAGTCCCGAACGTTGCTCATGTCGGCGGCACGCAGCTTTTCGAGCGCCGTTTCAAGCGCCTTGTCGTCGAGCTCTACGGGCGGCGTTACGAATATCTTGTCGTTTGCCGTGAGCTTTCGACCCTTAATTTCGGCTTCCAACGAAAGCTCTTCGTAGAGCTTCTCGCCGGGACGCAGGCCGGTAAACTGGATGTCGATGTCGCGGTAGGGCTCGTACCCCGATAGCTTAATGAGGTTTTCGGCGAGCGTGAGAATCTTAATCTGCTCGCCCATGTCGAGCACGAACACCTCGCCGCCCTTTGAAAGGCTTCCCGCCTGAACGACGAGCTGAGCCGCCTCGGATATCGTCATAAAATAACGCGTGATTTCGGGGTCGGTAACCGTAACGGGTCCGCCGTTTTCAATCTGGCGTTTAAAAATCGGAATGACGCTGCCGTTTGAGCCTAACACATTGCCGAAGCGCACGGCGGCGAAGTCGGTGACGTCGGTTTTACGGTTGAAATACTGAATAATCAGCTCCGTCACCCGCTTGGTTGCGCCCATGACGTTGGCGGGGTTGACTGCCTTGTCTGTCGACAGAATGATAAACTTTTGAACCTTGAATTCCAACGCGGTTTTCGCGGTGTTGTAGGTACCGAAAATGTTGTTTTTAACCGCTTCGCAGGGGCTGTCCTCCATGAGAGGGACATGCTTGTGAGCGGCCGCGTGGAAGACGATGTCGGGTTTGAATTCGTCGAAAATTTCGTGCAGCCTGTTGGCGTCCTGAACCGAGCCTATGCGAATGTGCATCGGCAGGCTGCCCTTGTATTTTTCATACAACTCGTTGTATGTATTGAACGCGTTGTTCTCGTAATTGTCAACGAGTACGAGGGTTTTGGGCTTGTGGCGAGCGACCTGACGGCAAAGCTCGCTGCCGATGGAACCGCAGCCCGTTACAAGAATCGTCTTGCCGTTGAGATAACGGCATTGCTCAATGTTTAAATTGACCTCCGGACGCGCGAGCAAATCCGTTATCTCGACGTTTCTGATTTTCTTAACGTTATCGGCGTTGTCTGCCATTTCACGCAGAGTCGGCGAGGTTTTTAACACGCAGTCGGTAGTCATGGCGATTTTCATGATTTTCAACTGGCGTGCCTGAGACGCGGAAGGAATGCAGAGAATGATTTCGTCCACGCTATATTTCACGGCAAGCTCGGGAATCCTGTCGCAGCCGCCGCGCACGGGAATGCCGTTAAACCGCTTGCCCTGTTTATGCTTGTTGTCGTCGACAATGACAACGGGCTTGCCCTCACGGTAACCGTTGGCCGCCAGCTCACGCACGACAATCATACCCATATCACCCGCGCCGATGAGCATAATGCGGTTTCTCTTGCGTTTCTTTCCCGCTATTGTACCGGCGCTCTCGTGGATAACGCGGCGACCCATACGGTAAAACAGACGCATGGCGCCGCACAAGCCGATAACAAGAAACATGCTGATGACATAGACCGTCGGCGGGAAATTGCCGAGGTTTAAAACATGGTAATAGCTGCCGACCTTGTCGACAGCGACGCCCAGCAGGCTTCCGAAAAAGCCCGCGAGCGTACATTGAACCAGCTCGTGAAGACCGGCGTATTTCCAGATGCTGTTGTATAGACCGAACGCGTAATAAAGAACCAGGAACATGGCTGTTACCGGCAAAGCCCTGCCCGCCAGCATGGGTAAAATCATCGACAGCTTGTCCGCCTTGAAATTATAATAGCTTGCCGCCGCTAAAAATGTACTAAGGTTAATGATAACGATGTCCCCGACAATCAAAAAGACCTGCCGGATCATGATGTTGACGTCAACCCTCTTTATTTTCAAGCGCCGCGCCTCCCTCAAAGTGTATAGAGCCTGATATATGAACAAATATGTTTGTCAGGACAGACATATATCCATATAACAATATAGTATAAAAAGCACGCAAAGTCAATAAGCTAACCGCAGGTTTTGATTTCCGGCAGCAGAATCGTGTGCTTCGTGGCTGTCTAATATTTTTTAGGGCATAAAAGGGGAGCGGATTTGTCCGCTCCCCTTTTATGACAACATTGCCCTTTAAATAAAATTTAACGCCTCAGACCGCCGGCAGGTTGCGCAGGCGGTATTGCCTCGGCGTGATTCCGGTGAACTTTTTAAAGTGCTTGTTGAAGTGGCTTTGGTCGAAATAACCCAGCGCCGTCCAGATGTCGGTGATGGTGTACTGGCGCATACTAAGCATTTCCTGAGCCCTTTTCACCTTGCTTCTTTGGATAAACGACGAGACGCATTCGCCCGTCTGCTTTTTAAAGCTGAAGTTTAGATAGCTTGCGTTGAGCTTTAACTCCCGCGCGATGTCGTGCACGGTAATGCGTTCCTGTATGTGCGTCGACACGTATTCCGCGACGCTTGAAGCGGTTTTTGAAAGGCTTTGTTTGATGGTGTTTTCCATATTTATGGCACATTCCTTTCGCTGAACGCGGAAGTTTTGGACGGTCGGCAAAGCCGATTTGCGCTGTCCTGTATGGCGCAAAAGGACAAAACTTCCTGATTGAACGATTTATCGTTCAATATTGGCACATTCCTTTCGGAATCATTTGACGCATTATAGCATAAAACTATAATATGTACAAGACTTTTTTGGTAAATGGTGATAATCTAAACATGCTTTGCAAACAAATTTATTTAAAGGAGTTTTAATTATGATCGGTCTCGGAACCTGGGAGTGTCATGTCGACACAATGCTCTTCAAAGGCGACGCAAGAATAAAGATTTACGACAACGGCGGTCAGTACGGCTTTGAGCTTGATGTCAAGGACATCGACATCCCCGATATCGACGTCAAGGATATCATTGAGGACGGCGACTCGCTGTCGGCCACAGCCACAACCTCCATGCTTCCCGGCAAGGAAATCCCGATCACACTCACCTTCGACGGCGACACCGTGGACGGCATGCTCAAGGTTCCGTTTATCGGCAAAATCAAGCTCAAGAACGGCCATAAGATAGCCGACTAAGAGTAAAATCATTGTTCCATGTTCGGGGTTGTATCAAACTTTGTTCGGGTCAAGGCTTTGCCCTGCACGTTGTATTCCAATGTAATCTTGGTTTAAAATGTGTAGGGAACGGTCTTGACCGTTCCGAAAGTGAGTTTTGATGCAGCCCTGATTTTTTGAGGGTGAAAGCTATGAAAATTCTTGTCAGCGCCTGTCTGCTCGGCGTTAAGTGCCGCTACGACGGCGGCTGCCAAACCGACGAAAACGTTTTGAAGCTTGCCGAAAAGCACGAGTTAATTCCCGTTTGTCCGGAGCTGTTCGGCGGCCTCGGCTTTCCGCGCCCGCCCGTCGAAATCAGAGACGACGGGGCGGTTACAAGGGACGAAACTGACGTTACTGAAGCCTTCACGCTCGGTGCGGAGGAAACGCTTCGTCTCGCGCGGCTGCTTGGCTGCCGTTGCGCCGTTATGAAGGAACGCAGCCCATCCTGCGGCTTCGGCGAGATATACGACGGTACGTTTTCTGACCGTCTGACAAAGGGCAGCGGCTTAACGGCGGCGCTGCTTGATAAAAACGGCATCAGGGTCATCGGCGAAAGCGACCTGTCAGCACTGGACGAATAGCATTATGTTGAGAAACTATCGTTAATATTAATGCGGTTAAATCTCAATTATGACGCTTAGGACAAACCCGGTTGTTTATAAAATTGTTAAAGGGATGTTTATATGCCGCTGGAACCGTCTGTTTTAAACGAAAAGCAGCTGGCTAAGCTGCTAAGAAATCATTATAAGCTTGAACCATGTAATGTTTGCGGTATCGGTACAGGTACCGCGAATTGTTTTCATGTTTTCACGGAGACTGGCGAGTTTTTCTTGAAAGAGTACCAAAGTAAATTTACGGCGGATGAGCTTGAGCGTGAAGCAGAGCTTCTTGTTTTTTTAAAAGAGCGACAGTTTCCTGCTACGGACTTTATAAAAACCCGTGACGGTGGTTATTATGTGCGGCAGGATAACCGATGCTTTTCTTTGCAGCCGTTTGTTGGCGGTGTCACGCATGAAAATCACTCGCTGCCGGACAATCTGTTAATTGAGGCGGCCGGATTGCTCGGACAAATGCATTCGCTGCTGAAGGGCTACCCTCTGCCGCTCGATATGGACGAAGAGTGGGTCGGTAAATTCCATCCGGAAGCATCTGCGTTCCGATATGATGAATTGATATCAGCGCTTGAAAAGGAAACAGACTTTTCCCGACGCGCGAGGATAGAAAAGGATTTAATTTTCAAGAGGTCTTTACAAAATAAAATCGCCGGTTACGGCGCGTATTATAAGCACCTTACTTATACACCTACACACGGCGACTATTGCTCCTTACAATTTTTATGCGGCAAAAACGGTATTGACACTATTGTTGACTTTTCATCTGCGCGGATACTTCCCGCGGCGTGGGAGCTTATGCGCTGCTATACACAAAGCGCCATTGAGTGTAAAAGCGGTAGCGATATAGATGTTGACAAGCTGTGCCGATATATTGACGAATACCTCAAATATTCGTCACTCAACGATTATGATTTACGGTACATGCCGCACATTTATCTGTTTCAGCTCGGACGAAGCGCCTACGGTTACAAGGAATACTTGATTATGAAAAGCGAGAACAAAGAGGAGTTGCTCCGCTTTGCTTTCTGGAGAACCGATGTCTGCCGCATGATGCTTGAAAGAGCGGATGAAATCGGGCAGAAAATATCGGAAGCGTTTTAAGGAGGCAAAGATTATTTAATCCGGCGCGTGAACGCGTCACTCCGCCGCCGAGACGGCGTCCGCGATGGCATAAAAAACAGGCTGGCAGTCGTGCAAGCCGGACTCGCCGTTCTGGTGCATAATCGTCACCGCGTATTTCGGATTTTCGGCGGGGAAAAAGCCGGAATACCACGTGTTGAGCATCTCTTCGCCGCCGACATAAATTCCGCTCTGAGCTGTTGCGGTCTTGCCGCCCGCCGATATTCCGGCAGTGCTTTGGACGCTACTCTCCTGTGCTGTCGAGACGAGGAACGAGCGAACCTTTTCCGCCGTCTTCTCGCTGACGACGCGTTGTCCGGTCTGCGGTTCGGTTACATTGTAAAGTCCGCCGTCGGCGTTAACATAACCGCCGATGAGATACGGCACATGGTAGACGCCTCCGGCGGCTATCGCGGCGACCGCGGCTGTCATTTGAAGAGGTGTTGCCATCAGCTCTCCCTGACCGAAGGCAAGGTTCGCGGCCGCCGCCGCCGAGTCGAAAGTCTCCGGGTCGGGCAGCTTTCCCGCGTCTGCCGTGATGGCGTCGGTTAGCTTGAGCGGCGTCCCGAAGCCCATATAGTAGGCGAGCTCAATGACTTCGCCGACGTCGAATTTTGTCATCAGGTTGATGAAGTAGGTGTTGCAGGAGTTAACCAGCGCGCCGCGCATATCGAGCAAACCGTGACCGTCGCGTTTATGGCAGTTGAATATGACGTCGCTCTGCGTGATGCTGCCGGTGCAGTCGTAGACTAGCGTCTCCGGCACACCGCTTTCGAGCGCGGCGGCGGCGACAATGATTTTAAAAACGGAGCCGACGCTGAAAGGGCTGATTGCCCGGTTGAGAAACGGAGCGTCTTCGGCGTCGAGGCTTGACGAGACGTCGTTGACGTCGTAGCACGGCACACCGGCCATGGCAAGGACGGCACCGGTTTCGACGTTGGTCACGACGGCAGCGCCACAATCAAAGCCGCTGTCCGCGAGCGCGCGCTCGGTGATTTGCTGGATGTCTCTATCGACGGTTAAAATAACGCCGCTTTTTGAATAATATTCGTTTGACCGTAGCGAAGCGATTCCGCCGACGAGTACCCGCCCCGAGGCATCGACGGAAAACGTTGCGGTAATCCGCCTGTCTTCCGACTTGAGCAGAACGTCGCAGCTTTTTTCAATGCCGCAGACGGCTGCGCCCCCGCCGTCAAGGTAGCCGATTACATGCCCGAGCAACTGACCGGACGAGGCATAGCGACGATACGCCGTCACAGTGGTAACGCCGTCGCATTCAATGGCACAGGGAACCTCGACAGTGACGGGATAGCCCTTGCTCAGCCTGCCGTAGGCATAAGTAAAGGTCTCGTCGTCGAGGACGGATTTGAGCGCCGCCACAGCCTTTTCTGTCGGGCTGGCTACGGCAACGAGATATTTTTCGCTGTTGACAAACGGTTTTAAGTCGTGGTCATAGATAAATCCCCTGCCGGACGCCGCCTCGACTGTTAACGTACTGTTTTGAGCGCCGCTTTGGGCGTACTTGCCCGTAACGAGCGTAAAAAGCCGCAGGACAATAAAGCCGAAGCAGAACATCATCAAAAAAAATATCGGTATAACGCGTTTGGCCATATGGGTCACCCCTTAGTCGTTATACCGATATTTTTGGTTGTTTTTTTTAAATAATACAGAGTCAGTCCTTAGTCTTTAGTTTTTAGCCCCTTCAATCATTTTATCAATATCATCAAGCCCAAAGGTGTAACAGGTGCCGCAGAAGCTGCATTTTGTTTCGACAGGTTTGTTTTCATCGCGCAGCCTTTTCAGCTCCTCCTTGCCGAGGCTTAAAAGGGCGCGGTCATATTTTTCCCTGCTACAGGTGCATTTGTATTCGATGCCGCGGCTGTCGAATAAATCGACCTCAATACCGTCGAATACCCGCTCGATGACCTGCTCGGGCGTCAGTCCGTTGGCGAACAATGCCGAAACCGATGTGAGCTTTGAGATATTTTCCTCAATCTTGTCCGCTGTCGCCTCATCTGGGAACGGCAGGAGCTGGACGAGGAAGCCGCCCGCCGCCTTGCAGGAATAATCGCGGTTGACTCGCACGCCTAAGGCGCAGACAGACGGCACCTGCTCGCTTTTGGCGTAATAATTCGTGATGTCCTCACCGATTTCGCCGCTGACGATTTCCGACAGCCCGACATAAGGCTCCTCCATACTCAAATCCTTGATGACATACATTGTGCCTTCTCCGATGGCGCCGCCGACATCAAGCTTGCCCTCGCCGTTGGGCGCGAGCTCGGCGTCGGGATTGTCGGCATAACCGCGGACATTGCCGTAGCAGTCGCTCACGCAGCAGACGGTTCCGGCGGGACCGTCGCCCTTAAATTGAAGCGTTAAAGTATTACTTTCACTTTTTAGTAATGAGCCCATCAGCGACGCGGCGGTGAGAGCCCGACCCAAAGCCGCCGTCATGGTTTTTGACAGATTATGAATTTCGTGCGCCCGCTGAACGATTGCTGTCGTGTCCGCGGCGACTATCATCGCGCTGCCGTCGTGCGTGATGGCGCGTGCTATTGTTGAATTCATCATTTTTCGCTCCATTGTGTATTATTCAGCCGTGAGGACGTCCGCCGTGTAATGGCGGAAATGGACGCCGAGCTTGACCGAGGCAATGTCGAGCACATGGAACAGTGAGCCGTCTTCCATCGGCAGGACGGTCATTCCCTCTCCCTCCGAGCCGTCGACGAGGTGGCGCTCGAACGCGACCTTTACCTCACCTGTCGAAACATCAACCGAAAAAACGGCGTGCTGGTCGCGGCTGACCGACAAATAAAGCGTGCCGTCATACATGTCGCCGCCCTGTACCTTGTGGACGTTGAAGTCGGCGTGAAGAGGGACAGTGCCTAGGAATTCCATCGTTTCGGGGTCGTAGACGTTAAGTTCTTCAAGGTTGTCGCGCCGGGCGGAGTAAATGACGCCCGCGTCGGGGTTGGCGGCGCACCACGGGGCGCCGTTTTCGTGATGCTCAAGCGGCAGCGCCTTGTAGTCGATAAGCTTCAATGTATCGGCGTCATACCGCGCCATGTAAAGGTTCTGAAAAACCTTGCTGTCCTCGATGGTGACATAAATCTTGCCGTCGTAATAGGTTATGCCGCCGATGTGTTTGCACCCCAATTTCAGAAGCGCCCACGGGATGGCGATAAGATTCTGGCAAACCACCGTTTCGCCGTCAAGCTCAGTCTTTAAAAGGCCGTAGTTCCAGCTAAAATAAAAATATTCGCCGTCGTCCGTGACACCCTGTGCACGGAAAAGCGCGTCTAAAAGAACATAGGTCTGTGTGCTTTGCGGTTCAAGAAAATTTTCTTTTTGCGGCAGATCTCCGTTGTTTACAATCAGCGGGACAATTACCAATAAAAGAAAAAACGGGGCTTTTAAAACTTTGATAACGGCGTTGAGCATCTATTTCCACTCCCTTTATGAATATTAAATAATTTTAATACAAACAGCGACGTATTGCAACAACAAATCCGCAAAATTTGATTTGCCGCAGGAGGTTGTTCAGGGGTTATATGTCCGCACGAAAAACTTTAATTATTTGCAAGCACAACAAACATCAATAAAACAATACAACATTAAGAAAAACATTTATTAAATACGACGGTAAACTTGCTTTTTCGACATCATGACTAATATTTTTATGATATGTTGACAATTGGTATGGTGTATGATATTATAATAATGTATCATATTGTATAAAGGAATATTGTATTCGTT
Source organism: uncultured Eubacteriales bacterium (assembly GCA_964509145.1). Taxonomy (GTDB): domain Bacteria; phylum Bacillota; class Clostridia; order Oscillospirales; family Acutalibacteraceae; genus UBA1425. Next base: position 3,499 of record CAZDWM010000007.1, on the reverse strand, counting down.
TAGCATTTACAGACCTCAGGCTAACACAACATCAAAATATTAACGAGCTTCGTATTATGGGAGGAATAGATTATGAAAACGTTAAAGAAGGGGTTCAGCTGGCTGCTTGTGACAGTCATGGTGTTCACCACATTCTTCTTTGCCGACCTCGGCATAGACGTGGGCGCGTTCCTTGACGTGGGCAATCTGGTTACAAAGCTGGAGCCGACGATAAAATTCTATGTGCCTGAGACGGTCTACCTTAATCCTATTGTCAACGCTGGGTCGATCTATTCGTTCCAGTACTTTACCGACCGCCAGTCAAACGGCGCGCTAAACGTCAGCGCCAGCCAGACGACGGGTCAAATCTTTCTGTCCTGCTCAATGGCGATGACAGGCGTTACGCTTACGGCGCAGAGCGGAACGACGCTGAATACAACAACGTTAATCGACTCGTCTCAGGTCAAGGCTTGGACGGTTACGCAGGGGAGCACAACCTCCACCTATGACGGTCAAATTTCAGTTACCGTCGAGTTTACTGCGGACGGCAAGAGCTATTCCCAGACGGCGTATATGTACGCCTACTATCCGAACCTCGACAACCTCGTCGGCACGGCGGGCGGTTATGTCTACAAAACTTCCGTCGGCAACGAGCCGAAGTTCGCCGGCTTCGCGTTCATGACGGGGCTCCACAAAGTCGGCGGCGCGAGCGGCTCCTACAGCAACTACTACGACCGGTACAACACCACGGTCAAGAGCAGCCCCCAGGGTCAAAGCCCGCTTGTCGGCTGGCCTTCGATAACCGGCATGGACGATGGCTATGCCAACAGCTATCAGACGTTGTATCAGGAGGGCTCGGGCGGCATTACAAACTCCGCTTATCTCCTCGCCGGTAACGGCGGCGTCTGGTACGGGGGCAGAACAAGAAGCGATGATAAAAGCGTAACCTTCGGCAGCGTGAGCGCGGTTTACGGCTGGCTTTATGTCGACAGCAGCCGTTACACAAACCTGAATCAAATTCCGAATTTCAAGGCCGGCCTGATGGATCACGGTTTAATATACAGCTCAGAGACACACAGGTTTAGCTACAGGTCTACCGACAGTGCCGTTACGATTGCGTCGGACGTTGATATACCAAATGACACCAACAGTGTCGCGCGCGGTCTTTACAGCGTCAACGGGTCAATTCCAACAAGCGATACCACATATACAATGCAGTGTGACGTGCATATGGAGCGATCCTCCTCCTCCTCGGTGACCATCAACTATCAGTACGGCCTGAAGGTTTTCAATGTCAACAAGTCAAGCCTGAGAACCCTTATCAACACCTCAATGGAAAGAAACTGGCGTTCGACATATTCCTACACATATAACAGTGTTAGCTGGAGCACGGCTTACCCGGCATTGATTTCGGCAAGACAGACCGCCTATAACATACTCGGCAAGCCCTACGCGACGCAGGCCGAAGTTGATAGTGCTTACAATACTTTAAACAGCGCTTACAGCACCTGTAACGGCATTATAAGCAACAACTTCCCCGAGGGCGAAAACGTGAGCCTTAAGCCCGTCGTTACTTTCGTTGTTCCCGAGACGTTTTATCTTGGAACCGACGGCAAGACGATGTCAACGGTTCTTAACGGTGACCTCAACAGCGACGGTGACGTGACGGACGCAAACGAGCTGACCTCGTCAACCGGTTCCGTCTACTTTTACTGTGAGGGAGCGACATCGCTTACCATCGCGCTTGAGGCCTCGGCTACCGGCGCATCCGGCAACTATACGGCGGTCAATGCAACCAATATATATTCACTGAACGGCAGCACAAGCACAAAGTCGTTTTCACCTACACTGTCGAGCGGCGCGGCTACGTCAACAATAAGCGCCCTTGTCATCAACACCGCCGTCACCGCGGGGTCATACTGTTTCATCCGATATACAGCAACCTATGTCAAAAACGGTCAGACCTACACGGCCTACAACTATTCCGTTTGTTACTCGCCGTACATAGGTGTCGCCTCCAGTACGATTCTTTGTCACCAAAATACAAACAACTCAGGCGACTGGGCGCCCGTTACGACGTGGATTATGGGTATCAACGGTACCACAACCAACCGTATCTCCGGCACTAAAGATTGGGTCGACAGAGCAGGAACCCTGCGTTACTCGCCGTGGACATCCCTGATAAAATCGACCTATGTCGGCGGCGGCAGCACTGAGACAAACTTAAACTGGATTTTACCGAATGGTTCCCCGGCGTCAGGTGTAGGCGGCTTTTCCGGAAGCGGCACGACCGGAGCCCAATCGCTCGGCAGCTTCATCGCAAACCTATATGTCGACACCAGCCGTTACACAAACCTCAACCAGATACCGAACCTTAAGGGCGGCGGCGACTACGGTGGTTCGTCAAACAACAAGGTTGCGCATATAAAATATACATACGGCTATAAAAGTGCTACTACGTGGAACCTTACAACAAACGCTTCGTCAGGCTTCTCTTCAAACGAGACCGCCATTCATGAGCAGGTTTGGGTTAATAGCGTTAAGTTTGCTCCTTCGGGGTTCCCGACAGAAACCGCTAATGAATCAACAATCGGAAATCCGGCGGGTACAAGATATTCCTCAAGCTTAAGTATAGAACTTTCAACAATTACAAGCGGATACCTTGTCGGCGTTTACGGCTTCATTCATACCGGCTCGAATGGATATTACACTTCCGGCACCGCCATGTACGTCAACAAATACACAAAGGCTACGCTCCGCTCAAATTATCAGACGGCCGTTAACAGCGCCGTTCAGACGTCATGGTACTCTGCCGCAAACTTTGCCCAGTATGAGAATTCGCTGCTTGCTATGGCGATTGATCTCGGACGCCCCGATGTTACGACGACAAGCAAGACGGTCGATACAACAACCATTGTACAGGCCAACAAGCTTTCCGGCACAAGCACGGCGACGCACATCAGCAGCGGCACAAACTACAACGGTCAGACGAACGCGCAGATTATCGGCACCTCCGTCGAGACAAAGTCCTACAACTACGGCGACTGGGTCTATGCGTATTACGACCAGATTCCCGGTTATACGGCTTCCTCATACACCTGCGTCAGCGGCGGGACGAACCTCGTCCCAAAGGTTCAGGGCGGTGCGGCTCAAGGTCAGTACTATCTTGCCAACGTTAATACGGCACCGGTTACATGGACATTCACCTACACGCCGAAAACCTATACAGTTACATACAATTTAAACAAGGGCGCGGGTTCGTCGACGCCGTCGTTCAACGGGTCGGCGACGCAGACGCAGGAGTACGCCAACATCGCCACCTTCGACGGCACCTTCGCCGTCGGCCGCGTCGCCCTCAACGGAGCGGCTCAGGCGGCGCCGACAAGGAGCGGCTTCGATTTCGTCGGCTGGCTGTTCAGCGGCACCGGCACGGTGGTGCAAAACGGCACAGTAATAAACTGGACATATGCGCAAAACGAGAGCTTCACCGCCCAGTGGGATATTCGAAGCTATGTAGTCG
>CAZDWM010000006.1:25640-31855 GCA_964509145.1 uncultured Eubacteriales bacterium | reverse complement strand
CACTTATACTCCGCTAAGGAGCGAGTAACATCGTATCATAAACAGCCGTCTTTTTCAAGTCCTTTTGCAAAAATATTTATCTGTTTTAGCGGGAAAATTTTTCGTTCCCGCCTTGCTGTTTTATGTTCGGTACGATAAAATGATAGATGGTTGACGCGTATCTGTGCGGTTCAATGAAATCCGCTGAATCAAGCATATAGCCATCGGCTACTGAAAATATAAATAAGGAGAGAACGCCATGTCACTTGATTACAATGTCCGCAAAACCCCGGGCGACACCGCGTGGTTCACCCAAGACCGCTTCGGTATGTTCATCCACTGGGGGCTTTACGCACTGCCCGCAAGGCACGAATGGGTCAAAAACGGTGAGAGAACGCCGGAGGAAAAATACGACCAGTATTTCAAATACTTCAACCCTGACCTTTACGACCCCAAGGAATGGGCAAGGGCGGCAAAAAAGGCGGGCATGAAATACGTCGTGCTCACCTCGAAGCACCACGAGGGCTTCTGCCTGTTCGACACGAAGTACACCGACTATAAAGCCACCAACACGCCGTATGGCAAGGATCTTGTCAAGGAGTATGTCGAGGCGTTCCGCGCCGAGGGCTTGCGCGTCGGCTTTTATTATTCGCTCTTGGACTGGCACCATCCCGACTTCACCATCGACCGCTTCCACCCGCGCCGCGACGACGAGAACCGTGACGAGCTGAACAAAGGGCGCGACATGAAAAAGTACGCGGAGTATATGCGCAATCAGGTGACGGAGCTGTTGACGAATTACGGTAAAATCGACATACTGTGGTTCGATTTCTCATATGACGAAAAGGGCAAGGACGACTGGGAGGCCGAAAAGCTCATTGCCACGGCGCGCGCGCTCCAGCCCCACCTCATTATCGACAACCGCACACAAATTGAGCAGGACCTCTGGACACCCGAGCAGGAGCTGCCGCGCGAATGGGTGCGAGACGACCAGGGGAATCTTGTTGTCTGGGAGCTTTGCCAGACCTTTTCCGGCTCGTGGGGCTATCACCGTGAGGAGGACACATGGCTTACGCCGGAGAAGCTTATACGTATGCTTATCAACACTGTCTCCTGCGGCGGAAATCTGCTGCTTAACGTCGGTCCGACGGCAAGAGGCTATTTTGACGACCGCGCCGTCGCCGCGCTCGATGCTATCGGAGAATGGATGAAGTATAATTCGCGCTCAATTTACGGCTGCACACAGTCGGAGTTTACGCCGCCGCCCGACGTGCGCTATACGCAAAACGGCAACCGCCTCTATGTCCATCTGTATGCCTATCCGTTCCGCTTCGTCTATCTGCCGGGGCTGGCGGGCAAGGTTGATTACGCCCAGTTCCTGAAGGATGCCTCAGAGGTGTTCTTTGAGGACGAGGCAAACGGTGAATTAAAGGTTGAGCTGCCAAAGCGGGAGCGCGGCGGCCCTGTTCCGGTCATCGAAATTTTCCTCAAGGACTGAAAATGTAATCATTATGTGACATGCTTTTAATTGTATAAGTTCAGGCGGCTGCGCGTGACACGCGGAGCCGCCTGTTTTGCGCAATAGCACCATCATAACACTTTAACACGTCGCCTATTGATTATTCCAACATTATGTAATATAATCAGGAAGGTAACAAATTCAAGCTCGGAGGTGTACCGTATGCGCAGCAATGTTTCGACAACGCGGGAAATGTGCAAGCATCAGTTTATCCGGGGGAACAAGAAGAATTTCACAATGACCATGCTGACCGTTTTCATTAACGCGGGTGTCAGCGTCAGCCTTGCGTTTATCATGAAAAGCGTGACCGAGGCCATGCAGTTCATGGACTTAAAAATTGTACGCCGGGCGATTATCCTCTCCGTTGTCACGGCCGGCGCTGCGCTGCTCATGGGCATCCTTCAAAAGACCTTCCGCAACCGCTACATGAAAACAGGGCTGTCACAGTTCAAGATGTATGTTTTCGAGCGGCTGCTCGGCAAGTCCATCGGCAGCTTCGGCGATACGTCGTCCGGGCAGTTTATTTCGGCGTTTTCGAATGACCTCGCCTCAATTGAGGCCAACTATCTTTCCGCCAACATCAGCATTGTCACACAGGTGACGACCTTTTTAGGCGGTATCGCGGCAATGATTTACATCAACTGGCGGCTGATGCTTGTCGTAATGGCCACGTCGGCGCTGCCCGCACTTATCGCGCTCAAATACGGCAACAGTATAACCGCCAAGGAAAAGCAGACCTCGGCGCAGAATGCCGGCTTTGTCGGGCAGGTCAAGGATTTACTAAACGGTTTCGTCGTCATCAAAAGCTTCAAGGCTGAAAAGGAAGCGCTTCAAATTTTTGACGAGCACAACAAGCGCCTTGAGGAGGTCAAGCGCCGCCGCCGTGAGACGGGCGATACGGTCTCTATTTTAAGCGATTCCTCCTACACTATCGTGACTATTATTTTGGTCGTCGTGGGTTGCTATTTTGTGTTTAAAAAGACGATGACAATAGGCGGCGTTCTCGCGTTCGTCCAGCTTTCAAACTACGTGCTCAACCCCATCCACCGTATGGTTCCGCTTTACAGCAACCGCAAGGCGGCTGTGGCGCTTATCTACAAGCTCGCCGACACCATTGACGCCGACGACGACGAGGACAGTAAGGTAAAAATTACCAGCCTTGAGGATAGCATTTCCTACCGCAATGTGTCCTTCGCCTATGAGGAGGGCAAACCGACGCTCGACCACGTCAGCGTCGATTTTTACAAGGGCAAGAGCTACGCGCTTGTGGGCAGCAGCGGCGGCGGTAAATCGACGATGCTCCGTCTGTTGATGGGGCATTTCAGCAGCTATGAGGGTGAAATCCTGTTCGACGGTACGGAGCTGCGCGACATTTCGATAGATTCGCTCTACGATGTCGTCTCAATAATTCAGCAAAATGTCTTCCTCTTTGACAGCACCATCCGCGATAACATCACGATGTTTAAGGCTTTCCCGGAGGACAAATATCATAACGCCGTCGACATGGCCGGACTATCGTTATTACTGAAGGAAAAAGGCGACGACTACGCCTGCGGCGAGGGCGGCAATAACCTTTCCGGCGGCGAAAAGCAGCGTGTGTCAATTGCGCGGTGCCTCATCCGCGGCACACCGGTGCTGTTCATGGACGAGGTGACGGCCGCTTTAGACAATGAGACTGCCGTCGCCGTCAGCAATGCGATTCTCGACCTCAAGGGTCTGACGAAAATTCTTGTAACCCACAAGCTCGACGAAAAGCTTATGCGGCGCTTTGACGGCATTGTCGCCGTGAGCAACGGACGCATTGCCGAAACAGGCACTTTCGACGAGCTAATGGCCAACAAAAGCTATTTTTACTCTCTGTACAATGTCTCCATGAATGTCTAACATGTATTCATATTCAATTACCCGTTTGTACGGCAAACGCCATGCAAACGGGTAGTATTTTTTTTGTTTTCAATTTTATACTTTCAATTTTTCAAGCATCGTACTGTTTTCAAACCGGTATTCTCTGTCGCATATGCCGCAGACGCGCGGGCGGTGGGTTACGATGACGGCCGTTTTGCCGCGCAGGCGTTCGCGTATCAGCGCCACCATCTTTTCCTCCGTCTCGTCGTCGACGTTGCTGGTTGGTTCGTCGAGCAGGTAAATCTCCTTTTCAATCAGCAGACCGCGGATAAGGTTGAGGCGTTGCCGCTGGCCGGTTGAGACGAACACACCCCGCTCGCCCAGCAGTGTTTCGAGGCCTTCAGGTTGCTCGCGCAACCATTGCCCCATGCCGACGCGCTCAAGCATGTCGGTAAGCTCCCCGTCGGTGACGGAGGTGTTGCCGAAGCAGAGGTTTTCGCGCAGGGTCATGTCGAGCATCTCGGTGTCTTGAGCGATGAAGACCGCGTCGAGGTTCCGGCTGTCGGGGCTGCCGTCGACCTTAAGCTTGTGTTCGGCCTCAAGAATACCGGAAAGCAGCTTCAAAAGCGTAGTCTTGCCTTGACCGCTCTCACCCGTGACACAAATAAATTCACCCTTATTAAGGTGAAATGACGGAATGCGTACCATCGACGCCGGTTTGTCGTCTCGGTAGGTGAAGTCGGCGTTTTCAAGCGTAATGCTTTCGAAGTTATGGCCGATGGAGGAGCCTGTGTAGCTGTCGGACTGCTCCGAGACGATACTATCCATCTCATCCTGCACTGCCTCCCACGTGTTGCCGGACTGGATGAACGACGCGACGAACCGCGTGTTGTGGACAAGCTGAATGGTGACAATGGAAAGATAGGCCATCAGCCCCGTGATTTGGAACGCCGGATTCCTTTTGTAAAGGAACAACGCGCCGAACATGCACACGGGGCAGACGAGGTAATTGACGAGCTTAAAGACGCAAAAGCAGATTTCGTTGCCGACGGTGTAGGCCTTTGCGGCTTCGTAGTTCTCACTTTCGCAAACACCACTTTTCTGATTTATAAAGCCGATGCCGCGCAGCTTCTGGACAGTGGAAATGTTGTTGATGCTGTCCATGAACAGCCTTGTCTGCTCGGCCTTGGCCTTCGTCAGCTTACCGAGCCTTCCGCGCAGGCGAGCGGAGCAGACAAGCCGCCACGCGATTGAAACGGCAGTCAGCAGAAAAATCAAAACGCCGAACAACCACGAAAAGCTCAATGTTATATAGACGAGCAGGTACAACACGTAAACCACGCTTAAAATGGTCATCACAATCGCGCTGAACAGGCTTGTTTTTTTATCGATGAGCTGGGTAATTATACCGGCAATGTAACCCGTGTTGGTGTTCATGAGTGCGCGCGGCTTGGTTGTATAGAGCAAACTGTAATAGGTTGAGTAGGTCGCGTTGCGGATTTTAACCTCTGTCATGGAAATCAGATAGTCCGCCCCGAACTCCACTAACTCCCATATAACGATGAACACAAAGAAAAACACGGACGCTTTCGCAAATTCACCCGCTTCGACACGGCTTGCCGTAACCTTCGCAAGCGCAGAGGTCAGATAGGCGTTCATCACCGCGAACGCGAATGTCAGCGCGGTGGTGACGGCAAGATAGTTTACGGGCATTCCCTTAATAAATTTGCGAAGCATGGCGATATCCTCCGAAGTATTACATGAACTTTTTTCTTTTAAACACGATAATGCACACAATAGCGACGACGGCGCTTAAAACGAATACGGCCGGATAACCGTATTGCCACGACAACTCAGGCATGTTTTTAAAATTCATACCATACCAGCCGACGATTAGCGTCAATGGCAGAAAGATGGCCGTGATGACGGTAAACACCTTCATAATCTGGTTGAGCTTGAGGTCGAGCATTGAGCGGTAGGCATCACTCAAATGAATCAGGCTGTCGCGCAGGAGGTTGACGTTTTTTTCGAGCCGTTCGGACTTGTTTTTGAAAATTTTGAAATAGCGCAGGTCGTCCTCAAACAGCTTGTTTTCGTTGCCCGAAAGCTGTTCACCGATGCCGGAGAGCTGCTCGTAATAGTTACGAAGCACAAGCATCTGCCTCTTACGGTGGAGCATCTCCTGGTAAAAGTCGGATTTACCGCGACCGTTGATTATCTGCTCCTCAAGGTAGTTAAGCTCAAAATCGGTGTCCTCAAGCAGATTGTTGTCGTCCGAAATCAGGCTGTCGAGAAACGCGAAAATCAGTTTTTCGAGTGTAATTACCTCCGGTGAAAAGCGTTTTAATGACTCGGCGAACTTGCTTTTGGTGCTGCCGTCGCTGTCGCTGATGTCGACAATCAGGAACAGGTTCTTTTTGATGTAACAGGCGATACAGTCGTGCTCGCCGTCGATGTCCCTTTCTTCGGTGATTTTAAGCGAGAAAAAGCTATACTCGTCATAAACCTCGATGCTGTTTTTAAAATAGCGTTTCTTCTCCTTGCATTGTATTACTGTCGACTTAGCGAAGCCGAAACGTGAATAGCAGCTTTCGAACTCGGACAGCGGGATATAACACGCCGTGATATAATCGGTGCTGACCTCGTCTATGGTGATTTCCTTGCAGGAGTTGCGGTCAAATCGGTAAAACATATTCCACCTCTTAATTATAAGTTAATCCAATATCTTTCAAGCGTCTTGTCGTCACGTTCGCAGTAAACCGTGTTTTCGTAAACGCCGCCGTTTGCCAGAATTGTGCGTCTGCTGCCCTCGTTGTCGACGCGGCAGGTTATCAATACGCGGTTTATGTCCTGCTTCATGCAAACGGAAAGA
>CAZDWM010000006.1:1140-25630 GCA_964509145.1 uncultured Eubacteriales bacterium | reverse complement strand
TGCGTAACCTTTCCGACGTTCGGACGGGCGTACCGAATAGCCGATGTGTCCGCCGAATTGCTCAAGGTAATCGTTTAATCTGCGACGGAGCTGAATCATGCCGATAACTTTGCCGTCGGACAAGCGGACATAAAGGAACTGGTCGGAGGGTACAAGCCCGTCCGGCACGGTATCTTCGTTTTCCTTGAGCCGGACATGTTCAAGCCAATCCGCAATGTTTTCCAGTCTGTTAAGCCCGGCGGTTCCGTCCATTGAGCTGTAGGCGTCAAGCATCTCCTGCCGATATGCCCTGATTTCGTCCGTCCATGTGTTGTCGGGTCTGATTAAAACACAGTCGTGCATGGTATCACCTTTATCCTATCGTAGTTTACAAACATTCATAAATATCGCGGTCACGGTACGCCGTGTCCCTACTGCAAAAGCCTTCCATAAAGTATATATCAACTGGCGAAATAAGTCAATCTGAAAACGGGCGTTTTCGGCGGATAAGCCGTTGCATTCGTCCCGACGTTTTTTCGGGTAACTTCAACACGATTTTCTGTTGCGTTTTCTGCATCATATATGGTATAGTGATTCGGGAGGTGCGTAATATGTTTCAGAAAATTGCTGCGTTTTTCATTGCGGTTCTCCAGTTTTTTTGTTCGCTCGTGATTTGGCCATGGTTTCATCAACCCGCCCCCGTACCCTTGGCTTTAAGCGAATACACCGAGCCGGAAGCGCACACCGCTTCGGGCGACTATTATGTTTCGCCCAACGGCAACGACGACGCAGACGGCTCGTTTGCGCACCCCTTCAAGACAATTGAAAAAGCGCGGGATGTTGTCCGTGCGCTTGATAAAAACGGCCGCGACGGTATCACCATTTGCCTCATGGCCGGGGAATACCGTGTCGACACGATTGAGTTTACACAAGCCGACAGCGGCACGGCGGACTGTCCCATAAAATATTGCGCCTACGGTGACGGCGAGGCTGTTATCAACAGCGGCTTCAGCCTTGAGGCGACCGACTTCGCACCCGTTTCCGGCGCGATGGCCGAACGGCTTAAAAACGGCGTAAAAAGCCATGTTCTGCAAGCGGATTTAACCGCCTGCGGACTGTCCGCCGAAGAGTTAGGCCGCCTGTATGCCATCGGCAGCTACACTGTCGCGTCTCTTTACGGCGAGGCGGGTCCGATGTATGGCGAGCTGTTTTTCAACGACGAAAGAATGACTCTCGCGCGTTACCCAGACAAGGGCAGCTTTGTCCGCACGGGTGAAATTGTTTACAACAGTTTGGGTGAAAACAACGCGCCGCAGGGCTGGTGGGGCTTTGAAAACCCGCCCGGCGACGTGTTCACGATGGATAAAAAGACGGCTTCCCGCGCGGCCGAATGGGCGACGCTTGAGGATGTGTGGGTCATGGGCTACTGGTGGTTCGACTGGGCGGACGGTTCTTCACCCGTCGAAGCGGTTCGCGGAAACATGCTTGAGACAGAATACGCCAGCTTCTTCGGCATCCGCGAGGACATTCCCTACTATTTTTATAACGTCTTTGAGGAGCTCGACAGCCCGGGTGAATATTATATAGACCGTGACTCGGGGATGCTCTATTTTTACCCCGACGGCGACATCAATGTCGGCGGTATTAACATAACCGTCGCGCTGGGGAATATCCTTGTCTCGAACGCCGACTTCCTCACGCTTGAGGGGCTGACGTTTCAGGGCACGCGCGGCGACGGTCTTAAAATAGAGGCAAATAACAATACCGTCCGGCGCTGCTCGGTTAAAAACATCGGCGGCACGGCAATCAACGCCAATGGCTATAACAACCTGATTTCGGAATGCGACATCTGCCACACCGGACGCGGCGGTATATATCTTGACGGCGGCGACCGCGTTACGCTCACGGCGGGTAACAACCGCGCGGACAACAATTACATCCACGACTGGTCGGAGGTTTATCTCACCTATCAGGCAGGCGTGAAGCTTTTGGGTACCGGCAATGTCTGCTCCCACAACGAAATGTGCAACTCACCGCATCAGGCCATCACATATTCCGGCAACAACCATCTGATTGAATATAACGAACTCCACGACGTCGTTTTACAGTCGGGCGACGCGGGCGTGATTTACGCGGGCGGCGACTGGAGCCAGTACGGCACAGTTATTCGCTATAACTGCCTTTACAGCATCGGTTCCGGCGATTACAGACCGTTCGGTTTATACAGCGACGACGGGCTGTCGGGTCAGACAATGTACGGCAACCTTTTACTGGACGTTCCGGGCAACGGCATTATGCTTGGCGGCGGGCGCGACCTCACCATTAAAAACAATGTCATCATCGGCTCGTGGCGCGGCTTCACCTACGACTCGCGCGTCATCGAGGGTGCGCTTGACGACAACTTCTGGTTCGGCTCGGGACGCCAGGGCGGCGGCTTCTGGACGACGCTTTACGCGTCGCCGTGGCAGACGGATATCTGGAAAGCTGCCTATCCGCAGATGGCGAAAATATCCGACGATTTCAGTAACACGGACGACCCGTATTTCGGTCCCAATCCGGCGTTCAGCGTGCTGACGGACAACATAATTTTGGCAGAGTCGCCCGTTCCGAACATAGGGAAAATCAACGACATATGTTATGAATACGGCACAATTGAGAACAACGCCTTAATAAACTACGGCACGCTGTATTCCGTTTTCCCGGGCTTTAAAAACGGCGACTATACGGTAAACACGGATTCCGTTTTTCTCCATGAACTGACGGACGGCTTTGAACAGCTCCCCGTCGGTGAAATCGGCAGGTACTAAATAACTTGGAGGCAAATAAAAATGATTCAAAAAATTACCTCGTTCGCGCTCACGATTCTTCAGCTAATCTGCGCCGTCATTGCCTACCCGCGCTACTACGGCGACGCGCCCGTTCCCGCCAATTTAAGCGACTACAACGAGCCGCACACACTGACGGCTTCGGGCGACTATTACGTCTCGCCAAACGGCAGCGACGACGCCGACGGTTCATTTGCGAACCCCTTCAAGACGATTGAAAAAGCGCGTGACATTATTCGTACACTCGACAAGAACGGACGCGACGGCATCACCGTGTGCCTCATGAGCGGGGAATATCGCGTCGATTCACTCGTTTTCAACGAAACCGACAGCGGCACCGCGGAATGCCCCATCAAATATTGCGCCTACGGTGACTGCAAGGCGGTTATTAACAGCGGTTTCAACTTGAAGGCATCCGATTTTTCGCCCGTCTCCGATGCGATGGCAACGCGGCTTAAAGAGAGTGTGCGAAGTCATGTTGTTAAGGTGGATTTAACTGCGTGCGGTCTTTCGGCTAATGAAATCGGTAAAATTCACGCCATCGGCAGCTACAACATTGCCGGGAATTACGGCGAGTCGGGGCCGATGTACAGCGAGCTGTTTTTCAACGACCAAAGGATGACCCTTGCGCGTTATCCCGACTCGGGTTCCTTTGTCAAGACCGGCGAGGTCGTTTACAACAGTCGTGAGGAAAACGGAGCGTCGAGCGACTGGTCCGGCTTCCAAAGTCCCGCAGGCGACATTTTTACGATGGACAAGGAAACAGCCGCTCATGTAGCCGCGTGGGCGACGCTCGACAATGTCTGGGCGATGGGCTACTGGAAATATGACTGGGCCGATGGCTCGACTCCGCTCGCGTCCGTCCAGGGCAACCGGCTTGAGACGAAATACGCCAGCTTCTACGGCGTCAAGGAAGAAGCACCCTATTATTTCTTTAACGTCTTTGAGGAGCTTGACAGCCCCGGTGAATACTACATCGATCGCGATACCGGCACGCTCTATTTTTATCCCGACGGCGATATCGGAGACGGCGGCATCAACCTGACCGTCTCACTAAACACTGTTATTGTATCAACAGCCGATTACCTCACATTCGAGGGGCTGACGATTCAGGGTACACGCGCTGACGGCATCCGCATTGAGGCAAACCACAACACCGTCCGGTACTGTACTGTTAAAAACATCGGAGGCAACGCCATAATCGCTAAGGGATACGATAACCTCGTTTCCGAGTGCGACATCTATCACACGGGCAGGGGAGGCATCACCCTTGACGGCGGTAACCGTGACACTTTGACGCCCGGCAACAGCAAGGCCGACAACAACCATATCCACGACTGGTCGGAGGTCTATCTGACCTATCAGCCGGGCGTGACGCTTGCCGGTGTCGGCAATATCTGTTCTCACAATGAGTTTGAAAACTCCCCGCATGAGGCAATCACCTATTACGGCAATAATCATTTGATTGAATACAACGATATCCACAATGTAGTTCTGCAATCCGACGACGCGGGCGCGATTTACGCCGGACGCAACTGGAGCTATTACGGCATTGTCATCCGCTATAACTGCCTTTATGATATCGGCTCGGGCAGCCATACGCCGTCGGGCATTTATATGGACGACGCGCTGTCGGGTCAGACGATTTACGGCAACCTGATTATCGACGTTCCAGGCAACGGTATCCAAATCGGTGGCGGGCGCGATATGATTGTCAAAAACAACATCGTCATCGGTTCGGGCGTCAACCTCAACTACGACTCGCGCGCAATTGACGCCGTCCTTGACGAAAACGCGTGGTTCCACCATTCGCGGGAGGGCGACGACCTTTGGCAGTCAATCGTCAATTCCCCGTGGCAGTCGGATACGTGGAAAGCGGCTTATCCGCAACTGGCGAAGGTATCAATAGACTACGATAACACCGACGACCCGTATTTTTGCGCAAACCCGGCGTTAAGTGATGTGTCCGATAATATTTTTATCGACAGGGCGCTTGTGCCGTCTGTCGGTAAAATAGATGATTTTGTTACGAAATACAGCACCCTTGAACACAACGCCGTCGTAAACTACGGCACGCTTCGGTGGATTATGCCCGGTTACCTCGGCGGCGACTACACCGTTAATACAGATTCGGTTTTCCTAAATGAGCTGACGGACGCGTTCACGCAGCTGCCGATTTCAGAAATGGGACGGTATTAAGAAACACTTTACGTATTTTGTGTGTTAAGCTGTTGAAAAAAAGCATATACGGTGATAGAATTGATTCAAAGCTCAAAGCAATTGATGAGAGGACAATTTTATGGAAAGAACGGTACAGATATTCGACCATCCGCTGATTCAGCACAAGCTGAGCATTCTTCGCGACAGGGACACCTCAACAAAGGATTTCCGAGACCTTGTCAACGAAATTTCAATGCTCATGATTTACGACGCGACGCGTGACCTCCCCTTAACCCACATCGACGTCGAGACTCCCTGCGGCACGGCTCACTGTAAAATTATCGCCGGACGGAAGCTCGCGTTCGTCCCGATACTTCGCGCGGGGCTTGGCATGGTCGACGGCGGTCTGCGGCTAGTCCCGTCCGCAAGGGTGGGGCACATCGGTCTCTACCGCGACGAAAAGACATTGAAGCCTGTCGAATACTACTGCAAGCTCCCCAAGGACATCGGCGAGCGCGACGTTTTTGTTATGGATCCCATGCTTGCCACCGGCGGCAGTGCTATCGATGCCATCACGCAGATTAAGCTTCGTCAGCCCAGAAGCATCAAATTCCTCTGCATCATTGCCGCGCCAGAGGGGCTTGAGGCGTTAAAAGCGGCTCACCCGGACGTCGACATCTACTGCGCCGACCTCGACGACCACCTCAACGAAAACGGCTACATAGTGCCAGGCTTAGGCGACGCGGGCGACAGAATTTTCGGAACGAAATAACAGCATATATAAAAACAGCCTCGGCAGGGTTAGCCCCACAGCCGAGGTTGGATTTTTATTATATAAATAATAATCAGCTCTTCTGATACCGATGCAGCATTTCTCTGAATTCGTTTGCGTGTAGTCCCTCGTCCTCCGCAAATTTTTTAAAGGTTTCTGACGCCTGCTTGTCGTCCTTGATATCCTTTGAGTAATTTTCAAAGTCCCGCACAAGCTCCATTGAGTTTTCCCATGCCCTCAACAGCTTGTCCCGTGTTGTTATTTCAATATCTTGCATGTTGCTCATGACTTCGACCCCCTGTCAATTTGTCACACTTATGTTTTGTCTTAGTCATTACATTTATTCACAACAGGTGAAGTCGACATCGGTCAAATTTGTTTGCCGATGTTTAACAACTGCTTTCGAAAGGAATGAAACGAATGGGTAAATTAAAAATCGGCGTTTTCGGAGGAGCGCGCGGCAAGTGCATGGTCACGGAGCTGCTCCAGCATCCCGACGCCGAGCTAGTCGCCGTCTGCGACAAATATCAGCCGGTACTCGACGATATCAAAAAGGAAGCCGAAAAACGCGGCGGGGAGGTTGCCTGTTACGGTAGCTTTGAGGAGTTTATCAAACACGACATGGACGCCGTTGTGCTGGCAAACTACGCCAATGAGCACGCAGTCTACGCCATAAAATGCCTTGAGGCAGGCAAGCATGTCATGAGCGAGGTTCTGCCTTGCGAAACGATGGCGCAGGCGGTTGAGCTGATTGAGACGGTGGAAAAGACCGGCCTTGTCTATACCTATGCCGAAAATTACTGTTACATGGATCACACCTTCGACATGTGGAAGCGGTACCGCCGCGGCGATATCGGCGAAATCATGTACGGCGAGGGCGAGTATATTCACGACTGCTCGTCCATATGGCCGCGCATTACCTACGGCGAGCGCGGGCACTGGAGAAACACGATGCACCCGAACTTTTACTGCACACATTCGCTGGGACCGCTGCTCATGATATCGGGGCTGCGTCCCATAAAGGTCGTCGGCTTTGAACTGCCCGCGCTGAATTCGCTTCTTGAGGTCGGCAAAAGCCATGACGCGGGTATTGAAATGGTCACGCTTGAAAACGGTGCCGTTTTGAAAAGCGTTCATGGCGGACTTAAGCGCGAACCGGGCAGCATCAATTACGAGGTGTACGGACAAAAGGGTATGATGGAATCGGGCAGGCTCAAGCCGCTGCCGACGATGAATGTTTACACGGAGGGCGAGCGCTTTTGTCACGGGAACTGGGAAAGCTACGAGCCGTCCGACCACGTCGCCAAAGAACTGCGCGAGAGGCTGAATATCGGCGGACACGGCGGAAGCGATTTCTACACCACACACTTCTTCATTGAGAAAATTTTAGGCAGATCGGACGGCGATTGGGCAATCGATGTTTATAAAGCGGTCGATATGGGCATCTGCGGACTGCTCGCTTTCCGCTCCGTCCTCAACGGCAACATTTCGTTAGACGTTCCGAACCTGCGCGACATGAATGAACGCGACAAATTCCGCTTTGACAACGCCTGCACAACGCCCCGTGTCGCGGGAGACCAGCTGATACCGCCCTCGTCGTTCAAGCGCGAGGATACGCCCGATGAGGTTTATGAAAAGGTACGCGGCTACTGGCTTGAAAACCGCGACGGCAGCGGGTATAAAAACGAGTGACATAAACGGAAACATGTTACCGTTCCGAAAAGCTTTGATACAGCGGATATTTTTGTTGTACGCTCGGGACAGTAGCATGCGTTGAAACAAAAATGTGATTATATCTTTATGGTCGAATAATAGCTTTGTTTCGATAAACCAAGTCTTCGCGTGGTGTGAAGCCCTGCTTTTCCCAGAAACCGTTTCCCTTAAGGTTGCTTCCGAAAACAACTAACGCAATCTTACGAATTCCTTCCTTTTCAAGAGATTCTGTTACCGCGTTTAAAAGCGTCGTGCCGATACCTTTTCTCTGCTCGTTTTCTGCCACCGCCATATGGTGAATGAAACCCCTGCGCCCGTCGTGGCCGCTTAATATTACGCCGATAATGTCACCGTCTTTTTCTGCTACGAAGCAGGTATCCGGATTGCGAAGCAAATATTTGTTTATACCGTCCCTTGAGTCGTCCGAATTATTTAGTCCAATGCCGGACGTATCAAGCCACAGTTTATAAACCTTTTCGTAATCTCCGATTGTCATTTTACGCACAAGCATATGCGTACCCTCTTTTCATCAAGCGTCTTTACGTTCTATTCGTCAATCGCATCCCTTACCCGTGTAAGCTCATCCGTCTGCGCCTTCGAAAACGACCCGTCCGGTTCGATGTGTATCTCGAACGTGATGACGCCGCCGAGGGCAAACACCTTTTTGGCGTACTCCGCGAGATAACCGCTGTCGTATTTCAGCTCGCCGTTGCCCCACCACTGCCCGAGGTAGGAAAGGATATGCCACTGCGCGCCCGCGTAAAACCGCGCGGAGGGATAATACTCAAAGCTGTTTTCCTCGCCCGCCGTATAGTCGCAGTCAGCTGTTGCGGGCGTGATGATACCGTTGAAAACGCCGCCGTTGAACGCCACGATGCTGCCGCTGTTTACGGCGCGGCAGGCTTCTTTATACAGTTTGCCGACGTAGTCCGCCATATCGCCTGTGTAGCCCGTACATTCGTAAAAGCCGTCGAACCACCAGCCGGACACCTTCTGTCCGTAGCGTACCGCCCATTCGCGGATGACATCCGCCCAGCGCTGCGCCATCGTCTCGTTTATCATCCAGTTCGTTTCGTCATGCCGCTGCGTCGCGCCCAAAGCCTTTGGTATTTCGTCGCCCGCCGCGCTTGGCCCTTGGCTCGGCAGGTAAAGCATCAGCCGTATGCTATATTGCGCCAGCGCGTCGGCGACCTCCATGGGAATGTCGCGCGTCGAGCAGTAGGTGCCCGCCGGAACGCCGATATAGTTTTCATAAGTCGCGTTCGGCGAGCAGTAATAGCCACTGTTCTGCCCGAGTGTCATGACGACATATTTCGCGCCAGTCCCGCTGACCGCCTCGGCAAAGGCGTTAGCGTCGAAGCTGTCAAACTGTGTCTGCTCAGTGTAGAGATAGTGGACAAAAATGCCGTATTTCGCGTCATGGAACCAGTCGGTAACAGTGTTGTTTTCCACAGTATCGCTCCATTCTGTGCTGTATTTGTAAAGATGTTGCTTTTTAAAGGTGTAGTCAAAAAGGGAATAGAATTCACAGCCGAGGGCAAAGACAAACGCCATTAAATAGCTCAGGATTTTCAAGCCTGTCTTGCGGGTGAGGTACACGCCGAGGCTTGAAACAAACGATTCAAACATAGCTTTGCCCCTTTTTATCTCATGTTTCAATTAGGTCACGGTGTGTCCATGTTTGTAAGGGTTTATTCGTCCGCTAATTTGCGCATGAGGTCAAAGGCGAACACAAGCTCGTCAATTGAGCAATGGTTTTGGACAAAATGTGTTGTACAGCATGCCCAGCGCTTGCCCTTTAACAGCGCGAATACGCGGCGGATCTCGCTTTCAAGCCGAACGAGGTCGCCGAAGCCGAGCGTAGACTGAACGCAGACGCCGCCGAGGATGCCGAATTTGTCGCTGTAATTATCGAGGTAAAGCGAATACGGCATACCGGCGTTTTCCTGCCACGGGTGGATAAAATCGTAGCCCATTTCGGGAATCAAATCAAGCACCGGCGCGACGCAGCCGTCGCTGTGCAGGCTGACGAGCACGCCGTGCTTTTTATATGCCTCAACCATGCGCTTGTGGCAGGGGAGAATCATATCATCAAACATCCGTCGGCTGAACAGCAGGCTGTTTTGCGCGCCCCAGTCGTCGGACACGTGAATACCGTCAACACCCAGCTCTGAGAAGTGCTCCGCGGCGCGGATGTTCCAGCCGGCAAGGCGTTTGTAAACCTCAAAAAGTTCGTCGGGGTAAAGCGCCATGTAGAGCAAGTGGTTTTCGATGCCGAAAGCGCCGTTCATCGCCTCGAAAATACCGTTTGTCTGCATATAACAAAAACGCTCGCGGTCGTGGTGGTGACGCAAAGCGTTGACAACACTTCTGTAATTATCTATGTTGTCGGGGTCGTTCATCGGGACATCGAGCAACACCTCCGGCGTGATTTCGACCCCGGAATCGCGAACCCTTTTAAACTCGTCGCCCCAAAGACCCGGTCCGCCGAAAATATGGGCGAGGTCGAAGCGGTAATAATCCTCGAAATTTTCGACAGAGCCGAAGCGCTCCGAAATGGGCTCCGACAGGTTTTCACGTACCCAGCCGTAAAGCGGCGTCCTGCCGGGATTGCTGCCCTTCATAGTATTGATAACAAGCTCTTTTGATGTCATATAACCTCCATACCGCCGCGTCGCGCGGCGAATTATAATCAGGCGTGAAACAAGTGGCGGTACAAATAGACAATGAAAGTCAATCTTTCACGCTATCCCCCAATGGTTTTATTATACAAGAATCACGCCATAAAGCAAGGATAAAAAACAAGACCGACTAATTGCAATCGGTCTTGTGGTTTGATTATGGTTCAGCCCTTTTTATTCTCACCGCCGGGACCGTCCCGACGTTCCCTGTTGTCCTGCGGGTTTAAACCTGTTGATACCCACTGGTTGTTGTGCGCGGTTTTTTCGTTACTCCGCTTTTTATCCTTCTTGTTGTTTTTACTGCGTTTATCCGGCATATGGGATCTCCTTTCATCATGGTAACGGTTCGTGATGATAGTATATCCCGGTTTAACGTAAAAGAAAAAGGAATACAACGAAAATTACCCGAACACCCGCATATACACAACCGCGAAGGCTTCGCGGATGAAGTAGTTCAGGTTCAAAAGCGGGTACCGCGTTGTACCTGCGACGCCGACAGGGGAGGCGCCTAAACTTTTCGCGATTAGCTTTGCGCGATAAAGGTGGAAATTGCTTGAGACTATGGCGATGCCGTTGGCCGGATTGCCGCCTCGCGCGCGGAGGATGGAAAACGAATTGCTGAGATTTTCAACCGTCGAGGTGGACTTGTCCTCTTTTACAATCCTTGAGGGGTCTATGCCCTTCCCCGTGAGCCAGACGCGCATGGCCTCCGCCTCGGTGATGTCCTCGCCGGGACCCTGACCGCCCGCGACGATAACCGTCGCGTCGGGAAATTCGGTTAGGTAGTCGAGCGCCGCGTTAAGGCGGCTTACAAGAATCAGCGAGGGTGTTGTGCCGTAGAGACCCGCACCGAGTACGACGAGGTAATCCGCGCCGGGGTTAACGTCTGTTTTAGCCGCTCTGACGATGGGAACTTCGATGATGCCGAAGGCGACAATGCCCGCGCAAAGCATAACAATAAGAATTACCCTAAGCTTTTTTAGACTATATCGATTTAAAAAATTAAAGAGCACTATAAGCAACGCCACAGCGAAACAGATATAGCCGAGATAATCGTGTCCTCCCATCGGGAACTTGAGGACATACCCCGCCGACAATAATATCAGAACCACAAAAAGTCGCAGAATACCGAATCTTTTCATTTTATGTCCGTCTCCTTTATGTTACGATATCCGGCTTGATGAAGCTATCATAATCATAAACAGAGACGAATGCAATAAAATGCATATGAATTTTACGCATTCTTAATTTTCTTACGGCTTTGTACCAAAACAAGCAATACCTATTTCACAAATCTCATATAAACCTGCAATTATTTACTTTGAAGTGTGTATGCGTAAGCTTACGGCGGTTGAAAGGCTTTCACGAGCCGTTTTCAGTATTCTCATTTTGCTCTGACCCTCTTTATGGTCGTACCGCAATTCAAACGGTACTTCCTCGAACCTTGCACCGACGAGGTTAAGCTTGTACAATACCTCCATCATGCACGCAAACGATCGTCTCTCAACGATGTTGTCGCCGAATTTATCATACGCTTTTTTAATAATATCGTAGGTGTACGCCCGGTAACCGCAGGTGTAATCCCGGACATTTTTGACATTGAGGAGAATTGAATAATACTGCTTCGCGCCCCAGCTCATAAACAGACGCAGGGGTGAAACGCCCTTTGTCTCCGACTGGTCGCAATACCGCGACGCGATGACGCAATCGGCACCCGCGTGGATTTTTTTAAGCATGTCCTCTGTGTATATAGGGTCATGGGTGTTGTCGCCGTCCATTAAAACGCATATATCGCCCGAACGACCGTTCTCCAAGAAAAATTTAAAGCTTGTCAGCAAAACGCCGCCCAAACCCTTATTCTCCTCATGGTCAATGAGGAATACCCTTTGAGGAAATTCGTTTATCAGTGCGGTGATGACGCTTTTTGTGGTGTCCCTGCTGCAATCGTTAACGCAGTATACCGAAAGAGCGTAACCCTTTTTTGCCAAGGTGTCGTCTATTTCCATCCACTTGTGGACAAGCGGGGAAATATCCTTTTCCTCATTGTAGCACGGCAGCATCGCAAACAGTCTATTCATATTAACGATTCAACTCTCTTCCTTTGCTTTGAGCTTTTTATTAAGCCAGCTTCTGACAAAATAAGTGATGAAAAATGAGGAGGCCAGCGAGCAAATTTTACACGCTAAGGTTAGCAAGGTATCGTTATGAATTAAGTGAGACAATAGCTTCTCGTAGGTTAACCAAATGACAAGGTTTTGAATGCCGAGCCCCATGAAGAAGGTTGCCAGATAGACGAGGATGCTTGAAAAATTCATCTTTACCTTAAACACCAAGCTTGATGTCATTATAAAGTGAAAAACCGAGCTGATGAAAACAGCGATCGTGTTGGCATAAACTATATGGTCATGTAAATATGGAATTGAGTTTTTAAGAAGCAGCAAAAGACCCGATTCAATCAGTGCCGAAGCGCCCGAAAAACAGAAATAGATAATAATTTTCTTATTCTTTTTAATGATATCTCTGATATGATGCATATCCTTCACCCAACGTAAATTTACAATTTATTGTTGCTTGAATCAACCCAAAAATATACTAAACTCTCTTACATATAAAGTCAAGCCGTAGCCAACGAATGGTTGGCTGTGTTTCTGCTATAACGTTGACTTTAAAGAAACATGGTGATACAATCTGAAAAACAATTCGAATGTATAATTCGTCATAAAGGGCTAATTTAACGATACAATCCTGCTTTCAATGTTACAAAAGCTTATGAAATGTTGTGATAGTGTGAATCAAAAAAGTTCATTAGAGTCAGGCAACCTGATTATCTATACGGTTTTTTTTGCGCTTAGCGCGTTCTTCATTTCGTCGACATTTTTCATGCCCGGAGCAAATATTGACCCCATTCACGATTCCGGTATATTTGCCTATATCGGATGGGCTGTCGGCAAAGGGCAAACCCTCTACACCGAGGCTTGGGAAAACAAAGGACCGCTGCTATATTTCATCAATCTTTTTGGAGTTCTGTTAAACAAGCGGTTCGGGCTGGCCATTATCGAATTTGTTTTTATGTTCGCCTCAATGATATTTTCATATAAAACAGCGCGGCTGTTTGCGGGCAAGGCGGTTGCCGTGATTGCGGTTATCTATTCGTTTTCACTGCTCAGCGCCACGCTTGAAGGCGGGAATCTGTGTGAGGAATACGCCATACTCTTTACCGTTATCGGTCTATACTTTTCAGCAAAATTTATCAAGAACGGATTTGAGATTAATAAGGGATATTTTTTAATCATCGGAATGTGCGGCGGGGCGCTGGTGGTTTTACGGCTTAATCTGCTCGCTTTTTTTGCCGCAATAGCAGTTGTTCTATTACTGGTGCTCATAAAGCAGAGGAAATTTAAAGTTCTTGCTTGTCTGTGTTTGTTTTCTCTTGTAGGGTTTGTGCTTTTCTTGACGCCGTTTGCCGTTTATCTTATAAGAACAGGCTCGTTTAAAGCCTGCCTTGACGCCGCTTATCTCATGGGTGATACATTCGCCGATAAAACGGTGCTTAAAATAATACACAATGTTTTGCATATGTTTTATGAGACTACATTAAGCTCATTTTCCGTCGTATTTATAGCCGGATTCTTTATAGTAACGACAACCTTGCTTGCACTTAGAAAAGTAAAAAGCAAAGAGCATGTAGTTTGGATTTTGATAACCGATGTTGCGTTCGTATTTAATACGCTTGCTAACTCTATTTCCGGCGCGTACCATCCCCACTATTTTATGAGCTTTGTTCCGATTTTTATTATCCCGTCGGCAATTGTATTTGATGAAATATATAAACATATGAAAAAGCGGCTCAAGCACTTGTGTATCAGGAACTGTATAGCCGGTTTAGCTGCTGTGGTGTTGTTCGCACCGTTTGTATGCATCCAAGCTTTCAACATATATAAAAATTTTCATGTATTAACCGTTTTGAATGTTGCCGGTGTCAGCGAGTATGTTACGCAGCATTCATCGCCCGACGACACCATACAGCTCATAGGCGCGGAAAATGGCTATATCGCCGTCTATTACCTTTCAGAAAGATTATCGGCTTCAAAATACAGCTATTATCAGGACTACAACTTTACCGACGAGAAAATCACGGGCTTTGCCAATGATATCGCGGATGACATCATGCGTCAGAAACCGAAAATTATTCTAGTGCCGAGGCAAGAAGTTCTTAAAGGATTTATTGAGCATCAACACGATTCGGAATTCAGTAAATATTTCAATGAGAATTACGCCATCGATTACACCGATTCGAACGGATTATCGTTTTATCTGCTTAACCCTTAAGCTTTCCTGTTTTTTCTTCAATCATTTCATGCTTAATGTCCCATAGCTGCTGCGACAGGTCGACATAGTAGTTGTGCGGATTCTCGAAGCGCAGCACTTCGTCCCAAAGAGTTTCAATTTGGCGCGTACAGTATTCCTTGATATCCGGCAGGGAAGGGCTTTTGTAAACGCATTGTCCGTTTTTAAAAATCCTTTCGAGCAGCGGCTTAGCGGAGAAGCTTGATATCGTTTTTCTTTTCCAGGTGAAGTCCGGGTCAAACAGCTCGTAGGGCTTGCTTTCGTCAATCACCTCGCCGTCTAACGTCAGCAGGTCGGCGATAGCCTTGCCGGTCTCGTTATCAAATAGACGGTATACTTTTTTAAAGCACGGCGTGGTAACCTTTGTGACGTTTTCGCTGATTTTGATTTTAGGTTCAATGACGCCGTCACGTTCAACGGCGCACAGCTTGTAGACGCCGCCGAAAACAGGGGAGGACGACGAGGTTACGAGACGCTCGCCCACGCCGAACGCGTCGACACACGCGCCTTGAAGAATCATGTCGCGGATGAGATATTCGTCGAGCGCGTTCGAGGCGACAATTTGACAGTCCCCGTATCCGGCCTCATCGAGCATCACGCGTGCTTTGCGCGACAGGTAGGCGATGTCGCCGCTGTCGATGCGCACGCCCTTAGGTCTGAAGCCGAGGGGGAGAAGCACCTCGTTGAAGGTTTTTATCGCATTGGGTATACCTGATTTCAACGTATCGTAAGTGTCGACCAGCAGCGTGCAGCTTGCGGGGTACTCCTTCGCGTAGGCCTTGAAGGCCTCAAGCTCGCTGTTAAAAAGCTGAACCCAGCTGTGCGCCATCGTGCCGAGTGCCGGCACGCCGTATTCAATGTCGGTGAGCGTGCAGGCTGTGCCGCAGCAGCCGCCGATGAAGGCGGCGCGTGCGCCGAGTACCGCGCCGTCGAAGCCCTGAGCTCGGCGGGAACCGAATTCCATGACGGTTCGCCCGTTTGCGGCGCGGACAATTCGGTTCGCCTTGGTCGCGATTAGGCTTTGGTGGTTGACGCAGATTAAAACCATCGTCTCGATAAACTGAGCCTGAATGACGGGACCTCTGACCTGAACAATCGGTTCACCCGGGAAGACGGGTGTTCCCTCCGGCACGACCCAGACATCACAGGCGAACTCGAAGCCCTCCAAATATTTTAGGAACTCCTCGCTCATACCGCGGCGGCGCAGATACGCGATGTCGTCGGCTGTAAAATGAAGATTTTCGAGATAATCGATCAATTGCTCAACGCCGGCCATAACGGCGAACCCGCCGTTGTCGGGCACGCTGCGGAAGAACATGTCAAAATACGCGACGGCATCATCCATTGACGACGCGAGATAACCGTTTGCCATTGTAATTTCGTAAAAGTCGGTAAGCATGGTAAGATTTCTTTTTATACATTCCATAATAAACAATTCCCTTCAACATGATAGAAGATGTAAAAATTTCCAAATGTTATCAAAATAATATATTGCCAAAATTATACAACTTATTATATATATGCTTTAAGGGAAAAGTCAAGAAAAATATTTAATAGCGTTTATACGTGTGAAAATATTCCACCGCAGTACCATAACGGCTTAATATTTTAATACTAAAAAATATTTTTTTAAAAGGGCTTGAAATAATGAAAAATTTGTGATAATATAATTCCGATGTCGGTCAATGTCTTGTCGTTTTTGTTAAAATAGTGTGTGGCAATATTATACAAACAGTATAACGACGATCATAACTATAATGTTCGATTGATCGACCGAACAAATTTGAAAGGAGAAGGAAATCATGAGAATCAGGAAACAAGCACTCGGCGACAGAAACATTGTCGGCGAGAAAGTCGAACAGCAGCGCAAGTCAATGGGTATGAAACAGAAGGACCTTCTGACCCAGCTTCAAATTAAGGGCATCGACCTTAACGCTTCCGGTCTTTCAAAGCTTGAGGGACAGCTCCGTTACGTCACCGATTTTGAGCTTAAGGCTCTGGCGGATGTTCTCGGCGTCACAGTCAACTGGCTTCTTGGTCTTGAATAATTCCGGCATCCGAAAGGCGTCCGTGCATTAGCCGGGCGTCTTTTTTACATACTACTAACATAAAACAAAAAAGTGCTTGCATTTTACGTGGGCATGATATATAATTAACACATGCTGGATAGAAGCGCAGTATACCATATGATATATACGCTTTTTGGACAAGTATTGCGAAGTATCACGGGAGCCGAAAGTTTATTATGGCGCTTTGTTCCCGCAGTTTCGTATTTCGAATGATAAAACGCGGGTTCTCGTCGCCGGATTGACATCCGGCAAGAAAGGGAGTGGTATAAGAAGGGAAACACAATTGTTAATGCGCGTTTAGATTAAATTATGCGGCCTACGGTGTGCATTGACATAACAGTATGGCAGAATCATCAAAAAATATTCATTTTTTCGGCAAAAATACTATTGCATATCTTAAAATATAATGTTATAATAGCTTCACATTTATTTAGGAGGAATTTACAACCATGAAAACTAAAATCATCTCCGTGCTGCTCTGCGTTTGCATGCTGGCAGGCGTGATGTCGTTCATGTCCTTTGCTCTTACAGAGACAGGCGACAGTCATTATGATACGCAGGTCACGCTAAAAGACCCTCTTGAAATTGAGAGAAATATGACTGATTCGCAAATTTACGACAAGATAACGGATTATCTCGTCAGTTCCTACAGCGGTGTTAAGCCGTCAGATCTTAAGGGATATTTCAATTTTTCAGTCCTGGTTAACCGCACAACAAATATTTTAAGAGTTACAATAACAGAGATTGCTGCGGAAAATGTAAACGCAAACGGCGGAGAGCTTATAACAATTACAAATGCAACTTCAAACGTTCTTATACTCGAAGGCACAATCAACTGGTTTTCAAGCCTATATGAGTTCCAGATGGGCGTGCGCAAATACGGCGAGGACGGCGCCAATCTTGTCTCCGCCGGTATTGCGAAGGTTACAGCTACCTACGAGATGAACGGCAAAACCGTTACAAGCGTGACGGATACACTTTATGACTTCCAGTATGGCGACGAAATTACAATCACCACAGAGCTTAATCCTGGATACGATAAATATTATGAGTTTTACTGCTGGGTTGACGGTTCGGGCAAAGCCCAGCTTAACGGTGAGAAAACAATTATCGTCACAATGCATAACGACTGCGCTCTCTTCGCGGTATATAAAGAAATCGTAGACAGATATGTTGTTACATATGAAGCCAGCGAAGGCGGCAAGATTGTTTATGCCGACGGCAACAATCTCAAAATTTTTGAGGGCGACGGTCAGGTCAGTGCGTTAGAGGGTTCCTCGCCGAAATTTACGTTCGTTCCCGACGAAGGCTATGAGGTTTCCAAGGTCATTGTCAACGAGGACGGTACCGCGAAGGAAGTCAGCAGCATTAAAACACTTTTCAGCGATCTTTTTGATGCCGATACCTTTGACGATGCGCTTACAATCTTCGGCACTTATGCCGACGCAACAAACAAGGATGTCTACACATACACCATCAAAGAAATTGCCGCCGACGCGACCATTGAGGTCACGTTCATAAAATCCACAGTTTATGAGCCGGCTTCGGGCGTAGAATACGTTCCCGGCCCCGAGCTTTCGACCGGTACATCCGAGGAAGCTGACGCTGACGATTCAGGCGCCAACGCCACAACACTTCCCGCCGAGGGCGGCGAAGCCAGTATCTTCGACGTAGCGAACCCCCAGACAGGTTCCACAACAGCAATAGCGGTCTTTGCGACACTTTCTCTCGCGGCGGCAGCGGCATTCGTAACCGCAAAGAAGAAAAGGTCATAATTATTCGGTAAGGTTAAGCATTCACTTTAACTGAATAAATGTAGTTACGCTCCGGAGTTTGTCTTCGGGGCGTTTCTTTCATAATTCATGTTATATTCAACAGAAACTTATAATAATATGTAAAATATTTTAACATTGTAAAGAAAATCGCTTGACATTTTATATAAAATGATATATAATACACAAGATAGTGTGGCGAGTATTTAAAGCTTAACATTATTTATATTTTCACCGCAATTCATATATACATGTATATTCAAGGCTTGTCTGTGCTACGCGGCACATGATTATATTCAATCAATCAAAACAAACAAGATATGCCTGTTTTGATAAGGTCTTCTATAGTCAATAGTTTGTTTATAATACTGTATTTATGCGCGGTGAAAGGTTGACGCTGTTATAACAGCGTTGTTTTTCCCGCCCTTTCTTTTTGTCGGGCAGGAGCAAAATAAAAAACGGAGGTGTCACAGTATTGCCGACCTATGTCACAATAATCATTGCGGTTATATCGTTCGCCGTTGCGGCCGTTGTAGGGTTTGTTTTGGGTGGATTATATCGCAAAAAGACCGCTGAAACCAAAATAGGCAGCGCAACGCAGCAGGCAAAGCAAATCATTTCCGAGGCAATTAATCAGGCCGAATCCAGAAAAAAAGAGGCCATAATTGAAGCCAAGGATGAAATTCACAAGCAACGTACCGAAACAGAGCGTGAGCTGAGGGAAAGAAGGACAGAGGTTCAGCGTCAGGAACGCAGAATCATTCAGAAAGAAGAAACGCTCGACAAAAAGTCAGAGAACCTTGAAAAGAAGGACGAGGTTCTCAACGGAAAGATAAAAGAGGCCGAAGACAGGCTTGCCGAAATCGATAGCATCAAAAAGAGCCAGTTCGAAATGCTCGAACGTATTTCCGGCTTTACCAAGGAACAGGCGAAGGATTATCTCTTAAAGTCGCTTGAGTCCGACCTAACTCACGAAAAAGCAATCAAAATAATGGATTATCAGCAAAAGACTAAAGATGAATCCGACGTTCTTGCGCGTGAAATCATTTCTACGGCCATACAGCGCTGTGCCGCCGACCACGCGGCGGAAGCCACTGTTTCGGTTGTCGCGCTTCCGAACGACGAGATGAAGGGTCGGATAATTGGCCGAGAGGGTCGAAACATCCGCACTCTTGAAACAATCACAGGCGTAGATCTCATCATTGACGACACGCCCGAAGCGATAACGGTTTCCAGCTTCGACCCTGTCCGCAGGGAGATAGCACGGTTGACGCTTGAAAAGCTCATTGCGGACGGCAGGATTCATCCCGCGAGAGTTGAGGAGATGTTCGACAAATCGACTCGCGAGGTTGAGGCTACCATCAAGCAGACCGGAGAGCACGCGTTAATCGACGCAGGTGTCAACGGTATTCACCCAGAAATCGTAAAGCTTTTAGGCAAGCTTAAATACCGCACCAGCTTCGGACAGAATGTTCTTAACCATTCACTTGAGGTTTCCTATATCGCGGGTCTGATGGCCGCGGAGCTCGGCGCAGACGTCAAGGCCGCCAAACGGGCGGGATTGCTTCACGACATCGGCAAAGCGCTTGACCACGAAATGGACGGCTCGCACATTGAGCTGGGCGTCGAGTTTGCAAGAAAATACAAAGAAAACGAGCAGATTGTCCACGCCATACAGGCGCACCACGGCGACGTTGAGGCCAAGACGATTGTCGCCTGCCTAATTCAAGCTGCCGATGCGATTTCAGCCGCAAGGCCGGGCGCACGCAGAGAAAATGTGCAAAATTACATCAAGCGTCTTGAAAAGCTTGAAGAAATCGCAACGTCGTATGAGGGAGTGGAGCGTTCGTTCGCCATTCAGGCCGGTCGGGAAATTCGCATCATGGTCAAGCCTGAGGTTATCGCAGACGATAAAATGACGCTTGTGGCCAGAGAAATCGCGAAAAAAATCGAGAACGAACTTGATTATCCCGGCCAGATTAAGGTTAACATAATCAGAGAAAGCCGCGCGGTCGATTACGCGAAATAAGAGAGATACACAAGGGGGCTTTTATAAGTCCCCTTATTTTTTGAGGTGGGGCATGAACATCATTGCGATTGGCGACGTCGTCGGCAGGCAGGGCTGCGAATTTCTTCGCGCCCATCTGCCGGCTTTAAAAAAACTGAAAAAAATCGACCTTTGCATCGTGAACGGTGAAAATTCGGCTCCGGGTAACGGTGTTACGCCCGATTCTGCGCAGTATCTTTTCGACAGCGGCGTTGATCTAATTACATCCGGTAACCACGTTTATAACAAGAGCGAGGTTTACGATTTTCTCGACGCGCGCAGTGATATAATTAGGCCTGCCAACTACAGCGACAATAATCCGGGCAGGGGATATGCCGTCATAGATATGGGGCGGTGCAGTGTAGGCGTTATCAATCTCCTAGGCAATTCCTTCATCAGCGACAATGTACAAAACGCGTTTTTATGCGTTGAAGCGATGCTGCCGAAGCTGGAGAACTGCCGTATAAAGTTAGTCGATTTCCACGCCGAGGCGACGGGTGAAAAGCGTGCGATGGGCTTTTTTCTCGACGGTAAGGTTAGCGCCGTCTTCGGCACACATACGCACGTTATAACGGCCGATGAGCAGATACTGCCACAGGGCACGGCGTATATCACCGATATCGGTATGACGGGACCCAAGCAGTCCGTTTTGGGCATTAACCCTGAAAGCATCATCAAAAAGATGAAATATGCTATTCCGTCACGGTTCGATGTGCCCGATACCGCCTGCATTATGACAGGCTGCATCTTTGAAATTGACGATAAAACAGGTATGTCAGTCTCCACTGAACGTATCTGTATTGAATAGTTATCATAAATTGTTGACGAAAATAGTTGAAAACAAAAAATCGGTCAATAGAAAAAATGCTTGACAACCCTACTGTCCGGTGATATAATCATAAAGCCGCGTATTCAGGGTGGCATGTTTTGTTGTGCCGAAAGACGGTTAAGGCCGCACCCCGCAGTAGCGAGTCTAAAAAAAGGAATGGTTATCCAATGTACGCAATCATTGAAACCGGCGGAAAGCAGTACAAGGTTGAGGCCGGAGACGCAGTTTATATTGAAAAGCTCAACGTCGAGGCGGAGCAGGAAATTACTTTTGACAAGGTCGTGGCAGTCTGCACAGACGCCGGCTTGTCTGTCGGCGCTCCCTATATCGTCGACGCTACGGTAACCGCTAAGGTCGTCAAGAACGGCAAGGCGAAGAAGATTACCGTGTTCACCTACAAGTCAAAGAAAAACGAGAAGCGTAAGATGGGTCACAGACAGCCATATACAAAGGTTGAAATCACAGCCGTCAACGCTTAATTATGATTACCGCAAGGTTTTATGTCAAGGATAATCTGGTAACAGGTTTTTCAGTCAGCGGCCACGCCGGATTTGCCCCTAAGGGTGGCGACATCGTCTGCGCGTCTGTGTCCTCGGCGGCTTACATGGCTGTCAACACAATCACCGAGGTTGTCGGGGTCAAGTCAAAGCCGGAGGAAAGCGACGGATTTTTAGAGCTTCTTCTCAATGAGGACGAAGCGAATCAATCGCAAACACTGCTAAAGGGTTTTGAAATACACATGAGTGGGCTACAAGCGCAGTACCCTCAGCGAATCAGAATAATTTACGGAGGTTATAAAAATGCTTAGAATTAATATTCAGCTTTTTGCTCATAAAAAGGGAATGGGTTCCACGAGAAACGGACGCGATTCCGAATCCAAGCGGCTGGGCACCAAGAGAGCGGACGGTCAGTTCGTGCTTGCCGGCAACATTCTTGTCAGGCAAAGGGGCACCCATATCCATCCCGGCACAAATGTCGGCAAGGGCAAGGACGATACACTCTTTGCTCTCATCGACGGTACTGTCAAGTTCGAGCGCCTCGGCAGAGACCGCAAGAAGGTCAGCGTCTACGCGGTCGAGCAATAAGCAAACACACACGGCGGGCTGAAAAATCAGTCCGCCGCTTTAATCACAATATTCCAATAGATATATTAATGAACTGTAAAAAGGAACTGCAAAAAGGTAAAAAACAGTTGACTTTTACGCAAGGTTATTATATAATAACGTGCAGGTAAACGAGGTGCTGTTTTGCATATAAAAATACCTACAGGCATTCTATAGAACCATGTACAACAGAATACGGGGGTGTAGCTCACCTGGGAGAGCGCTTGAATGGCATTCAAGACGACTTTTTTACCCCTGATTTATAGCCTAAAACCATTGAAATATAACAATTTCAAGGTTTTTTTAATTTTCTGTCTAAAGGTTAGAGCGCTTGAATTCTCAAACAATTTTGAGGATTCAAGAGGTGTAAAAAATGGGTAAAATCACAGTTAAAAAATCGTCCGACATGACGTTGGCGGAAGCGTTTGACAGCTTTATACTGTCTGCGACCGCCAGAGGGATCACGCAGAAAACCATTAAGACCTACAAGGACCATTTTCACAGCATATCAAAGCATCTGGATATTTCAGTGACCTTCTCAAAGCTAACAAAGAAAACACTTGAAGTAATGGTCGTTTCCATGAGAAACAGCGGACTTGCGCACAACTCCGTCAGCAGTTATATGGGAGTGATGAAATCATTCATATCATGGTGTAACAGTGAGGGTTACACAAATCTTTTTATCCCGAACTACAAGCCCAAAGAGACAATAAAAGAGACATATTCCGACGAGGAACTGGGCGCCTTGTTAAAAAAGCCAAAGGGAAACTATACCTTTGCGGAATACAGAAACTGGGTTATCATCAATTTCCTGTTAAACTGCGGGTGCAGGGCGGCAACCATAAGAAACATTCAGAATCAGGATGTTGACCTGATACATAACCAAATCATATTCAGACATAATAAAAACGGCAAAATTCAGATGATACCTCTTTGCAGGGTAATGGCAGAAATTCTGCGCGATTATATGGCAGCGAGGAGAGGAGACGACTCAAACTACCTGTTTTGTGATGAATGCGGAGAAATGCTGACCGAAAATGCGCTTCGCCTTGCGATATCGAATTACAACAAGCAACGTGGAGTAGAAAAAACTTCAATACATATGTTTCGCCACACATTCGCAAGGAAGTACCTTGTAGACTGCGGTGGAAACGCTTTTGCGTTACAGAAGCTTCTCGGGCACAGTACATTGAACATGACAAAGCATTACTGCACTATTTTTGATGCTGATATTTTGAGAGACTACGATAATTTTTCTCCACTTGCTCAGATGACGAAGGAAAGACTTCAGATGAAAAGGTGAAACCTATAAGCTTCATTCCGGTAGTGAATGCGTTTATACCGTATATTTATAAGAAATACAATAGAATTAAATGATGCAATTCTCTGAAAACGGCATGTTAATGATATATCATTAAGATGCCGTTTTGCATAAGTTATGAAAATTTAAATAGAGACACAATATTAGAAAAACGGCTGAAAATAGATTGTACGTTTTATATGATAATTCAATCAGCATAACATCTCTTGGAATAAAGGTAATTCTGCTTTGTCTTCAATAAATAAATAAAGAAAACACTTGACAATTCAAAACAGCTAATATATAATTTAGTAAATCATCACTTAGCAAAGAAGTGATATTATGTTTATAGGTCGTGAGAACGAACTAAACGAGCTGAACCGTTTGTATGGCACCGGTACGTTTCAGTTTCCCGTTATTCTTGGTCGGCGCCGTGTAGGCAAAACGGCACTTATCAATGAGTTTGTTAAGGACAAAGACGTCATTTTCTTCACAGGCATTGAGACAAACGCAAAGCAGAACCTCGAAAATTTCAGCAAAAGCGTCTTTGATTACACTGATGGTTACGGCACAGCGCCGGTGTTCCAGTCGTTTCAGGAGGCACTCGAGTATGTTTTTAAGCTTGCTCAATCGAAGCGGCTCGTGCTGGTCATCGACGAGTATCCCTATGTAGCCAGAGCAAATAAGAGCCTTGCGTCGATTTTACAGGTGCTGATTGACAAAAATAAGGACACGTCAAAGCTGTTTTTAATTTTGTGCGGGTCATCCATGTCGTTTATGGAGGAGCAGGTGCTGGGCTATAA
Organism: uncultured Eubacteriales bacterium; assembly: GCA_964509145.1. GTDB lineage: Bacteria > Bacillota > Clostridia > Oscillospirales > Acutalibacteraceae > UBA1425. Next base: position 1,230 of record CAZDWM010000006.1, on the reverse strand, counting down.
AAGCCCTCTGTTCGGCAGGAGGACAGCACAGTTCAATATACAGCCGTTTGACTTCTTTGAGAGTCGTCGGTATTTTAAGCGTTTTTCGGA
>CAZDWM010000006.1:0-1130 GCA_964509145.1 uncultured Eubacteriales bacterium | reverse complement strand
TATGGTATAGTCGGCGGAACGCCGCAGTATTTGCTCCAGATGGACGACAGACTTTCCCTTGAGGACAATATCAAAAACGCGTTTCTGAAAACGACGTCCTATCTATTTGAGGAACCGAAGAACCTGTTGCAGCAGGAGGTACGCGAACCTGCTGTTTACAATGCTATCATATCAGCAATAGCGACGGGGAGCACGAAGCTGTCGGAGATTGCAGGAAAGGTCGGCGAGGAAACAAGTGCTTGTTCGGCTTATCTGAAAAACCTGATATCGCTTGGAATTATTCGAAAAGAGATGCCGGTGACGGAGAAAAACTCTCGGAAAACCATCTATGCGATTGCCGACAACATGTTCCGATTCTGGTATCGATTCATCCCGACAAACATGTCGTTGATTCAAAACGGCTTGATTGAACAGGCTTATAAAAACATTTCCGAGCATCTTTCGGAGTATATGGGCGCTGTTTTCGAGGAAATCTGCAAGCAGTATCTTTGGATGCTGAACCGACAAGGTGAAACAGATTTTACCTTTACGGAGCTTGGACGGTGGTGGGGGAGTGACCCAAAGAAAAAATGTGAAGCTGAAATCGACCTGCTCGGCGACGACGGAAACAGCAACGCACTTTTCTGCGAGTGCAAATGGACAAACGAAAAGGTCGACGTAGCCGTTCTCGACAAGCTCATTGAGCGAAGCGGTCTGTTTCATTACAAAAACGTGCATTACTACCTTTTCGCAAAAGAGGGCTTCACAAAGGGTTGTATTGAGAAAAGCTTAACTCTTGGCAACGTTACTGCGGTTGCCTTTATAGACATGTTTAAATATTAAGTTTCTTTGATAATAAAGTTGAAGCGGACAGCACAAGAACGAAAGTTCAACGGCTATCCGCTTTTTTGCTTGTTTTCCAAAGAAATAGCGGCAATAGCGTTTTAACGTTAAATCTACCTTTAAATACTATATAAAAAGCAATGGATCGTCACTTAAAACGATAAGTAATGATATATCATTAAGACTCCGTTTTTGCACATGTTATGCTATTTAAATTAAGAAATATAAGAGAAAAACGGCTATAATCGATTGGTTATATTGGCTCGATTGTCAAGACAAAAAAACAGCCCGAAGATAATGTGCCGACA
>CAZDWM010000005.1:0-34678 GCA_964509145.1 uncultured Eubacteriales bacterium | reverse complement strand
TTGAAACGGTTCAAATATGGCTTTACACCTATTTCTTGCTATATTTGCAAACATCAAACAGACAACGATACCCATCACCGTCGGAACAGCAAAGGAAACCGCCGTCCATTTAAAGCTTTGTGTTTCTTTTTTAATAGTTAGACAGGTTGTGGAACACGGCCAATGCATCAGAGAGAACAGCATCGTACTGATAGCGGTAATCCAAGTCCATCCGTTGTCAACAAGCAACTGCTTGAGTTCGGTTAAGCTATCAAGCTCCATTATACTGCCCGACGCCATATAAGTCATAATAATAATGGGAACGACAATTTCATTGGCGGGAAAGCCTAAAATAAACGCTAACAGTATTACGCCGTCCATACCCAATAATTTTCCGAACGGATCTAAAAAGCCCGCGCATCGGGCAAGCAATGTAGCATCACCAACCGATATATTAGCCAAAATCCATATGATGAGCCCGGCCGGCGCCGCGACAATCAACGCTCTTCCAAGTACAAACAGAGTTCTGTCAAAGATAGAGCGAACAATCACTTTTCCGATTTGAGGCTTACGGTATGGCGGAAGCTCCAGAGTAAACGAGGAAGGAATGCCTTTTAAAACTGTCTTAGACAGTATTTTTGAAACAAATAAAGTCATCAAAACACCAAAAACAATAACACAGGTCAGTAATGCTGAGGACAACACAGAATCGAACGGTTTAACAAATGTACCCGTAAAGAACATTGTAAGAATAGCTATAAGTGTCGGAAACCGGCCGTTACACGGCACGAAATTATTAGTGATCATGGCTATTAACCGCTCACGCGGCGAGTCGATAATCCTGCATCCGACAATTCCCGCCGCGTTACAGCCGAAACCCATACACATGGTCAGCGCCTGCTTGCCGCAGGCACAGCACTTTTTAAAATACTTATCCAAATTGAACGCGACACGGGGCAGATAACCTAAATCCTCAAGCAAAGTAAATAACGGGAAGAAGATAGCCATCGGGGGCAGCATCACCGAAACAACCCAAGCCGGCACCCGGTAAACGCCAAGAACAAGCAGACCATGCAGCCATTCCGGCGCTCCGAGATAATGAAAAGCATCACTAAGCCGTTCCTGAACCCAAAACAAACCGTCCGACAGCAGTTGCGACGGATAGTTAGCGCCTGTTATCGTCAGCCAGAATACAACCAGAAGAAGTGAAATCATAATCGGAAAGCCGGTTCGTTTGCTGGTCAGTATTTTATCTATTTTCCTGTCCTTTGCGTTATAATCGGCCTTATTAAAATGAACGGCATCGGAACAGATAGCTTCCGCGCTTAAAACAAGACTGGAGACGATTTTATCACGCAATGCATCGCAGGTTATTCCTCCGTCTGACAATATTTGCTTTGCCTCATTTAATCCGTCTTTTATATCTTCATCGGCGAGTATATCATATCCCAGATATTCATTTAGTGCCGCAATCAACGTTTCATCATAGTCCATCAATTTCAGGCTGAGCCATCGTGGATTGATGCTTTTGCCTGTTTTAAGTTCTATGATAGGCTCCAATCGGGCAATAGCGTCTTCGATAGGCATGAGATATTTTGTAATATAATTAACTTTTTCTTTCTTATCGCATAATACCTGATTAACAGACCGCATCAGCTTATCCAGGCTTTTTTTATTTCTGGCCGTCGTTCCGACTACAGGCACGCCAAGCTCTCGGGATAGTGCATTCAAATCAATATCGATACCCTTTCTTTTTGCTTCATCCATCAGGTTCACGCAAACCACCACGTTGCCGGTGATTTCCAATGTTTGTAATACCAGGTTAAAATTTCTCTCCAGACAGGTGGCGTCGCAAACAACAATGACCGCATCCGGCTCTCCGAAACAAATAAAATTCCGTGCGACTTCCTCTTCCGCGGAGTGTGCCATCAGAGAGTACGTACCGGGGATATCGACTAAAACATAAGTCATATCCCCGTAACGGCAGTATCCCTGCGCATTAGTCACTGTTTTTCCCGGCCAGTTGCCCGTGTGTTGTTTAAGACCCGTTAAGTTGTTAAAAACCGTGCTTTTACCGACGTTTGGATTACCCGCGACCGCGACAACTTTATCACTGGAGGATGACTTTATAATGCTCAGGCCGGAGTCAACCGCCTTAATCCCTGTTGAATCATTTGTCAAACCCATCATGTCACCTCGTTAAAAATCAGTTAAACCACCAACACGTTTGACGAATCTTCTGAGCGAAGCGCGATGACTGCGCCCCTGATTAGATACGCGACGGGATCTCCCGACGGGCTTTTTTGCAGACATTCCACCTCTGTTCCTTCAATAAGACCGATGTCCTGAAGTCTTCTTCGTATGCTGCCCGTAGACAACAGAGACTTTACGCGTGCCGTTTGACCTTGCTTTAAATCATATAAAGAGTTCGTATGATTCATAAACGATTTCACCCCTTAATACATTTAGGATAAGGAAACATAGTTTCTTGATGCCATTATATGAAATCATAAATAAATGTGTTACAAGCCTATCTCACAGAAAGGAGCAAGGCATGGAAGATATTACTGATTTTTACACTTTAAAAGGTTATCAGCTAAATGCGAACGATAAAATCACCTCTTCCATGGAGGATTATCTTGAAATGATAAGCAGAATTTTAAAAACGCAGGATGTTGTACGAATCAGCGAGCTTGCCGAAAAGCTTCATGTAAAACCGTCGTCGGCTTCAAAAATGGTAACCAACCTGAAAGCTTTAGGCTTAGTTGCATTTGAAAAATACGGTTATATAAAATTGACCCCTTCAGGAGTGACCGTCGGACAATACTTGCTTTACAGGCATGATGTGTTGAATGATTTTTTGTGTTTAATCAATCATTCCGACAATGAGACGGAACAGGTTGAAAAAATCGAGCATTTTTTAAACGAGGAGACTATAAAAAACATAGAGCAGCATACAAAAGCATTAAAAAACAACTAACTCGCCGGTGAAATCATCGGCGAGTTGTTAATATTTGTCGTTAAATTTTCAGAAAACGTCGGCTTTCGTCGCTTTAGTATACAGTGTTTCGCAAACGCATTTGAGTTTTTTGAAACATCTGGTCTTTAATATCTCCCCAGCCGCTTTACAAGGTCTGATATCAATCGGAAGTCCTCTAAGCTGACGGAGTTGGGAATGGAGTGGTCTGAGGAGAATATGTAGCCGCCGCCCTCCTTCATTTTAGGCACGACACGCTCAATTTCGGCGAGAATTTTACCCGGCTTATCCCACAGCACCGCGTTGACGCCTCCGTGGAACGCCAGCTTGTCGCCGTACTGTTCCTTGAGCTTGACGGGGTTCATGCCCGCCTTGACCTCAAGTGGGTTTAGCATGTTGACACCGATTTCGATGAGGTCGGGGATAAACGGCTCGATATAGCCGCAGGAATGCAGCTCGACGGCCATACCGCGCTCGTGCGCCCAGTCGCAGGCCTTTTTGTGGAAAGGCTTGAGCAGCTCGCGGTACATATCGAGTGAAAAGAACGTCGTGTTTTTATAGCCCATGTCGTCGTACCAGTGGACGCAGTCGAATTCATATCCGGCGGCGAGCATCTTTTCGGCCAGCGCGAGGCTGACGTCGAGGAAGTGGCCGAACATATCCTTAATCCAATCTGGCTCCTCATACATGCCGATGAGCATGTTTTCTGTTCCCACCATGCCCGAATGGGTCACATCGAAGCCGAAGTGAAGCCCCAGCTGGACGATTTCGCCGTTTTTACGTAATACGGGATATTCGTTTTTCAGCCAATCCCACGGAATGCGGTCGTCGTCGGGCGTCATACGCGCCTTGGCCTGCGCCCAGCGCTCGGAAGTGCCGTAATAATAGTCGAGGTTCTCTGGTGTAGAGTCGAGTTCGCGGGAATTCTTGCGCGTGACGCCCCAATCCGTCGTGCCGATGCGGTAGCGTTCCGTTTCCTCAATCAGCTTTTTCGGGAAACGCGGGGAGTTGTCTGTGCCCACGCGGATGATACGGTCGAAGCCGAAATAGTTTTCCCAGCTTGTGTTTTCGGGCATCCCCTCCGCGTGCCAGCGGCGGACGGTGCCGCCCCACGGGGAGTCGACCATTAGAATTCTGTCGGTTTCACGGTGCTCGATGGTGCGGATAAAGCGTTCCCTGTTAGTCAGCTCAGCCATATGCATCCCCCGTTATTATATATTTCCTGCTAATTATATAACGGCTGAAGTACGAAGTCAACAATGCGATGCGCAAAGCGAAATATATTAGCCGCATATCTTTTTTTCTAAGCGCATTTATGCTATGATGAATCCGTAAGCACTTATAATCTGCGGGGAGGACGCTGCCATGACATCGTCAATTCAGAAAATGCGAAATTTTTACGCGATAACCCCGGACACACCCATATATCAAAAGGAATTCGGCTTTTTCTGCCTTGACCGCTGGATTGAGGAGGGTCATCTAAAACCAAACGACGGTTCCGCAACTTACGGCGATTACTTTGACCGGCTTTTTATGTACGACGAGCCGGCGGTTTTTAGTCTGGCGGGGCTCGGCTGGTGCGAGGGCGGCTTTTCGCCCGCCTTTCCTGAAGCGGTGCTTGAGGACAGAGGCGACTACGAGGTGGTTCAGGATTTTGCCGGACGGCACCTGCTATGCTTCAAGGGTCGGAGAAGGGGCTTTATGCCCGAATACCTCGACCACCCGGTAAAGGATATGTATACATGGGAAAAGGATGTTAAATGGCGGATGTCGCCCGACAACGCGGAGCGCTACCTTGATTTTGAAGCCAGCATGACCACGGCAAATGAGGCGGCGGCGGAAGGTCTCCCGATTGTTCAACGCTGTGTGGGTGGATATATGTACCTGCGCAGTCTCATAGGGCCGCTTCAGGTCTCTTATATGTTCTACGATAATCCCGCGCTGATTCACGATTGTATGAAAACATGGTTTGAGTTGGCCGACGCCGTTATAGCAAAAAACCAGGAACGTATAACACTCGACGAGTTTTTTATCGGCGAGGACATCTGCTACAACCACGGCCCGCTGATTTCGCCCGACATGATTAAGGAATTTCTGTTCCCGTATTATGAACAGTTGTTGACGAATATGAAAAAGCGGCAGCTTGACAAGAGCCGGACGCTTCATTTTCAGCTTGACACCGACGGTTTCTGCGAGCCTGTCATCGACCTGTACAGAAGCATCGGCATGGACTATATCAGCCCACTGGAGGTCGCGGCGGGCTGCGACGTTGTGCGGGTTGCTCAAAAATACCCCGACATGCGTGTTTCGGGCGGCATCGACAAGCGCATTCTTGCCGCCGGGAAGGATGCCATAGACCGTGAGCTTGAACGGATAATGCCCGCCATGAGACACAGGGGTGGCTATATCCCCACCTGTGACCACGGCGTTCCGGAAGAGGTTTCGTTTGAAAACTACATGCACTACCGGGAGAGGATGCAGCTGTATTGCATCTGACCGTAAACCTCAAAAACAAATAAGCGGAACGGTAAAAATCCGTTCCGCTCTTTTGCATATGAAGTTTTATCAGTCGGGAATCGTTTCGCACAGCGCCTTGAACGCGTCGGCAAGGCAATCCGCCGTATGCGGACCGAAGGAGTTTGTTTCGTTGTAATACCATTTATGCGAGCCGTCGGGCTGCTCAATCGCCCCTTGTTGAAAATACGGAAGGTCTTTGTCAAGGTAAAAATCGTTCGGCGGGACAATGTAGCCCAAATGGTCGTTTGCGAGACCGAACACGATAACGCCGTCGTCGCCGCTGATTTCGGCAAGCGTCGAGGGGTTTTTAACACCGGGATTTACAGCCCTGTCGTCGCCAAGGTATCCGCCGTAAGCAAGCTCCGGGAAAAGCTCGCCCGGGATGAGCGCGATTTTTTTATCGCCAATCTTCATATAGCCTATCTCTGTGCGGTACATGAGCGCGCTTTTGCCGTTGAATTTTCCAAACATCGGCTTACCGTGGACGATGTCGACAAAGCCGCCGAGCATGTAAACGGTGTTGCTGACAGGGATATCAAGCTCTTTGCCCGCGAACGAAAGGTTAACATCAAGCTTTTCGCTGTCCTTAATGCCGATAGCACATTGGGCAAGCGCGTAGCCAGCATATTGTGTACGCTTGACGCAGAAGCCTAGGGCACGGTCGTAATAACCGTCGGTAAACGCCTTTGTGTATTTCACAAACGAATCTGTTTCAATTGCGGCGGTCAGCCCGTCACACCAGAGGAAATAGCCCTTTGAGCCTTCGTCGAGGCTGTTCCACCAGTCGCCCTCATCATACATGATGCAGTACCTTTTCATCATCTCAAACAGCTCACCGTATGTTGCGTAGCCGTTTGAAAGCATGTAATCCGAATAGGATTGAACGTTGAACTCGGCGCATCGAAGCTCGATAAGCCCGCCGATGGCACCTTGGAAAAGGATGCTGTCCGCGCCGGCGTCGGTCTTTATTTTTTCGTGGAGCCAGCCGACGTAATCGGCGCTTAACAGGCTGTTTGCCTTGACGCTTCCGACCGGGTCAACATTGTACATCTGATCCTCTCCGCCTCGCAGATACATCATTTCGGGGTGTGCCGAATAGTTGAGGATATAAATTTCGCTGCTTCCGTTATCGGGTACAAAGCGGAAGCGGATAAGCCTGCCGTCCGCAATGTATGGCTCGCGCTGGTCATATTGATTGAAGTGATAGGTATTGCCGTCGTCGCCGGTGTAGGTCATGCTTGAGGCGTTTGTCTCGCCGTAATAAAGCGCACCGTCCCTGCGGTCGTTGTAGGCCGCCTTTACTGCCGCCTTGACGCCGTCGTAGAGAACGCGCATGTAGCCCTCGTTGATGCCGCTCTCAAGCCCGTACATGTCGCCCCAAAGCCCCAATGTATCAACGCTTTCATGGCAGTGAATGCTCATAATCTGAATGGATTTGCAGCCGCTTTTTCTTGAAAAATCCGAAAGCTCTTTCCGCATTTTATTGACGTCCTGTTTTGAAAGACCAATGCAGTCGACGGCGACAAGCATCATGCCGCCCGCACCCTTGTTGTCGTCAATCCATACCGCCCTTGCGTAAACGTGAGCGGCAACGGAACGGGCAAAGTTATAGGAGTTTGAGCTGAAACCCGCAAGGTGATAAATGTAGTTGCCATCCTCGTCGGTCAGCGTCGCGGGCGTGATGTCCGCCTTGCCGAAGCCGATGCTGTAGTGCCCCTGTTCCCCGCTGCCGGGAAGCCGCACCCATGAGGCGGGGCTGCCGGAAAAGACGGTGAGCACCAAAATAGTCACCAACGATACAGCCGCCTTCACGAACGCGGAAAGGTAGCTGAACGTGAATTTCTCCATGTAGAATTTGATGGTTTCCATTTTATGACCATGATTTATTCATCACAAAAAGTGATGAATAAATCCTTCCTTCTCTAAAATTGTGGTGCCGCTTCAGCGGCAAACGGGCTTTCAGCCCGTTAACAATTTTTTATAGTTTGAATTTATTCAAACTTACCCCTCACAACACACGATTCTGTTACCGTGACATTATATTATGACTGTAACCAATAGTCAATAGCGCCGAAATAAAAATATAATTGCATACATACGGATAGCGACCCACAACAAAGGATTGCTTTTTACACGGGACAAAGGTATAATATAGACTGCGACACAAAGAGACAATCTCGGTATAAACGGAGGTTTAACCATGGGTAAGAAAGCAACAATCAAGGCAAGGCTTGTCAGAAAGACGGCGCGGACGCTGATGCCGGCGGTCAAGCTGATTTGCGAACCCCCGAAGCTTGAAAACGTGAAGCGCGCGCTCTTCATACAGCCGCATCCCGACGATAACCAAATCGGTGCGGGCGGCACAATTGCGTGGCTGGTCGACAAGGGCGCGGAGGTCTATGAACTGACCGTTCTTGACGACCGCTACACCGACCTTACCTACTCCGGTGAGGGCTACACTGTCCGGCAGAAGGAGGCGCTTGAGGCGCAGAAGGCGCTCGGCATGAAAAACGCCGGTTTCCTCGGCTTTGGCGACAGAACCGAGGTCACGGCGCGTGAAATTTCAAAGGAAATTGTGCGCGTTATCCGATTCATTCAGCCGGATATCATCTTCACCGTCGACCCGAACCTTTCGACGGAATGCCACGAGGATCACATCAAGGTTGGCATGGCCGTCAAATACGCCTTTATGGATGCCCGTTTTCCGTTTTACCCAGAGTATGATAACGGCCAAAAGCGCGCGGACGTGTGGGATACCGCCGCGCTCGCGCTGTATTACACCGACGCGCCCAACACCATTGTCGACATCGGCAGCTATGGAGAATTGAAATTCAAGGGTATCCGCGCCCACGTCTCGCAGCGTGAACCGGCGCTTGAGGTCGCGCTCAAGCTCTTGGCGCAGCACCTTGCCGACGGGACGGGATATGAAGCGGCCGAGGTGTTCAGGGTGCTGTCCCAGCGTCACGCGCACTGCTTTAACCTGCCGGTTGAGTAAGTGAGCATTTGAGGACGGTCGAGACCGTACCCTTTAGATATCGATGCAATGTTCAAACGGACGAAGCGCACGTGCTGTATCGCTCCCCGGTGCTCAGATGCGTCAGATAAGAGCGGGAAACCGAAGATTATTTCTTGGATAAAATTATTAATATAAAATATACTTAAATATTTCCAGAATTATGGAAAAAATACTTGATTTACGATTAATATTGTAGTAACATGTTGACATATCAACAAGGAGATATGCAAAAATGCATGATGTCATCATACACAAAACCGTCGAATGGATATCCGATGATTTTATCGGCGCGGCAATGCTCGACAACAACGTGATGATTTTTCTCCGCACGGACGGCTCGGCGCTCGGTTGCGACGGTCGGACGTACCATGTCGTCGCCGAAGAAGACAACAACGGCGACTGCGTGGTGCTCGGCTACAGCACGGGGGACGACCCGCCCGAGTTTAGACACAGTCACAAAACGTAAAGAACCGCCAATAAAGGCGGCTCTTTTTTAAGTGCGTCATCTGGTTATTCTGTTTTGTATAAGGCGCTGAGCTGGGCGACGGTGTGAGAAACGTCAAACCGTCCAAGCTTTTCCGGGTTACAAGTCAGACGGAGGTTTTCGGAAGCGGCGCTGTCGATTTCCGAAGCCCAGCGCGCGGCGTTGTCAATAGGCAGATAGAGGCAGCCGCCGGCGTCCGCCATGCGTGTGACGTGGTCGGACACAAAACAGGTCAGCGAGCATGCCTGCGCTTCGACAAGCACAATCGGCAGCCCTTCAAAGAGCGACGGAAGAAGAAAATAGTCGCAGTAGGGGAGAATTTCGTTAACGTCCTTGCGAACACCCGTAAAATTTATGAAGCGCGACACGCCCTTTTCTTCGGCGCGTGCCTTGACCTGCTCGATTAACTCGCCGGTGCCGACCCAGTTGAGCGTAAAATCATCCCGAAGCTTTGAAAGCTCGTAAACGATATCGACAAGCATGTCGGGATTCTTAGGTGTTGAAACACGCCCGACCGTCACAAGGTTCAGACGCCCGGAGACGATGCACGGATGACGCGTTTTATCAGAAGCCGGTTTGTATTTTGAAAGCTCGACGCCGTTGTAGACCATGACGGCGTCTTTTGCTTTTTTACCGTAAAAATATGCGTTGGCGTGCTCGGAGCAGCCCGCAAGTATGGTAGCGTGTTTAAAAATCAGCTGCTTCATCACTTTTGAATAGAGCTTTTGTGCAAGCTTAACTGCGCGGCCTTTTAAACCCTCGGGCGGCACAAGCGTGTTGCGGGATGTGTGCGCGTGGCATATACGCACGGGAATGCCCGCTTTTTTAGCCAGCCGCAGGAGCAGACCATTTATCAAATCCATGTGCGCGTGGACAGCATCGAAGCCGCCTTCGTTCATGCAGGCGTGAACGGCTTTTATATACCGTCTTTTTTTAGCGAGCGTGTCGAGGTCACACGCGTGGACAACGCTCACGCCGAGGCTTTTTGTTTCGGACTCGTTGAGACATTCCATCGTGGAGTCGATGGCAATCAGCACCGTTATGTCGAACAGCGTCTTGTCGATATTTTTAATAATGTTGAAAACAAACGTGTCGGCACCGTTGGCAGACAGCCCGGCCGTCAGCAGCAGCAGCTTTGTCCTTTTCACCTTGTTTTCAACTCCTTTCGGGCTTCTATCTCTTGTCGGTGCAAAGCTTAATCAAATCGTTTATGTCGGCTGTGGCCAAACACTCGACGGTGTCGGCAGCGCCGTAATAAATTTTAACCTCGCCGCTGTCCTCAAGAATCATGCCGCCGGGGAAAATGACGTTCTGACGGTAGCCGATGTCGCACTCGTAGTCCGTCTCCGGCGCGATGAGAGGCACCTTCGACATGCCGATGACCTTTTCGGGGTTTTCGAGGTCAAGCAGGGCAATTCCCGCGCAATAACGCTTTTTCCAGAAGGGTTCCCAGCCGTTTTTACCGCGGCTGTCATCTTTATCGACGGCGTGAAACAGCGTCAGCCAGCCCTTGTCCGTTTTAACGGGCGGCGAGGCGGGGCCGATTTTATTGTTGGCGTAGGGTACATCCTCGACGGCCAGCACAAGCGACGTTTCGCCCCAAAATCTCAGGTCGGGGGATTTTGACATCCACATATCAAAACGGTCGATGCCGTCCCTGCCGTACATCGGGAACGGGCGTTCAAGACGGACATAAAGCCCGCCGACCTTTTCGGGGAACAGTACCATGTTGCGGTTGTCGGGCGTTGAGACGGATATCACGTCGACCGTCTCGAAGTCATCGGTTACACCAATGCCGCCCATGACGCCGTGCTTTCCCTCAACGGCAAAGCAGACATAAGCTCTGCCTTCAATGATGATAATTCTCGGGTCATAAAACCGAACAACCTCGTTTTCGTCGTAGTTTCTGAAAACAAGCGTCTTTTCGCGAACATCCCAGCGGATACCGTCGTTGCTGTAAGCAACGCCCAGATTTGTGTCGGCAACATCATTATCGGCGCCGCCGAAGTCGTTTCGGAAAATCATGACATATCTGCCGTTGTATTTCGCGACGCCGGCGTTGAAGACAAGCTTCGACTCAAACGGCATGTCGTCCTTTGTTAAGATAGGATTGCCGGAATATTTCTTAATGACGGAGCTTGACTTGAGAATGGGTGACAGCTTCATAACTTTGATTCCTTTCACTTTGTTTACAAGTTCAATTATAACAAATCACAATTGCGTTGGCAACATAAATAATAGGAAGCACAAGCCGCCGTACTTTGTTTGTAATTCACCAATTTTTTCTTGCGTTTTTATATGCATTTATTTATAATAGATTCAATCTAGGTTTATTGATTCTAAAGGTAGGTATAACCGTGGACAATGTTTTTCTTAACGGATTAATATCGGTTATTTGCTCTTTTGCAAGAGCATCAGGCTGGCTTCTGGAAAATCATTTAATATCACAGAGCGCAAGTGATTTTATTTGTTACTGGTTGCAGTATATTATAGAGTATATTTCACCTACTTTAGCTTAAGACAAAGCTGTACAATTCGTTGATATAAACATGATAAAGGAGAGCGTCACATGAAAAAATATGATGCCATTGTCGTCGGTGCCGGAAACGGCGGCTTAACCTGTGCCGCGTGGCTCGCCAAGGAGGGCAAAAACGTGCTGCTCGTCGAACGGCACAACCTGCCCGGCGGCTTCGCGACAAGCTTCAAGCGCGGACGTTTCGAGTTCGAGGCGTCGCTGCACGAGCTTTGCGGATGGGGTAAAAATCCCGGCGAGGGTTCTGTTCGTCAAATCTTCGAGCATATCGGCGCGGTCGACAAAGTTGAAATGTTCAGTGTTCCAGCCGCCTACCGTGTCATCACAATGAACGACGACGAAAACATGGACGTGACGATGCCGTTCGGGGTTGAGGCGTTCATTGATAAAATGGAGGAGTATGTCCCCGGTTCGCGCCCGTCAGTCGAGCGGTTTTTCGCCCTGTGCGCCGACATCGTTAAAACGTCTGGCTATATGGGCGAACTGGGCGGCAAATTTAACGCCGCCGCCGTCAAGGCGATTCTCAACGAGCACATGAATTTCGTCCGCGTCGCGGGCTATTCCGTCAACGCGGTTTTCGAAGCGCTTGAGATGCCGCAAAAGGCGCGAGACATCCTGTCTGCCTACTGGTCGTATCTCGGCGAGCCTTTAAGCGAGCTTAGCTTTATCCATTACGCGTCGATGGTTTTAACCTACATCGGTATGGGCGCCGTCGCTCCTAAGACCCGCAGCCACGGTTTGAGCAGCGCGATTCTCGACAGCTTTGAAAAGCTGGGCGGCGAGGTCTGGCTGAGCAGTCCTGTCGAAAGAATTATTATGTATAACGGTGCGGCAAAGGGTATAGTCCTTGCCGACGGCACACACGCCTACGCCGACCATATCGTCTGCAACTGCTCGCCCCACAGTGTTTTTTCAACGATGATTGACAAAAAGAGTATACCCGAGGCGGAGCTTAAACGTGCCAACGCACGGGAAATCGGCGCGCGGGGTTATTCGATGTTCTTAGGACTAAACAAATCACCGGAGGAGCTTGGTATAGAGGATCACTGCTGGTTCCTTTACGACACGGCCGACACCGAAAAGCAGTATGAGCTGATGAAAAGGATTGAAACAAACGACGTTCAGGCGACTGTCTGCCTCAACATGGCAGATCCCGACTGCTCACCGGCGGGCACTACAATTCTATATTTTACCGCGCTCTACACCGACAACTGCTGGTCGGCCGTATCGGCGAAGCACTATGTCAAAACAAAGCAGGACGTTGCCGAACGGATGATTTCAAATTTTGAAAAATACACCGGCGTCAAAATCCGCGACAGCATCGAGGAGATAGAAATCGCGACGCCCATGACTTACGCGCGTTATACGGGCGTCCCGCAGGGCGCTATATACGGCTACCGCACCGGAACATGGGACGGCATTGTTCCGCGCATCATGATGGAGAAGGCGGACGAAAAAATTCCCGGTCTGCGTTTTGCCGGCGGGTTTTCCTCAATGCACAACGGCTATTCGTCGACCTACACCTCGGGTATGAAGGCGGCGTTAAAGACGCTGGAAGATATAGAAAAGGTTGAAAGGAGCGGGCAGAATGGATAAATTTATTATAAAGTCAAACGCGAAGGACATCGCGGGCTTTGCAAAAATGGTGCCTGTGCGTATCGCCAAATTTAAGGCGGCACCCTCGACGCCGCTTCCGACCGCCTACGCCGTTAATGAGACGGCAAAGCTCCTCCACCCGCCGGTTCAGCGGCTGCGTGTTAAGTCGGTCGAGGATGTTTCATCCGACACAAAATGTTATGTCTTTGAAGCAGTCGGTAAAAAGTCTCCGGCCTATTTCCGAGCCGGACAGTATATCAGCCTTAAGCTTAAAATAGGCGACGCAGTCCTGTCACGCCCTTATTCCGTCGCCTCGTCGCCCGACGAAGCGCTTAAGGGCACCTACTCCGTCGCCGTCAAGCGCGTGCCTAACGGCTTCGCTTCAGGCTATATTCTCGGCAACTTCAAGGTCGGTACGGAAATAGACGCTAGCGCGCCGGACGGGACGTTTTACTATGAGCCGCTTCGTGACGCGAAAACCGTCGTGTGCCTCGCGGGCGGCAGCGGCATCACGCCGTTTTTGTCGCTGGCCGGTGCCGTTGCAGACGGGACGGAGGACTGTGCGTTGGTCATCCTTTACGGCTGCCGCACGGAAAACGATATATTGTTCAGGGAGAAGCTTGACGCTTTAAGCGCCTCCTGCGACAAAATTAAGATTGTCTACGTCCTTAGTGACGCGTGTGCCGAGGGCTGCGAGCAGGGCTTTATCACTGCGGAGCTTGTTAAAAAGTACGCACCGGAAGCCTACAGCGTGTTCGTATGCGGTCCGGCGGCGATGTATAACTTTGAGAAAAAGGAATTAGAAAAGCTCGGTCTGCCGAAAAAGTATATCCGCTTCGAGATGCAGGCGGGCGCGGTGCCGCCGGTCGGCGAGACAAAGACCTTTAGCTGCACCGTAAACGCTAAAGACAGAAAAGCACGCGTCATACCGTGCAGGAACGACGAAAGCATCCTTGTCTCGCTTGAGCGCGCGGGCATTGAGGCACCGTCGATGTGCCGAAGCGGCGAATGTGGCTTCTGCCGAGCGAAGCTTGTCTCCGGCGATGTTTTCGTCCCCGAGGATACCGACGGCCGACGTGCCGCCGACCTGCAATTCGGCTATATCCATCCGTGCTGCACCTATCCGCAGGGTAATGTTGAAATTAAGCTGTGATAAACAGCGGTTATTAAGAAGGAATTATATTAATGGGTAAAATTGTAGCGCTTGGCGGCGGAGATTTTGACAACGGAGAGATGCTGGAGGTAGCGAAGCTTATAGTTTCATTCAGCCGAGCCGAAAAACCGACGCTAATTTATCTGCCTACAGCCGGTCACGATAATCTGGACGGCGACGAGCCGATTTTCAACATATTTGAGGGTTTGGGCTGCCGTGTCAGACCCTTGCTGTTAACAGACGAGTCCCTGACAGCGGACGAAATCGAAAAGACCATCCTCGGCGCGGACATTGTTTACGCGGGCGGCGGCAACCTCGAATTTCTCATGGACACATGGAAAAGGACGGGCGCCGACAAGCTGCTTGTCAAGGCTTTTGAAAACGGGACGGTGCTGTCGGGGCTAAGCTCCGGCGCTATGTGCTGGTTTCACTCCGGTTATGACAACTGCGGTGTAGACGGCGCGTTCATGTTTGTCGAATGCGTCGGTTTGATTCCGTTTTGCAACTGCCCCCACTTTGAGGGCGAGAGCTGGCAGAGTTTTTCAACTGCAATTAAAACACGCGAGGTTTCGGGCATTGCCGCCGAGAACGGCGCGGCGTTTGTGTATGACGACGGTAAATACGGCACGATATGTGGCAGCAACGGCGGCGATGTCTATCTTTTTGACGTATCAAAGGGCTTTGAAAAGATTTGCCTGACGGGTTGTGCAGACGAAATATTAAAGGAAGTACGCATATGAAAAAACAAATTCTTCACATGGACAATCAGGCGGATTGCTGGGAAAACGCCACGCCTGTCGGCAACGGACGGCTCGGCGCGATGCTGTTCGGACGCACCGACACGGAGGAAATCTACCTCAACGAGGAAACAATCTGGTCACAGAAGGAACACCCCGCGCCAGCTCCCGATTTCCGCGATAAGATTGATTATGTCCGTTCTCTTTTTCTGGAGGGCAAAAATGACGTTGCTGACAAGTTTGTGTTTGAAAACATGGGTGAATTCCCGCGTATAGCATCATATGAATATGCCGGAAAGCTTATATTCAAGCATAAAGGGATTAAAAGGACAACCGACTACAGCCGCGACCTTGATTTGAACGAAGGCGTGGCACATATTTCCTACAGGTGCGGCGGCGTAAAATACGAAGCCGAGTGTTTCGCGTCCTACAAGCAAAACGTGATAGCCTACCGCCTCGTGTCCGATGAGCAGTCTGACTTTTCGTTGTCCTTCGAGCGCGAAAACACGCTGTTACGCTCCTTCGCCGACGGTCTGCTTTCCGTCGAGGGTGAAACGGCTTTAGGAGGACATCGCTTTCAGGTGTGCGTAAAAATCCTCTCCGACGGCAAGGTTGCCGAAAAGAAGGACACTGTTACTGTCAGCGGCGCACGCGACACGGTAATTTATATCGCAATCGTCACCGCTTTCCGCGACAGCGATTATAAAACAACCTGTGAAAAGCTGGCGTCAAGAACCGCCAACGAATACGACGCGATAAAGCAAGAGCACATTGATGATTTTTCAGCTTTGATGAGCCGCTCCGACATCTCATTGAACGGCGATAAAGATGTTGAAGCAATGACCCCCGCCGAGCGGCTTAAGAGGCTGCGTAAAGGCGGCGTATCCGATTTTGGAATCATATCGCTCTATTTTCAGTTCGGAAAATATCTTTTTATCTCGTCAAGCCGTGAGGGGACGATGCCCGCTAATTTACAGGGCGTGTGGGCTGAAAAGCTGTTAAACCCGTGGGACGCAGATTACCATACAAACATAAATTTGCAAATGAACTACTGGCTGGCGGAGCCCGCGAACCTTTCAATGTGTGCCGGACAGCTGTTCGACTATATGAACACCTATCTGCTTCACCAGGGCGAGCGCACGGCAAGAAAATATTACCGCGTCAACGGCACCGTGACGCATCATCTAAGCGACATATACGGCTTTACGGCGGCGGCTGACGCGCCTTTAGGGCTTTGGCCGCTCGGCGGCGCTTGGCTCGCCTTCCACATGTGGGAGCATTACCTCTATACAACAGACCTTGATTTTCTGAAAAATACCGCATATGAATTTATTAAGGCGTGCGCGGTGTTCTTTATGGAATATATGTTTGAGGACGAAAAAGGAAGGCTGCTTTCCGGTCCGTCTACGTCGCCCGAAAACAGATACATCTTCGGAGAGGACAAGAAGGCGCTTGTTATCGCCGTTTCGCCGACGATGGACATTGAAATCATCGGCGGTCTGCTGAAATTTTATATCGAGACCGAAAGTCTTCTGAACATTGACCCTGAAAAGGCAGAGGAGGCCAAGCGGCTGCTTCTCAAAATGCCGCCGCTTCAAATCGGTAAATACGGTCAGCTGATGGAATGGTTAGAGGATTATGAGGAAAAAGAGCCGGGACACCGCCATGTTTCGCAAGCCTTCGCGCTTTATCCCGACTGCGCCATCACGCGTAAAACACCCGAACTGTATAAGGCCATCCGCGTTACGCTCGACAGGAGGCTTCAATCCGGCGGCGGTCACACAGGTTGGAGCCGCGCGTGGCTTATCAACCTTTTCGCAAGACTGCGCGACGGTGAAGCGGCTTATGAAAACTTGATGAAGCTGTTCACAAAATCGACGAACGACAACCTGTTCGACACCCATCCGCCGTTCCAGATAGACGGTAACTTCGGCGGCGCGGCGGGCATATGCGAAATGCTGCTCCAAAGCCATGAGGGCTTTATTTCGCTGCTTCCGGCTGTTACGGAGGACTTCAACGGTAGCTTTGAGGGACTGATGGCAAGGGGAAATACAGAGGTTTCAGCGGAGTTTTCGCGCGGCGAGCTGACGGCGTTTTCACTGCTGTCGCCGACAGGTAAAATCGTCGCCGTCGAGTTGCCGGAGCGTATGCGCGGTGCCGTCATTTCAGCAGACGGCAAACAGGTGACGGCGGACGAAAACGGGCTTTATCATATCGTTTTACGCGCGAACAAACCATGCTGTGTAACGATACTAAGATAGAATATAAAAATAATTGAAAAAGGTATTGACTCTCACGTTGCGTTATGGTGTATCGTCTAATCAGTCGACAAGGACACTAAGACAGGGAGGCGTTAAGCATGAAGCTGTCTGTAGGCAAAATGTCGCGGCTTTTCGGCATCAGCGTGCGCACGCTGCGCTACTACGACGAAATCGGATTGCTGAAGCCTTCGGAGGTCGCGCCGTCGGGTTATCGCTATTACGATTCCGCCGACGTGGAGACGCTCCAGCAAATCATGTTTTACAAGGCGCTCCGGCTGCCGCTCGATGAAATCGCCGCCGTGCTCAAAAACCCTGACTATGACAGACGGCAGGCGCTCCAGCGGCACAGAGAACTGCTGCTGCGCGAGCGGGAAAGGCTCGACTGTCTTGTGGCGCTTGTCGGCAAAACATTGAACGGAGAGGATACCGACATGGAAATGAAAAACAATTTAGAGGCAGCCGCCGAGCTTGAGCGAACCAAGGAAAAATACGCCGCCGAGGTCAAAGAACGCTGGGGAAACACCGACGCTTATAAGGAAAGCGAAAAAAAGCACGCCGCCTATACTACGGAAAAAGAGTTGGCTATCGCCGCCGAGGCGGAGGACATTTTCAAGCGCTTTGCGGCGCTTCGGGGCAGCGTACCGGACAGCGAACCGGCACAGGCACTCGTGAGGCTCTGGCAGGAACACATCACAAAATACCACTACGCCTGTACCAAGGAGATTTTAACAGGTCTCGGTGAGATGTACACGGCGGATGAACGCTTTGCCGAAAACATCGACAGGTTTGGCGAAGGAACGGCAAGGCTCATGAGCGAAGCAATAAAATTTTATTGCAAAACGTAAAAAACTTCCTTATGAAAGCATGAATTTATTTTCAGCCCGCTTGAAAAAACGAGCTTTGTACTGTATACTATATTCGTGCCTTAAAAATCATTATAGGAGGAGATATTATGGCTTTTTGTTCAAAGTGCGGAGCGGTTATTGAGGACAATGCCAAATTCTGTGAGGCGTGCGGCGCACCCGTAGAGCCAGGCACGGCGCAAAGCGACGGAGCGCAGCAGACGGTCTTTGATAAGTTTACCGATACGGAGGATACGACATCCACTTATTCGCCCGACGATATTGAAAAAAACAAGGTGATGGCGATTCTTTCATATCTCGGTATACTTGTCCTGATTCCGATTTTCGCGGTAAAGGATTCGCCTTACACAAAGTTTCATGCCAACCAAGGGCTTGTTCTGCTGATTGTCGAAATCGGTTACAGTGTCATCACGAGAATAATCAACAGCATAATCGGTGTTTCACTGGTTTGGACGCTGTTGTCTCTCGTCAATCTTCTTTTCCTCGCGCTGGCGATTCTCGGCATAGTCAACGCCGTTAACGGCAAGGCAAAAAAGCTTCCGATATTCGGAGAAATTTCCTTAATAAAATAATACAGAAAAACGCCGCAACCCGATTGAAAAAGCACTTTGTGCTGTGTACTCAAATCGTTCCTTAAAAATCATTACAGGGGGAGATATATGCCTTTTTGTACAAAGTGCGGAGCTGCTGTTGAGGACTATGTCAGATTTTGCGCTTCATGCGGTGCACCTGTCGAGCCCGGCGCGGCGCAAAACAATACAGCACAGACGGCTTATAACAAGTTTACAAACAAAGGGAACACCACCTCAGCTTATTCGCCCGATGACATTAGAAAGAACAAGGTCGTGGCGGTTCTATGCTATCTGTTTACTCTTTATCTTATCCACAATTATGCCGTAAAGGATTCACCTTACGCTAAATTCCACGCGAATCAAGGTCTTGTTCTGTGTATCTTCGAATTCGGTTACAACGTTGCAATAATAATCATTTACATCATCGTTGATTTTTCTGTAGTTTGGATGAGTCTGTTCCTTGTCGACATTCTGTTCTCTGTGCTGCTTATAATGGGTATTGTTAACGCTGCGACAGGCAAGGCAAAGAAACTGCCGTTAATTGGCCGCATCACACTTTACAAGTAACAAAGCGACAACAAAAAAACCGCACGGTCGTCTCTTTCGGGACATCCGTGCGGTTTTGTGCTTTTGTTATACCGCCCTGAATTCCTCAAAGCGCTTCATGTCGAGCAGGTCGATGCTCTTGACGGGACAGACCTCGGTGCATTTGCCGCAGCCGGTGCATTTGTCGTAATCGACCTTTGCGCAGAAATTCGTGACCGATACGGCGCCCACGTCGCAGACCTTGACGCATTTCATGCAGCCGATACAGCCGGCAGCACACTGTTTCCTTGTCTGCGCGCCTTTTTCGTGGTTGGCGCACAGCACGGCGGCCGTGGGGCGAGACAGCGGCAGGATGTCTATAATCCCCTTTGGGCAGGTGTTGACACAAATGCGGCAGGCGCGGCACAAGGCGGGGTTGACGCGAGCGATGCCGTCGCAGATGCTGATGGCACCGAACGGGCAGGCCTTGGCGCAGTCGCCGAAGCCGACGCAGCCGTAGATGCAGGCCTTTGGGCCGCCGAAGACCTGCGTGGCCATACGGCAGCTTTCAACACCGCTGTAAACAAGCTTGTCGACGGCGTTATGGCGGTTGCCCTGACACAGGACGACAGCGGTTACCGGCTCAAGATTGCCCGCCTCAAGCCCCGCGACCTCCGCTATTTTAACGGCGGTCTCCTTGCCGCCGGGGGCGCAGAGCGTCGTTTTTATTGTCTCGCCCTTCGACAGAGCCGAGGCGTAGCCGTCACAGCCGGAGAACCCACACGCGCCGCAGTTGGCACCCGGCAGACATTCCCGGATTGCTTCGGCCTTTTCGTCAACCGGCACGGCCATCACCTTAGAGGCTATAGCGAGCCCGAGACCCGCAATAAGACCGATGGCAGAGACAACGATGACAGCAAGTAAAATTGAATTCATTCTATATCCCTCCCCCTCAGCCGAAAATATTTTCGACGATACCGCCGAAGCCTAAAAACGAAACGGATACGAGGGAGGCCGCAATGAGCGTAATCGGCAGACCCTGAAGGAATTTCGGGATGTCGCTGGACTCCATTTTGCTCCGGACACCCGCGAACATCACCATGGC
Source organism: uncultured Eubacteriales bacterium (assembly GCA_964509145.1). Lineage (GTDB taxonomy): Bacteria > Bacillota > Clostridia > Oscillospirales > Acutalibacteraceae > UBA1425. The sequence continues at coordinate 14,360 of CAZDWM010000005.1, read as the reverse complement.
AAGCATGAAACCGAGTCCGCCGCCCACGGCGTTAAACATAGACGCGAGAAATCCGAACGAGGCCTCGGCGTCGGCACGCTCAACATTTAATAGCACCACGCCTAAAACGGCGCAGTTGGTGGTAATCAACGGAAGGTAGATGCCCAGCGCGCTGTAAAGCGACGGGATATATTTTTTCAGCACGGTCTCGACAAACTGGACGAGCGCCGCAATGACGAGAATGAACACGATTGTTTGGAGATAAGCAAGCCCCTTCGGCTCAAGCAGAAAGGCATTGATGGGATAGGTGACGGCGGTGGCCATCGCCATGACGAAGATGACCGCCAGCGACATGCCCGTAGCCGTCTGAAGCTTTTTAGACACGCCGAGGAACGGACAGATGCCTAAGAATTTCGAAAGCACGAAGTTGTTGGTTAAAATCGCGGTCAGTAAAATCGCAAAGTAGTATTTTGTCATGACGCTTCACCTCCCGTTTTGTCGGAAACAGCCGCGGGAACGGGCGTTTCCTCCTTACAGCCGTCAGCCTCGCCGCTTTTAAGCAGCGAGCAGGAGCCCGACATCGGGCAGGATTCGCAGCCCCGAAGCTCCGCCTTGGGCTTACCTCTGCCCTCGGCGATTTTGTTGGCGCACGCCATTAAAAGACCGAACGTGAAGAAACCGCCGGGCGCGAGGATAAAAATAAGAATCGGCTCAATTTGCAATGATTCGGGCAGCTTCGAAAAAATTTCTATACCCGTAAACGATGTTACACCGAATAGGGCTAACAGACTGTCCGCGCCGGAGAAAAGCGTACCGTTTCCGAAAAACTCGCGAATGGTCGCCATGCACAGCAGCGCGGCGGTGAAGCCGACACCCATTCCGAGCCCGTCAACAGCGGAGGCGGCGACGGAGTTTTTGCCCGCGAATGCCTCGGCTCGACCAAGAATGATGCAGTTGACTACAATAAGCGGTAAGAATACACCCAGCGCCGAGTCGAGTGCCGGAACAAACGCCTTTACAAGCATTTGAACAATAGTGACGAACGACGCGATAACTACGATATAGGCCGGTATCCTGACCTTGGAGGGAATGATTTTACGCAGCATCGCGATGACGACATTTGAGCAAATGAGGACTATGGCCGCCGAAATGCCCATGCCGATAGCGTTGACCATTGACGTTGAGATGGCGAGCGTGGGGCAGGTGCCGAGCACAAGGCGCAGCACAGGATTCTCAATAATGATGCCCTTTGTAAACTCCTGACGGAGCGTTTTCTTTTCAGCCATTACCGTTCACCTCCAGAAGCCTGCGCGTACAGCTCAAGGGCAAGGTTAACGGCGTTTGTAACCGCCTTTGATGTGATAGTAGCGCCGGTCATGGCGTCGATGCCGTTTTCGGACTGTTTGCTGATGGTGGAGACGCCGATGACACCGCTTTTACCGACAAACTGGTTGCGGAAGCTTTCCTTCTGGGCGTTCATACCCAGGCCGGCTGTCTCGTTGAGCGTGAGCGCCGTAATTCCGGTGACGGCGCCTTCGGTGTCGACGCCCGTCATCATCACAACGTCGCCGCCGTAGCCCTTGGCGGAGGTTGTGAACGTGTAGCCGACGATATCGTCCGCTTCATCGTAGCCAACATAATATTCGTAATCCTTGCCGTCGAGGGTGAGCGTTTGACCGTCGCCAAACGTGTCGGCTTTTGGCAGAACCTCGGCGCGGGAACTGACCGCGGCTTCGGCTTCAAGCGTCTCGATTTTCGGGGCGGTGACGTTGTTGGTAAGCGCGAGCAGAAACGTCGCGACAAGGCAGATGGCAAAAAGCACGACGGTTGGGACAAGAATTTCTTTATAGTTTTTCATACCGTTACAGCCTCCTTTTCGCTGGAAGCTTCCGCGTCCTTTTTCTTTTTTCTGTGCTTCTTTTCCTTGACGACGCCGAAGGGTGTGGGCGCGGTCAGCCGGTCGATGTGCGGGACGAGGATGTTCATTAAAATAATGGAGAATGAAACGCCCTCGGTCATGTTGCCGAAAATTCGGATAACCGACGTAATAAGACCGCAGCCAACGGCGAAAATGATTTTGCCCTTGATGCTTAACGGCGAGGTGGCGTAGTCGGTCGCCATAAATATAGCGCCAAGCAGCAGACCGCCGCCGAGGAGCTCATAAAGTGTAAAGGTCAAAGCGTTTTCCTGCGTCGCCGCGCCGTAGATGAGCATAAACACCGCGACGGTACCCACGAAGAAAAACGGAATAACCGGGATAATAACAAACCGTACAGTCAGGTATAGACCGCCGAGCAACAGCGCGAACGCGCATGCTTCGCCGATGCAGCCTGAGCGCGCGAAAAACATTTGAAAAAGTGTGGGCAGCGTCTGTGTGCTGTCGCCCAACGCAGCAAGCGGCGTCGCGGATGACAGCGCGTCGATTCCGACATCCCGCCACGCGAAGGCGTTTGGCCAATTTGACAGCATGGCGGCAGGGAAGGACACCATCAGCACGATACGCGCTAAAAGTGCGGGATTTACAAAGTTCTGACCTATGCCGCCGAACATCTGCTTGACGACGACAATAGCGATGATTGAGCCGAATGCCGCCATCCACAGTGGGATGGTCGCGGGCAGGTTGAACGCCAAAATCAACCCCGTTACAACGGCGCTCAGGTCGCTTATGGTATTTTTACGTTTCATAGCCCTGCGTGAAAAATATTCCGACAAGACGCAGAAGCCGACGGTGACAGCCGTTACGGCGAGCACACGCGGCCCGAAGATGATGACCCCGGCAACGAGCGCGGGCACAAGCGCTATGATTACATCAAGCATAATCCGCGTCGTCGTCGCAGGCGAGGTGATGTGCGGCGACGCACCCGCGGTGAGGATTCTTTCTTCGCTCATTTTTATACCAACGATTTATTCATCATCGGAAGTGATGAATAAATCCACCTTTCCTGAAAATTGTGGTGCCGAATCGGCAGACAGATTATTAATCCGTCAACAATTTTTATAAGTTTGAATTTATTCAAACTTTCGCTTCCTTGAGAAGATATTTTGCAAGCCGCATCGTCTGAACCAGCGGCTTGCCCGCCGGGCAGACGTAGGCGCAGCTGCCGCACTCCATGCATATCGCCGCGCCGGATTTTTCAAGCGCCTCAATGTCCTTGATTTTAGCAAACCGCTCAATGGCCGTCGGCTGGAGGCCGAACGGACACGCGAAGGCGCACCGACCGCAGCGGATGCATTCGCTCTCCTTACTAAGCATGTCCCGCTCGGAGAAAGCCAGCAGCGCGTTGTTTTGCTTTAAAATGGGCAAATCCGTGCCGATGACGGCAAGCCCCATCATGGGACCGCCGGTTATAATCTTTTTGGGTTCTTCCTTGAAGCCGCCGCAGAAGTCGAAAATTTCGCCGATGCTCATTCCGATGGGCACACGTACGTTTTGTGGGTTGACCACAGCCGAGCCGTCGACGGTGAGCGAGCGGCTGACAAGCGGCTTACCCGTTTTGAGGTAACGCGCGATGAAGGCGACGGAGGCGACGTTCATCACGACGCAGCCGATGTCTGACGGCAGCTTGCCGGGCGGCACCTGACGCCCAGTTGCCGACTGAATCATCACCTTTTCGGCACCCTGCGGGTAGCGCGCGGACAGCGCCATGACCCTGATTTCGTCGACGCCCTCCTCCTCCTTCGCCGCGATGGCCGAAAGCACCTCAATGGCGTCGGGCTTGTTATCCTCGACGGCAATGACGACGTTTGGAATGTTTAGCAACTCCTTGATGGTCTTTATACTCGACAGGATGTCCCACGAATTTTCGATACATTCGCGGTGGTCGACTGTTATGTAGGGCTCGCACTCCGCGGCGTTGACGATTAAGGTATCAATCTTCCCTTCCGGGAAGTTAAATTTAACATGTGTAGGAAAGCCCGCACCGCCCATACCCACAAGGCCGGAATTTCGAATAGCTTTGATAAAGTCCTCGCGTGTTTCAACCTTAGGCGGCTCGATACCCTCATACAGACGCATCTCGCCGTCCGACTCAATGGTGACCGCCTTGGAGATGCTGCCGTTTGGGAGCTTTACCTCCCCGACGGACGTTACCTTTCCAGATATTGAGGCGTGTATCGGAGTGCTGACGTAAGCGGTGCTGTCGCCAATTAGCTGTCCGACAGAAACGATGTCGCCGACATTGACGACGGGGACACAGGGCGCGCCAATGTGCATCTGCATTGGGATAACAACCCGTGACGGCGCGGGAATACGAGCCGTTTCAAGGTCGGCGGTGTTTTTATGGTGCGATAAGCGCACCCCCCCGCGAGACCTTTTAACAGCCTTCAATACGCCGCTGTTCTTTTGAACCATTATTTTAAAACCTCTCCTTTTCAGGTGTCGTTCAGTCTTTGTGTGCACAACAACACAAATATATTATAAAGGACTGTGTTATAATAATCAAGAGGATATATGGGATTTTATATAAACAATGATTGAAACAAATGATACAGTATGGTAAAATGTCACTATTATCAGCCTGATTTTGCTTTTTCGGACAACAGCTGAGAGACCGGAAGGGATGACAGACATAATGGACACTGTTTCGCTCATCAGAAAGCTCGAAAGACCCGATGGCACGGTTGATGCCGTGCTCGACACCGACGCCTACAACGAGATCGATGACCAGTTCGCGCTTTCATATATGCTACGCTGCGCACCCAAGATTAACACACGCGCGCTTCTGGCCGCCCCGTTCTTTAACGGTCATTCCTCCGGTCCGCGCGACGGAATGGAAAAAAGCTATGACGAAATTTTAAAGCTCCTGCGCCTTGCCGGACGGGACGACCTGCTGCCGGAGGTTTACAAGGGCTCCGAAATGTATCTGCCCGACGAATCGACGCCCGTCGACTCGCCCGCCGCACGGAAGCTCGCGGAGCTCGCGATGGAATACATGCCCGACCATCCGCTTTATGTCGTCGCCATCGGTGCGATTACAAACGTCGCGTCCGCCATACTGCTTGAACCCGCCATCGTCGACAGAATCGTCGTCGTATGGCTCGGCGGTCACGCGCTCGATGCGATAGGGCTCGGCTGCGGCGTACCGCTTGTTCAGTTTCCCTGCATGGGCGTTGTGTCATCGTTCACTGTCAGCGAGGCTGAGCTTCTAATGTGGCTTAAGGGCAAAAACGTGCTGTGCGACTACCTTGTCGGGCACACCGTCGACGAAATGGTTCACGAAAATGGTCGTCCGTGGTCGCGGGTTATATGGGACGTCACGGCCGTGTCGTGGCTCGCGGAGGGCGATTTTTTAAAAAGCCGCCTGATTCCGTCACCCGTGCCGGAGTACGACGGACTTTACGGCTTTGATTGCCGCCGTCACTTTATACATTATGTTTATTATATTGAGCGCGACAGGCTTGTGCGTGATTTATTCGACAAGTTGACATAATAATTATTGATTGATGTAGGAGACGCGGAAGTTTGAATAAATTTAAAACTATGAAAAATTGTTAACGGGCTGAAAGCCCGTTTGCCGCTGAAGCGGTACCACAATTTTTGAGAAGGGAGGATTTATTCATCACTTTTTGTGATGAATAAATCATGGTCATAAAAATGAATATAACTGTTATCGGCTGCGGACGCTGGGGAACGTTTATCGCGTGGTATCTTGACAACATAAATCATCATGTGACGCTCTATGGCAGAGAAACATCGGAACACATGAGACGGTTGACGGAAAACAGGGGCAATGGCCTTGTCAGGCTGAATGAACGCGTAACACTGGCAACATCGCTTTCCGGTATACAGCAGTCGGACGCGATAATCATTTCCGTCGGCTCTCAGAATCTTAAAGGCTTGATTGATGAATTGGTATCATACGGCATAAAAAACAAAACTCTCGTTTTGTGCATGAAGGGGCTTGAGGTTGAGACGGGCAAACGGCTGTCGCAAATTGTGTGTGAGACCGTAGACGAAACAAACCGTGTCGCCGTCTGGCTCGGTCCGGGTCACGTTCAGGAGTTTTGCAAGGGAATACCGAACTGTATGGTCATCGACAGCACGGACAACGCGACAAAAAGAAAGCTGGTGGACGCTTTTTCAAGCGACCTGATCCGCTTTTATTACGGTCAGGATTTAATTGGCAACGAAATCGGTGCGGCGGCAAAAAACGTCATCGGTATTGCGGCGGGTATGCTCGACGGGCTTCAGCTGACGACGCTGAAGGGCGCGCTGATGTCGAGGGGTACGCGGGAAATTGCCCGGATGATATCGTCCATGGGCGGAAACGAGCTGTCGGCGTACGGACTTTGCCATTTGGGCGATTATGAGGCGACGGTGTTTTCTCAGTTCAGTCACAACAGAAAATTCGGCGAATGCTTCATCTTGGGCGAGGCTTACACGGAGCTGGCGGAGGGGTTTTATACGGTTAAAGCGCTTGTTCTGCTGGGCGAAAGAAACGGCGTAGAGCTGCCTATATGTCGTGCTGTCTACGACATTTTATATAACGGAAAAGACGCGGAGAGTGCGCTTAACGCCCTGTTCACCAGAAGCCTGAAAAATGAGTTTTGATGTTTATTCGGCTCGGTAAGCGGTTTTATGAATTTATGTACTTATTTGTCTTGTGGTGAAAAGGATGGTTATAATAATGAGAAATAAAAATTTAACCATTGCGGCATGTCTGCTGCTCGTGCCGTTGTTGCTTCTTACGTCCTGCGGAGGTGTCACCGACGGGGACAAAAAAAGTCCGGTCGAGCTGCTCAACGACAAAATAAGCGCTATTGACACCGGCGTCGGGAGCTTTACCGACGTGGAGGCGATTTGCGCTTCGTTTAACGGGGTGTTTGACGACCTTGAGGCGCTCGGGAACACCGACGGAGTTTATGTTGACCAGCTTAAAAACAAATGCACCGGGTTTTACAGCACCTATCAGCTCATGACCGAGGACGCGAACGGGGCGATTGACGTTGTCGTGTCAATTTTTGCCGCCGAAACCTCACAACGCGTGGCAAGGCTGCTCCTTGATGCCGACCGCGCCGGTGCGATATATATCGATCAGGAGGAATTCCTTGATGTCCTTTCCGTCGTCTCGCAGGATTATGCCTTGTTTACTACGCTTAATGCCGAAAACAGTTATTTTACTGTTGGCAAATACACCTATGAGGACTTCGCAAAAAAGGTGGAAACCGCTCTTTTCAGCCTCAACAACGCGTATGAATACTATAAAAAGACCACAATTGACACCGCGGAAACGATTTCGGCGTTCAAACAGTATTTTTCCGCCTCGGTTGATGCAATGGCCGATGTAGCTAAAATGCATTCCGAAACGCTCGACCTCATGAGCAGGGACGCCGAAGCGGTACTCGCCTTTATCGACAGGATGCACCAGTGCCTGCCGGAATAGTCTTTACTCCTGTGCGGTTAGTGAATCAAGCCCGTAATATTTTTCCTTACCCACATTGATCCAGTTTCCGGGCTCCGGCGACAGGTCGGGAACCCCATACAACGGCGAATGCTCATCCTGTATAGGAATCGTCGGAAGTGTTAAATCATAATTACCGGCGGCCTTTTCCTGCGTGATATACGCGACACGGGCATTGTATGCCTGCATAACACTAACCGCGTCCCGAGCCGCCTTAACGCACGACATCGAGCACCAGAGCGACCAAAACGCAAGCCCGATAAGTACTATCCGCCGGAATATATCCGGCGCGATTCCGAGCTGAAAAAAAAGGAAGCCGTCGGCAATGATGAGCGCCAAGGTCATCCCGAACCATGCCCGCGGTGGGAAGCAGGGTGCCGCAAGCATAGCCGCCACACCGGCGAGCGAACCGAGAACATAGATGAAACCGATTCCGGCGCGATAATCCTTTGTGGCACCGCCGTATTGGTACAGTATCGTGGCAAGAATGACAAAAACGGCTAAAAGCAGTGAAAAGTAGAGAATCAGGTTGCCCGGAATGTTTATCAGACGCTCTTTAAAGCTGTTGCCCGAAATCTCCCATCTGTCTAAGCGTGCGTAATTGGATGGTGCCAGCAGCAAAAACAGATAACCGGTAACCGCACCTAAAAGACCGGTAAAAGTCCATGTCCGAATTTGAAACCCCTTTACCTTGTAATAAAGGATAAACAAAACCATCATCCCGATCATCGCGGCGCCTGTGTTCTCGTTTGTATCGCCGGCGATTATGCCTAAAACCAGCATCAACGGCAGCTTGACAAAACCGAGCCGCTCCTTGCCGTCGTCGGCGTAAAGCCTGAAGGGAAGAAGCACGGCAAGCCTGACAACACTGCCCCACATGTAGTTGACGCTTCCGTCGAGCCATATCGTCGACTGACCCCAACCGGGTGAAAAGGTCCAAACAGCAAGATTGATGGCCAAAAACAGCGCGAAGCTGTGATTTTTTTTCGTTTTACCGACACAATGCTTGTAAATAAGCAGCGTAAGGAGAATATACATAGCGGAATTAACCACGTTGAAAACGGGCTTCCCGAGCAGTATAAAAAGTTGAACGAAAAAATGAAGGACAATTCTGCCGTTCATGATATAATAATGAGCCTTCATGGATTTAAAGATGTCCCAGATGCTTGAAACAGGAGTGCTTTCAGTGCCGAAAATGAATTTATAATCAAAATCATCGGCTGCAAGCGGGGTTTGACTGTTAAAAAACCACATCAGCCCGAAGCAGATGACGGCAAGCATCAGCATTAACCGGACGTTCAACACGTTTTGGGTGCTCAGCCTATTCTCGGTGGTTATAAAACACTCATCCGTCCGGTGAATAAAATTACGCCATTTGTCAGAGTATTTTTCAATTAGAACATCGAATTTCTTTGTACCCATACACATCCACCTTATTATCGTTTTAGCAATTATATCACGCTATTGAAAAAAAGTAAATAACTTAAAAAAGAGATTACCCGATTAAGCAATTACACGTATAAAACGTGTGCGCAAAACCGGGTAATGTGTTTTTTAGCCTTTTCCGAGTGGTAATAGGATAATTAACATGAATAAACGCAACATTTATTTATTTTTAACGTCGAACACCCCGACATATGAGATGTTGGCCGATCCGCTGCTCTTTGGCAGAAGACCGTCAAACGAGTAATCGCTCGACCGTGTGCCGCCAACCGCGATAACCTTGCTGCCGTCGTAGGTCGCTATGCCCAGACCGGTGTCGTTGCCGCTGCCGGCAATGGCTTTCAGGCTCAGCAAAATACCGTCTTCATCAACGTAGGCAAGGAAAACATCGAGCTCGCCCTTATTGAGAATTTCAGCAAATTCCTGATTGGAGGAGGCCGTCTGACCGACGGCGACATATCCGCCGTTGACTGCGACAAGACCGGTCATTATGTCGGTGCTGAAGCCACCTATCGGGGTAATCCACTCAATGATGCCCTCACCGTCGACACCGTCGGGCTTAAGCTTGATGATGGCGCTGTCGAGGGCACCATAATTATGTATGCCATTGAACGTACCCTCGGAAAGCGTATTTGACGAGAAGCGTCCGGCGATGACACACCCACCGTCGGGTGCAACAGCAAGACCGAGGAATTCTTCGTAACCCGAGCTGTAAACCGATTTGTACCAAAGGGGCTTGCCGTTCATCGATATTTTCATCACTACCGTGTCACCTTTGCCGTAACCGGCCCAGTCGGCAAAAAACAAGTCGTTTGAGACAGTGTTGCAGACGGCGTACACATATCCGTCGGGCGTGGTGGCAATGGCATCGATGCGGTTAAACATGCTGCCAGAAAAGGCCAAGCGCCACTGAACCGTCTGGCCGTCCGATGTATATCTCGTGAGCACGGCCGCGATGAAGCCTGCCTGAATGCCCTCAAAATCGCCGTCGCTCGACTCGGTTTTGCCGCCGACGATAAAGTCGCCGTCGGGCGTGGCGCAGACCGATACTAAAGTGTCGCCCTTGCTGCCCTTGACAAGCTTTGACCAAAGGAGGTCACCGTCCACCGAGTATTTGACAATAAGTCCGTCGACGCCGTTTTTAGTGCCGGTTATGTTAAGGTTGCCGTCAAGCGTGCTGATAACCTTTGATGTCGAATAGCCGACGCAAACAATGCCGCCGTCCTTGAGCTGCGCCGCGGCCGTAAGCTCGACGCCGCCATCGCCGCCGATATAACGTTTCCACACGACGTTCCCGGACGCGTCAAACCGGATGACGGAGCTTCTGATCATCGCCCATGTTCCCGTGGCGTCGGCGTAGTCGCCGTTGCTGGACTGGAAGTTGCCGATGACGATATATCCGCCGTCTTCAAGCGCAACCGCGTTTAAAAACCTGTCGCCGCCCGTACCGCCGAACGTAAAGAGCGAGGACTGCGAAAGAGAGGGCTTGACCGTTTCGCCGCCGGAGGGTTTAGTTGTTGTTTCGCCACCGGAGGCATTAGTGGTTGTCTGCCCGACGGCACCTGTGTTGTAAACGGGAGTCGTTTCCTCAGGCGGATCCTCAAGCCGTTCAAGAGTTTTTCCGTCATCGCTGACTCCGACGTTATAACCCGTGTCGTTTAAGACTTCGATAATCTGGTTCACAACATCCTCGTCGAGTGTGTTGAAGTTTCCGTCCCAGGTGTTGTACTTATCTTGAAGAATATCCTTGGCGACAATCTCTATCTCTGATTTTGTCGGGTTCTGATAATACTTTTTCGACTTCGGTGCGGAATCTGGATTATAATAAGCTATGCCTGCGTTTGTGATTGAGGCGCTGTAACCCGCCTTTTTAAGAGCCTTTGTGAGCATTGTCATCTGCGTTTCGGTGAGCACAGAAAAACCGGTCCACTCAAAATCGTCGCCGAACGTGTTTTTGACAATCTTTAAAAACTCCTGCTCCGTCGGAGCCGGCGCGCTCGAAAGATAGACAAGACCGTCCGACGTAATTTTTACACTGTAGCCACGCTCGGCCATTTTAGAAACAATCAGGTTTTTCTGCACATCGGTAAGCGCGGCATAATCACCGGTCCACTCGGCGTCCTCGCCGAGTATGGACATAATCAGCGCGTCCCTCTCTTCGGCGGACATTTCGCTGACAGCCTCTTTGGCTGTCATATCGTACCACTTATCGTCCGGAGGGGCAAGCGTCTCGCTGAGCTTTCCGTCCTTGTTGCACGACGGCAGAAGCGCCGCCGCAATCACAAGCGCCGCAAGAACGCATAGTAGTTTTTTCATTTTCATGGTATCAGTTCCTTTCCCGATATACCGGCTGACGATGTGCCAAGGACACATAAATACATAAATATCTTATCACACAAAAATTTGCTTTTCAATGGCAAACTGTTAATTTTTAATTAATGAATTGTGACAAGAAAAACCGTTTTTATACAGGAATACATTCATCGCAGCGGATTTGTGTATCAGTATCTTGCTCTGTACGCGCCGCTTACAATGTTCTCAACCCAATCCTTGTGGTCGATATACCATTGGATGGTTTCACGGATGCCTTCCTCAAACGTGTACTTCGGCCTCCAGCCGAGGTGCGAGGTAATTTTTGTGTTGTCGATAGCGTAGCGCCTGTCGTGCCCCGGACGATCGGCGACGTGACGGATAAGGCTTTCCGGTGCGCCGGTCTGCGCGATAATGAGCTTGACAATTTCAATATTGGCCTTTTCATTGTTACCGCCGATATTGTAAATCTCACCCGGACAGCCTTTTGTTAAAACGGTATCGATTGCTTCGCAGTGGTCGGACACATGAAGCCAGTCGCGAATTTGCATTCCGTCGCCGTAGACCGGCAGCGGTTCACCGTGGAGACAGTTGTGTATCATCAGCGGGATCAGCTTTTCCGGGAACTGATAGGGTCCGTAATTGTTGGAACAGCGCGTGATGTTGAAAGGCAGACCGAAGGTTTCACCGTAGGCGCGTACAAGCAAATCGGCGCCGGCCTTTGACGCGGAGTATGGACTGTTAGGCGAAAGCGGGGTTGTTTCCGTAAACATGCCGTCTTTCCCCAATGCGCCGTAAACCTCGTCCGTGGAGACCTGTAAATATTTAACACCCGCCTTGTAATCGCGGCTGTACTTGTTGTCCGGCTCCGTTTTCCAGTATTTTTTCGCGGTGTCGAGCAGAACCTGCGTACCTAAAACGTTGGTCGTCAGGAAAATTTCGGGATCCGTGATGCTACGGTCAACATGGCTTTCCGCGGCGAAATGGACAACTCTGTCAACGCCGTATTCTGCGAAGACAGAGTCGATTTTTTCCCTGTCTCGGACGTCTGCTCTGACAAAAATGTAATTTGGATTATTCTCAACGTCGCGGAGATTTTCAAGGTTTCCGGCGTAGGTCAGCGCGTCGACATTGACAACACGGCAGTCCTGATGCTTACTCAGCATAAGACGTATAAAATTTGATCCGATAAATCCGGCACCGCCGGTCACCAACAAGGTTTTCATTTATTCATTATCTTCCTTCCGATACGGTTTGTTATGGCGGTGATATGTTCATAGGCATTGCGGTATTCGAGAATGGCTATTGACACTAACGGCAGCGTAAACGCATATGTATATTTCGGCGACACCTCCACCAGCATCAGTACGCATGTAGTGCCTAAAAGCAGCATTTTTAAATATATCGCCGGATCCTCTTCGGCAGTCTTTTTTCGGCTCAGCGAAAACAGTATTGTAAAAGCAAATACCAAATTAGCGAAAGTAACTGCAAGCGCCTCAAATTCAAACACATGACAGGAATCCAAAGAGTTTATAAGGTTTTCGTTTTTAATAAGCCAGCTTTGGTTGTAGCCATATCCGCAGCTTGCCCACATATAATAACACTTCTTCGAAACGAGAACAACATATCGTATCGGGTTGTTCATATATTCACGAGCTCTGCCGTTAAACAGTTCCTTTTGGTATTCATAAACCTCCTGCTCTGTCTTTGTGCCGTAATCCGGCAGTTCCGGGTCTGAATACCTATAGTAGGCGTTATATGATTCCTCACTCCATTGTCCTCCCGATTTATTATCCAGCCCCACATAGTACTCCCAAAGACCGGCAGAAATCATTTTTTCACTTTTTGCGTCCTGCGGCAAAAGGTGGGCATGAAGCGCAGGCAGTACAGCTCCCGTTATCAAAAAAGTCAGAGCGACGGCCAGAAATCCGGAGCAAAACGCCGCGGCGGATTTTATGGTTACCCGCTCTTTAAGCATCGCATAGAAAGAATAAATAAACAACGCAAGCATCAGCACAAGCGCCAGCTTATTGATTCGGAATTCCAGCGATAAGATTGCCAAAGAACCGAGGTAGCAGGCCAAGCGGACGGATTTTTTACCGGAAAAGCGCGCACGCTTGAAAATAAGCCAAAAGACGACGGCACCAGCGAGCGCCAGTGTATGCTCGTGTATGGTGTATTGAACAAAGATAATTTCTGACGGAATCAGCGAAAAAAGCAACAATCCTACAAAGGAAATGTTCTTGCCCGCGTATTCCTTTAGGGTTACAAAAAATAGTGTAAGCGAAACAGCGGACCATAATGTAAGATACGCGGATACGGCAAACAGACTGCCGCCCAAAAGCTTAAACGCTGGATACAGAAAGAGCACATAATTCAATGTATACGGATAATTTGCCGCATATCCGGCACTTGCGGTTACTTGACCATAGGCGCTCAACTCCGTTCCCATGTGCCTGTATGTACCCATATCGGGATGCATAGAGGCATCCAGTGGTATTAAACAGGCAAATACGAGTCTGATGGTTACCGTAAAGATAAAAAGAAAAACCGCCATTTTCCACGCCGGAATACCGGAAACAAATCTGCGCAGCTTTTCCTGATAACGAACGCAAATCAATAAAATAACAAACGCCGCGACCAAAAAAGCCATTCCGAACAACACCGTAAAAACGATTCCTCCGCTTAAAAACTTGCCGGATACCTTATCGGCAATTTCATATGTGCGAAGGCATAACACAAATACAATAAATATGGCAAACACCGCTCGGACTGTTTTCAGGATGATTTTTTTCACAAAGCGCCACCAACCTTTTTTATCTCTAATCAAGCTTATGGTCTGTTTCGAGAATTTAACGGTTTTTCCTCAGACGATCTGATAAAGCTTTAAAATAATCATAAGCATTGCGGTATTCCAAAAGAGCTATTGATACGAACGGCAAGGTAAATGCGGTTGTATATTTTGACGCCACCTCAACCAGCATCAAAACGCATGTTACACCTAAAAGCAGCATTTTTAGGTACATCGCCGGATCTTCGACGTCGGTTTTTTTTCGATACAGGGAAAACACCATGGTAAAGGCCAAAATAAATTGGGAGAACATGACGAGAGACGCTTCAATATGAAAAATGTAATATTTGTTCAGGGTTGTTCTGAGCTGCGCATCCCTTATTATTGCTCCGCTGATTAAACCTTGCGCGGACTATGCGGCATAACATGTGGAAGCC
>CAZDWM010000004.1:29599-35022 GCA_964509145.1 uncultured Eubacteriales bacterium | reverse complement strand
TGATAACCTCGGCCATAGCCGTCTGCTCGATAGCCTGAAGATAGTCGCCCTGATTAAATTTTTCCATATCGAGACCGGAGGATGTCGCCTTCCAAAGACGCAGGATGCTGACGCCTTTTCCGTCGTTTCCCGAAACATACATGTCGTAGGGAATTGCCTTGACGCTTTTACAGCCCTTGAGCTCGACGTGGTGGTAATGCTCGTCCCACTCGTCCTGAACGGTGCCCTCGAACCGCACCTCATAGGCGGAGTCCTCCCTCGGCACCAGCCAGACCTCTCCGCCGGGCAGCCAGAAATCGGGCAGCTCCGTCTGCCAGCCGTCGACAAGCTTTTGCCTGAAAATGCCGTATTCGTAAAGAATCGAATAGCCCGTGGCGTGATAGCCGCCGGAGGCGAGCGCGTCGAGATAACACGCGGCAAGCCTGCCTAAGCCGCCGTTTCCAAGCCCCGCGTCGGGCTCGCAGTCATAAAGATTCTCAAGCTTTATGTCAAAATCTGATAGCGCGTCTTTGAACACACCCGTCAGATTAAGATTAAACAAGTTGTTTTTAAGCGAGCGCCCCATCAGGAATTCCATGCAGAGATAGTGAACTTTCTTTGTCTGCTCCCTGACCGCCTTATCACATACTTCTTTCCGGCTTCGTGCCATCAGGTCGCGCAGTATCATAGCGGACGCTCTGTAGTAATGCTCGTAAGTCGCCTCCTCCGGGGTAACGCCCATAAAGTGCGACAGCTTGCTTTTTATCAGCTCCTTCGCCTGATTTTTTGTAAGGTTGTAATCCATATAGTCCTCCGAATATAATTATCCACGATAGGAATTTATTATAGCATATGCGAAGTCTAAAATACAAGCACATAATTGAATGAAATTATATATATTTATCCCATCGGCGTGGCTAAGCACCGCATATTTGCGCCGTGAACGCAGTAAACTACTCAAGGTAATGACGTTCATAAAATATTAAAGGTCAGACATTTGATAATTCAAGATATTCTTTGATTTTGTTAGTATTTGTGAGATATCATACGTTTATCTATACGCCGTTTATCATTAAAGGTCAATTTTGACCTTTTTTGACCTTTGACCTTTTATTTGGATGCGGCTATAATAGCGATTGTAAAGGTCAAAGATGGTCAAAGTCAAAGTTAAGGATGATTGTGATGAACCTCAGCAACAACATCGCCGAGATGATTATGGCGCTGCTTGAACAGGAAAACGGCTTTGCCGAAATTCAGCGCAACGAGCTTGCCCAGACTCTCGGCTGTGTCCCAAGCCAAATCAACTACGTCATCTCGTCGCGGTTTACGCCGGAGCAGGGGTATGTCGTTGAAAGCCGTCGCGGTGGCGGAGGATATATCCGCATCAGCCGCGTCAAGCTTAACAGGAGCTCCGCACTCATGCATGTCGTCAACAACATCGGCACTTCGCTTGACGAAAGGAGCTGCCGCGCGAACATTTTAAACCTTGCCGGACAGCAGCTGCTCGGCGAAATCGCCGCCAAGCTGATGCTCGCCGCCACGTCGGACGCAAGTCTGCGCGCCGTACCGCCGGAAAACAGGGACGAGGTTCGGGCGGCACTGTTCAAGCAGTTGCTGCTCGCGGCGATGTAACCAATAATATTCAACATCACGAAAGGATGATTTTTATGTTATGTCAGAATTGCGGAAGAAACGAAGCGACCACACACATTAAACGCGTCATCAACGGCGCCACCTCCGAAAACCATCTATGTGCTGAATGCGCCGCCAACCTCGGTTACGGTGATATGTTCTCCGGGCTTGGGTTCAGCTTCAGCGAACTGCTGGGCGGATTCCTCGGCGAAGGCGTTCCCGCTTTGACGGCAATGCCACAGGAGACGCTGCGCTGCAAAAAGTGCGGCAACTCGTGGCAAGATATCGTCCGAGAGGGCAGGCTCGGTTGTTCCGACTGTTACAGAACGTTTTTCGACAAGCTCCAGCCGTCGCTGCAACGGATTCACGGCAAAATCAGGCACAGCGGCAAGGTTTCGTCCGGCGGCTTTATCGAAGCTGAGACTGAAACGGTTAAAACACCGGAACAGGAAAAGGCCGATAAGCGCACCGCGCTTGAGGCGGAGATGAAAAAGGCCGTCGAGGAACAGGATTTCGAGCAGGCGGCCGTCATTCGCGACCAGATTAAGGCGCTCGGCGAATAAACTCCCGACACAAGTTAAACATAGAAAGGATGCTTGAAATGGATAAATGGTATATTGAAAAAGGCGCCGAGGGCGATGTGGTGCTCAGCACACGCATTCGGCTCGCGCGGAACATAGACGAATTCCCGTTCCCCTCAAAGCTTGACCGAATAGGTAAAAGCAAAGTCTGCGCTCTCGTCCGCGACGCGCTTTTAAGCTGCGACAACAGCGGCTTCGCCTATATCGACATGAACACACTTACGCCCTCACAGGCGGTATCGCTTGCGGAGCGGCATTTGATAAGCCCGGAATTTACGACCGACCGCGACGGCAGAGCGCTTCTGTTAACCGAGGACGAAAGCGTCAGCATTATGATTTGTGAGGAGGATCACATCCGCTTACAGGTGATGAAGGCGGGGTTATCTCTCAATGAGGCGTATGACATCGCCGATAAAATAGACAATGTGCTCGACGCTAAACTTCACTACGCGTTCGACGAGCGCATCGGCTATCTTACCCAGTGCCCGACGAATCTCGGCACAGCCATGCGTGCTTCGGTTATGCTTCATCTCCCGGCTTTAACGGCGACGGGTAAAATTTCGAGCATCGCCTCGACGGTTTCGAAGCTGGGGCTTACCATCCGCGGCGCTTACGGCGAGGGCTCGTCGGCGAGGGGTTGTATTTACCAGATGAGCAACCGCATCACGTTGGGTATCACCGAGCGCGCGGCGCTCGACAACCTCAGCGCTATCACTCTACAGATTGCCGCACAGGAACGCGCGGCGCAGACGATGCTGCTTAAAAACCCGTCAGAGGAGGACAAAGTCTTCCGCGCGGTAGGTATTTTAAAGAACGCAAGGCTTTTAAGCAACGATGAATTCATGGAGCTTATTTCTCTCGTACGTATGGGCACGTCCAGAGGTGTTTTCGACCTTCCGCTCGAAAAAATCAACGAGCTTATAGTCAACATGCAGCCGGCCACAATCAACGCCGCACAGGGTAAAAGCCTCGAACCAGCGGAGCGCGACGCCCTCAGAGCCAAAAGCATAAGAGAAATGTTAGACGTTAGACAGTAGACATTAGACGTTAGACATTGTTAAGGCAAACTGCTTGATTTCATTTGACAAGCGATAATATGAGTAAGGACGACCCCAATGTCAATAGTCGTGTGTCATTAGTCTTCACCATTGAAAGGAATGAGATTATGATGTACAAATTTACCGGCTTTACCGAAAAAGCTAATATAGCCCTCAACAGCGCCATTGAGCGCGCGGAGGAGCTCGGCCACACCTATATCGGCAGCGAGCATCTCCTTTTGGGGCTTTTAAACGAACAGGGCGGTATGGCCGCCGCCGCGCTTAACGCGAAAAAAATCACCGCCGAAAAGGCCGAGGAAATTATACGAAACAGCGTGGGTATCGGTGTGCCGACCATGCTTTCACCCAATGACTTCACACCGCGTTGCAAGCATATCATCATGGATCTCGCAATGGCGCAAGCTCGTGCTTTAGGTCATTCGTATGTCGGCACGGAGCATCTGCTCGCCGCCATTTTAAGTGAGGACGACAGCGCCGCGGTGGGCATTATTAAGGAGCTTGATGCGTCGCCGCAGGAGATTATGGAGGACATCACAAAGGTTCTCGGCAGCAACGGCCGCTCCGCGAAAGCGGGTTCCGCCAAAGCGAAGCAAAAAACCGCCACGCCGACGCTCGACCAGTTCGGGCGCGACCTGACGGAGTTGGCTGCCAAGGGCATGATTGACCCTGTTATCGGTAGGCAGAAGGAAATAGAGAGGGTCATTCAAATTTTGAGCCGCCGTACAAAGAATAACCCCTGCCTCATCGGTGAGCCGGGCGTAGGCAAGACGGCTATCGCCGAGGGTCTCGCTTTGAAAATTTCGACGGGCGAGGTACCGGAGCTTCTGCGCGACAAGCGCATTGTAGCTTTAGACCTCACCGGCATGGTCGCCGGAACAAAATACAGGGGCGACTTTGAGGAACGGATTAAGTCCGCCATCGACGAGGTTACAAAGGCGGGCGATGTGGTGCTTTTCATCGATGAGCTGCACACACTTGTAGGCGCGGGCTCGGCGGAGGGCGCGGTTGACGCCGCGAACATTCTCAAGCCGTCTTTGGCGAGGGGCGAGATGCAGGTCATCGGCGCGACGACGCTTGAGGAATACAGAAAACACATCGAAAAGGACGCTGCGCTTGAGCGGCGTTTTCAGCCCGTTACCGTCGACGAACCGTCCGAGGACGAGGCTGTCGCCATCCTGATGGGTCTGCGCGATAAATATGAGGCGCATCACAAAATAAAAATCACCGACGACGCCATTGTAGCCGCCGTCAAGATGTCGTCGCGGTATATCGGCGACAGGTTCCTGCCCGATAAGGCCATCGACCTTGTCGACGAGGCGGCGTCGCGCGTCCGGCTGCGTGCCTTCACCGCGCCGCCCGACCTCAAGGCTCTTGAGGACAAATTAAAGGAGCTCGACGAGGAAAAGGCGTCCGCCATCAACGCGCAGAACTTTGAACATGCTGCGCAGCTGCGCGACGAGGAAAAGGAACTGCGCGAAAAGCTCGACGCGCAAAGGCAAAACTGGCAGGAGCAAAGCAAAAACAGTAAGGGCGAGGTCACCCCGCAGGAAATCGCGCAGATTGTTTCCTCGTGGACGGGTATCCCCGTCGTCCAGCTCACGCAGGAGGAAAGCCAGAGGCTTTTACACATGGAGGATGAGCTGCACCGCCGTATCGTCGGGCAAGACGAGGCCGTCGCCGCCGTGGCGAAGGCCATCCGCAGAGGTCGCGTCGGCTTGAAGGACCCGAAGCGTCCGACAGGCTCGTTCATCTTTCTCGGCCCCACGGGCGTGGGCAAGACGGAGCTTTGCAAGACGCTTGCCGCCTCAATGTTCGGCGACGAAAACGCGATGATAAGGCTCGACATGTCGGAATATATGGAAAAGCACACAGTATCAAGGCTTGTCGGCTCGCCGCCCGGCTATGTCGGCTACGACGAGGGTGGACAGCTCACCGAAAAGGTTCGCAGGAAACCCTATTCCGTGCTGCTCTTTGACGAAATCGAAAAGGCGCACCCCGACGTGTTCAATATGCTGCTGCAAATCCTTGAGGACGGCATCTTAACCGACGCACAGGGCAGACGTGTAGACTTTAAAAACTGCGTTATCATCATGACCTCAAACCTCGGGGCGAAGCTGATTACCAGTCAGGGCGGCGGCGCTTTGGGCTTCTCGGCCAATGAGGGCGGTACCTT
>CAZDWM010000004.1:18903-29589 GCA_964509145.1 uncultured Eubacteriales bacterium | reverse complement strand
TTGAGCCAGACGAAGATACAGGATGCCGTCATGGGAGAGCTGAAAAGGACGCTGCGCCCGGAATTCCTCAACAGGGTCGACGACATCATTGTGTTCCGTCAGCTCACGAAGGACGACATCAAGGAAATTGCCGCCCGTATGCTCGAAACGCTTAAAAAGCGCGTTTCGGACATGGAAATCAGTATCAGCTTTACGGACGCGGCGATTTCAAAGGTTGCCGACTCGGGCTTCGACCCGATTTACGGCGCGAGACCGCTTCGCCGCGCGATTCAGTCGCAGATTGAGGACAGACTGTCTGAACTGATGCTCGACGGCACGTTAAAGCCAGGCAAGAAGTATGTCTGCGACGCCAGAGACGGAGCGTTTATGTTCGATGAAGAAACCATAACGATGGAATAAATTCTTTATAAATCAGTCACATCAATTTAATTTCTAATTACAAAAAGCACGGAAGGCTAATGCCCTCTGTGCTTTTCCTTTCGCTTCTCCTGACGCAGCTCAAACTGACGTTCCTTTTCAGTTTCACGCTGCTCGCGTGAACGAGTTTTCCTCTCAAGCTTGCCCTGTTCCCGCTGTGCTTTGAGCGCCTGCTGCGCCTTTGTACCGATTCCGACGCTGTGCTGCTCCTTTTCTATAAGCCTCCGCATTCTTTTCGGGTTGACACGCTTGTAATTGTACGTGATTTCTTCGCATAACGCCGGACTGAATTTGAGGCTGTTCCAGTTTTTCAGAATGAAGTCATAGACCTCATAGTCCTTCGGCTCTGCACCGAAAATGATTTTGCAGACCTCGTATTGACCGTCGCACTCACGCTCGTAGATGCCCACCCAAAACGGATCCTCAAACAGAACGGTTAGTTTAGAGACAATTTTGCACATGAAAAATCCTCCTTATTAGTTGCCACACAAAGAACGGACGACCAAGGAGGAAGGTTACTGACAGCAAGCGCCGCGCCCGGACTACCAACCGGGGCTGTGTTTTTATCTTTGCGATTTATTCAATTTTTAGGCGAATACATCGCCTTGATTATGATTTTGCCTGCCCTTCCGGCGTGTCGCGGTAAAACTGTGTCTTCGGGTTGGGGTGCTTTGTTGAATTCCACAGCTCGTCGGCCATCGGTGCCCAGCTTGCGGCGTATTCCTTGCAGCGTTCGCAAAGCGCCTCAATGGGCTCGGGCGAAATGAGGTCTGTCCCCTTCGCGCCCGTCTCGTTGACGATTTTTTTAAGGCATTCGGGGTTTTCGAAGAACGGGCAGGGTCGCAGATGGTTGTTGTTGAAGGGCTGGTTGTGCCAGAACGCCTGGAACAGCGGCTTTTGAAGCGCCTCAAGTAGCGTATCGGTGCGGATGTTGGAGTCTGAATAATGTACAAAAACGCAGGGCTCGATGTCGCCCGCGGAGTTGATGTGGAAGTAGTTGCGCCCGCCCGCGATGCAGCCGCCGACATATTCGCCGTCGTTCTGGAAATCCATCACAAACATCGGCTTGCCGGTTTTGCCGTTTCGCAGGACACGCAGGCGATGGTAGAGCGCGCGGCGCTGCTCGGGCGTCGGGATCAGCCCGGTTTCGGCAAAATGACCGACGGGCATATAGTTGAAATACAGCGCGAACTTGACGCCTTCGGCAATCATTATGTTAAGGAACTCGTCTCCTGTAACGGCCTCAAGGTTGTCGCGTGTGTAGCACACGGAGATACCGAACAGGCACTTATGCGCTTTAAGCAGACGCATCGCCCGAACGGTTTTGTCGTAGCTTCCGTCACCGCGGCGTCCGTCGTTTGTCTCTCGGCTGCCCTCGATGCTTAAAGCGAGGGTGAGGTTTCCGGTCTCTTTCATTTTAAGGCAAAAATCCTCGTCGATAAGCGTCGCGTTTGTGTAGGCAAGGAAGGTGCAGTTCGGGTGAGCGCGGCAAAGACGGAGAACGTCGTCCTTTCGGATGAGCGGCTCACCGCCGGTGAACATGTACAGATGAGCGCCAAGCTCGACGCCCTGCGAGACGATGCTCTCCATCTCGTCAAAGCTTAAATTGCTCCTGTCGCCGTATTCCGCCGACCAACAGCCCTTGCATTTGCGGTTGCACGCGCTTGTCGGGTCTAACAGAATGATGTAGGGGATGTTGCAGTTGTATTTTTCGCGGTTCGCGCGTACGGCCTTTGTACCGGTGTAGGTGCCTAAGCCGAAGGACAGAATCATCTTTTTAAGGACGGTATGGTCGACATCGGAGAGCAGGTTTCTCCCGAACTGCGACCAAACATTGTCGGGGTCGGTGACGGCATTGCGGAAGCTGTCGAAATTTTTAGACGGAAAGACGCCGCCGACAAGCCGCTGTGATCTGTCGATGAGCTTGACGATGTTCCTTTCCGGGTTTTTATCAATATAGCGCAGCGCGCGTCCGATGACCACCGACGCTGCGGCGCGCTGTATTTTTTCGGTCAGCTGCAAGTTGTCGCCTCCTTGTAAGAAGTAAGATTTAAGAAATAAGAGATAAGAGGTTGTATTTGATGCCTGATTCGGTATATAATACCATATTGAACGCCGTTCGTACAGCAATTTTTGAAAGGATTTGAAAAACCTGAAAAAATCCGGTAAAATGAAGCTAAGAGCCTTTATAGCCGCCTTTATAAGGGTGGCCGTCGCGGCGTCGCTTTTCGCCTTCATCGTTATCAATTACGACACGCTCAAGGCCATTGATGTGCGCTTGATTACGGCGCAGGCCTCGTCGCAGACAGCCGCCGTCGCGGCGGTGCTGGCGGTCTACCTTGTTAAAGCCTTAACCATGGTGCTGCCCGCTTCAGTTGTGTATGTCGCGGTCGGTATGTCGTTTCCGACATGGCAGGCGCTGCTTATCAATTTTGCGGGCATCTGCGTCGAGGTGACAGCGACGTATGTCCTCGGTCGTCTGCTCGGCGGAGCAAGCGTCGAACGCATTATCAAAAGGAGTAAGGGCGGTGAAAAGCTGCTCGGCTTAAAGCAAAAGGGAAAGTTTTCGTTTGTGTTTCTTTTACGGTTTTCCCCGCTGCCGCTCGACCTGTCGAGCCTTTTTCTCGGCGCCTCGCGTTTTCCGTTCGCACCGTACTTTTTTATGTCCCTGCTTGGCGTTTTGCCGAGAGTTGTCGTGCTGACGATTCTGGGTTATGGCATTTATGAATATCTATCCACCGCCGTAGTTCTTATCGCCGTACTTTGCGCGATACCGTTGGGCTTGGCGGTGTGGTTTATCCGGCAGATGGTGAAGCGCAGAAGAACAGCCGATGTTCAACGCTCCCTGCCGAAGAAATAGACCGATATCGTACCGGGACCTGTGTGACTGCCGATAACCGGGTCGAGGCACGACGAGACAATGCCGGCTGGCTTGAATTCAGACAGTCTTTTTTCCAGGTAAGCGGCGTCCTCGGGGCAATCGGCGTGCGCGATGTAAAGCGTCTGCTGCTCGGGAGCCTCTATCTTTTCAGCCAATCGGTCAACCAGCTCGTTGAGCGCCGTTTTTCTGCCCCTGACCTTGCCCACGGGCGTCAAACGTCCGCTGTTGTCCATATGGAAAATCGGCTTGATGTTGAGCATTGTACCGACTATTTGCGTGGTGGCGGGAATTCTGCCGCCGCGCTTGAGGTATTTGAGGTCGTCGACGGTGAACCAGTGGCACACACGCAGCTTGTTCTGGTTAAGCCATTCACAGGTTTCGTCAAGCGTCGCGCCCTCATCGCGCAGCTTTACAGCGGACAGGGCGAGCATCCCCTCGCCGAACGCGGCGGAAAGGGAGTTGAAAATAACTATTTTTCTACCCGGGTATGCGGACTCCATATCCTCGGCCGTCATTGTGGCCACCTGATAGGTGCCGCTTAAGGTTGACGAAAAGCATACATAAAGGACATCGTTGCCGCGCGACAGAATCTCGTTAAAGACGGCAGCACAGTCGGACGGGTTAATCTGAGAGGTAAACAACTCCTTGCCGTCGCGCATCATGTCGTAAAACATTTTTCTGTCGGTGGTTTTTCCGTTTTTATAGCTTGGAAAATCCCTGTCGTCAACCCTTATAGTGAGGCTCAAGACATGAATGCCGTGCTGTTGCGCCATCTCGTCGGTCAGATTGGCGGAGGAATCGGTTACGACTTCAAAGCTCATTGTAACATCTCCTTTGTGTGCATTTGCGTTTAAAACGAACTTGCCCGGCTGCTGATATCATACCCTACTGTCGTCAATTAATACCTGCTGCGACCGGACGCTATCCGGCGATATTGCGGATGATTGTCTCGCACTCCGCCTTGTCCATGATTTTTGGAACGGGATAAAGCGGGTTAGCCTCCTTGAGCGCTCTTTCGACAAGCAGCGGAATGTCCTCCGCCTTGATGGCGTCGATATGCTCGGGTATGTTCATACGCTTGTTCATTGCTCTGATTTCAGCAATGAAAGCCTTAGCCTTGGCTGAATCATCTACGCCCTTGATGCCTACGATGTCGGCGAGCTTCGAAAGCTCTTTCTCGGCGCTTTCGCCGAAGAAGTCGAGCACATAGGGCAGAATGACGGCGTTGGCGAGGCCGTGCGGGATGCCGTAAAGACCGCCGAGCTTGTGGGCGATGGCATGTACATAGCCGACATAAGCCCTTGTAAAGGCCACGCCGCCATAATAGGAGGCGAGGAGCATCTTTTCTCTGGCATCAATATTTTTGCCGTTGTTGTAAGCCTCCTCAAGGTTTTCGAAGATGAGCTTGACGGACTTCTCGGCGCACGTGCGTGTCTTAGACGTATTGTCGCGACCTATGTATGCTTCAACCGAGTGTGTCAGGGCGTCCATGCCGGTCGTCGACGTGATGTGCGGCGGGAGACCAATGGTCAGCTCCGGATCGAGCACTGCGTATTTCGGGCGAAGCTTCGGGTCGTTGAGGGCATACTTTTCATGTGTCTGCATGTTGGTAACGACGGCGGCGAGCGTCGTCTCGGAGCCGGTACCCGCAGTTGTGGGAATGGCGAAGAGTGGTGGCAGCTTTTTGCGAACCTTAAGCTGACCCTTCATCTGCTCAATGGTCTTGTTGGGATTTGCAACTCTTGCGGCCGCGGCCTTGGCGCAGTCCATCGGAGAACCGCCACCGAAAGCGATGACAGCGGTGCAGCCATTTTCGACATAGAGCCTGCGCGCCTCCTCGATGTTTTCAAACGACGGATTCGGCTGAACGCCGTCGTAAACCGTGACTTTAATATTTTGCTTTTGCAGTTCCTCGACGAGACCATCCGTGATGTGAAGCTTTGTCAATCCCTGATCCGTGACAAGCAGAACATTTTTAATGGCCTTGCTCTTGAGCACGACTGGCAGCTTTTTAACGCTTCCCGCGCCCTTGATTAGCTCCGGCTCCGACCAGTCGAGGAAGTTGGCCGCGGCTTTCATAACTCCCTGATAGCTTCTGCAATAGGTGTTGTACAATGACTTGTTCACGAAAACGCCTCCCCCATATGTTATCGCGTTATAATTCAGCTTAATCATAACAGAAAGGAATGTTATTTGTAAACAGCAACAAGAAATAAATATAAAATAATTGTAAAAATTTTAAAAATTTTCTTGATACCTGACGTATTTTCTGCGATAATAAAGATTGGTATCTTATTTTGATTAATTGGAGTTGTTTCAGTTTGAATGACTGCGAGAAACTCGCTGAATTGCTGTTCCCCGACATCGTATTATCCCCTGCCGGGCTTGAGGAAAAATACCCTCCTCGGGCACTGCCGGAGGGTGCGCGGGTAACACGCTTTGCCCCAAGCCCGACTGGCTTTATGCATATGGGCAACATCTTCTCCGCGTTTATCGATAAGCTCAACGCCGACACCACCGGCGGTGTCTTTTACCTACGCATCGAGGACACCGACAAAAAGCGTGAGATTGAAAACGGTATCGAAAAAATACTTGAGGGGCTTAACGCGTTCGGCATCGTCCCCGCGGAGGGTATGACGGGGCAAAACGAGGAAAAGGGCGATTACGGTCCCTACCAGCAAAGTAAGCGCAAAGACATTTACCAATGCTACGCCAAAGAACTTGTCCGCCAAGGGCTTGCTTACCCGTGTTTTTGCACCGAGGAGGAGCTCGCCGCCATGCGCGAGACGCAGGAAGCGGAAAATGCCCCTATTAAAGGCTATTTCGGAAAGTGGACAAGGTGCCGCAACCTGACGTTTGACGAGCAGCGGGAGAAAATCGAGTCCGGTGTTCCCTACGTGGTGCGCCTGCGCTCCGACGGCGACGAGAACCGGAAGATTATTGCCGACGACCTCATCAAAGGGCGGCTTGAGCTGCCCGAAAACATACAGGATATTGTTCTTCTTAAAACAGACGGTATCCCGACCTACCATTTCGCCCACGCTATCGACGACCATTTAATGCGCACAACACATGTCGTCAGGGGCGACGAGTGGATAGCATCCCTGCCCGTTCACATCCAGCTTTTTAGAATGCTCGGCTTCAAGCCGCCGAAATACGTTCACATTTCACCCATTATGAAGCTCGACAACGGCAACAAGCGTAAGCTTTCCAAGCGCAAGGACCCGGAGCTGGCGATGAGCTTCTACCGTGAACAGGGCTACCCGAAGGAAAGCGTACTTGAGTATCTGCTCACCCTCGCCAACTCAAACTTCGAGGACTGGCGCAGAGCCAATCCGGCACAGGACATCGGAAGCTTTCCGTTCAGCCTGAAAAAGATGAGCCCGAGCGGTGCCATTTTCGACCTCGCGAAGATGAACGACATCAGCAAAAATATCATCTCCGCCATGAGCGTACAGGAGGTATCCGAACGGGCGGCAGGCTGGGCAAAGGAGTTTGACCCCGAGTTATACGCTTTTTTTTCAGCCGCGCCGGAATACACGCAGGCCGTTTTCACCATCGACCGCGACGTCCCCAAACCGCGCAAGGACATTGCCAAGTGGTCGGACGTCCGTTTCTACACTGAGTACTTTTACAGCAGCATTTACAAGCCCGACCACACGCTGCCCGAAAACATCAGCACGTCCGACGCGCGTGCCGTGCTTGAGCGCTATCTGACTGTTTACAATCCCGCCGACGACAAGGATACTTGGTTCGCAAAGATCAAAGACCTCTGCGCCCCGCTTGGGTTTACGCCAAACGTCAAGGAATTTAAAAATAATCCCGGCACGTTCAAGGGACATGTAGGCGACATTTCAAGCATCATAAGAATTGCCGTCACGTCACGGACAAACACCCCCGACTTATACGCCATCATGGCGCTTCTCGGCGAAGATGAGGTTCGGTCAAGAATCAGCGACACTATTAACGACTATAGGGTCTGAGGAGGAAAAGCATTGGAAGAAACAACGGGACTGCCTTCAAATTTCATATACGATATCATTGATGAGGAGT
Organism: uncultured Eubacteriales bacterium; assembly: GCA_964509145.1. Classification (GTDB taxonomy): domain Bacteria; phylum Bacillota; class Clostridia; order Oscillospirales; family Acutalibacteraceae; genus UBA1425. The sequence goes on along the minus strand of CAZDWM010000004.1, from coordinate 22,238 downwards.
TAGCGACTGGCGTCAACACGCGCGTCCAGACGCGCTTCCCGCCGGAACCCAACGGCTATCTTCACATCGGTCACGCCAAGGCGATATGCATCGACTTCATGACCGCCGAAAAATACGGCGGTGTGTGTAACCTGCGTCTCGACGACACCAACCCGTCCAAGGAGGATGTTGAGTATGTCGACGCCATTAAAGAGGACATAGAGTGGCTCGGCTTCAAGTGGGACAAGTGTCTTTACGCGTCGAGTTATTTCGACTTTATCTATGAATGCGCCGTCAAGCTCATCAAAAAGGGTAAGGCCTATGTCTGCGACCTTACAGCGGACGAAATCCGCGAATACCGCGGCACACTGACGGAACCCGGCGTCAACAGTCCCTATCGGGAGCGCCCCATTGAGGAAAACCTCGACCTTTTCGCGCGCATGACGGCGGGCGAATTCCCCGACGGCGCGCGGGTGCTGCGCGCCAAAATCGATATGGAGTCGCCCAACATCAACATGCGCGACCCGGTTATTTACAGGATACTTCGAGCGCACCATCACCAGACGGGTGACAAATGGTGTGTTTATCCTATGTACGACTTTGCCCACCCGCTCTCCGACGCGCGTGAAAACGTCACCTACTCGCTGTGCTCACTTGAGTTTGAAAACCACAGACCGCTTTACAACTGGTTTATTGACGAGATAGGCTTCGACGAGCCGCCCAGGCAAATTGAGTTCGCGCGCCTCAACGTCAACTACTGCGTCACGAGCAAGCGCAAGTGCCTTGCGATGGTCGAGAGCGGCATTGTCGGCGGCTGGGACGACCCGAGGATGGTAACACTGTGCGGGATGCGACGGCGCGGCTATCCGGCGAAGGCCGTGCGCGATTTTATAGAGCGCGTCGGCGTTGCCAAGGCCTACAGCGTCGTCGATTACGGACTACTTGAGGCCTGCGTGCGCGATGAGCTCAACGTTTCCGCGCCGCGAGCCATGGCGGTGCTCAGACCTCTTAAAGTTATCATCGACAACTATGATGAGGGGAAATCGGAGACGCTTACCGTGGAGGTTCACCCCGACAAACCGGAAATGGGAACAAGAACGGTCACATTCTCACGCGAGCTCTATGTTGAGCGCGACGATTTCATGGCCGAGCCGGTTAAAAAATACTTCCGCCTGTTCCCCGGCAACGAGGTGCGCCTCAAAGGCGCCTATTTCATCACCTGCACGGGCTATGAGACAGATGATAGCGGCGAAGTGACTTGCCTGCACTGCACCTACGACCCTGAAAGCCGCGGTGGCAACTCACCCGACGGGCGCAAGGTCAGGGGGACGCTCCACTGGGTCAGTTCCAACGACTGTGTTCCCGCCGAGATGCGTCTCTACGACAGGCTCTTTAACGTGGAGGATCCGGGCGACGAATATGAAAAGCACTTCAACCCCGACTCATTAGTCAAGCTTGAGGGCTGTTTGCTTGAGGGCGCTTTAAAAGACATCAAGCCGGGCGATACCTACCAGTTCATGCGTATGGGCTACTTCTGCGCCGATAAGGACAGCACACCCGGAAGCATTGTCATCAACAGAACCGTTGCGTTAAATTCATCATGGTAGAGGAGATTAGGTTGAAAGAAATCTTTCAACCAATGAAAAACCGCTTGCGAGTCGGAAAGAATGACCCGCATTCCGCTTTGCGGAACCGCGCTTTTTCAATTCGGTTTTATGTCCTATCTTGGGGCATAAACCCCAAGAAAGGATATGAATTTTCGTATGGCGTCTAAAATCGTTTACAGGGTCGTAACAGCTCTGCTTGCGCTGTGTGCCTTTCCCGTCGCAATATTCTCGCCGATAGTTCACGTCGTCGGCGAGGTGTCCATCACCGACAGCTATGTTTACGACGATCTTAGCCTGTGGCGTGTATACACAATGTTCTTCGGCAAGGACAGCACGTTTTCCGGCTTTGCCGAAGGGGCGAGGCTGGCAGAAAACGTTCAGGCTGTAATTCCAAAGCTCATAACGTCCGGTTGTTGCTTGGCCGCGGCCCTCCTGCTGGCGCTGGCCATTGCGGTTGTCGCAGCGTGTTCAAACAGGAAGCTTGTTCATATTATCCTCGCTTTCGCCGCGGTCGGCAGTGTCATAGCAATGTTCGTAGTATTCAACGATGGTTTCGCAAAGCCTTTTACCGACGGCACAATCGCCGTCTCGGATCTCGGGCTGGTCGAGTGGGGCATTATCAACTCACTGCTCGACGCTTTTGTTTCTGTCAAGGTACTTCAAATTACGTCGGCCGGCTTCCTGCTGGTCTTCGTATTCGCCGCCGTTTTGATGTGGACACTTGCCTTTATGCTCACGGAGTGGGGTGAGCCTAAAAAGGATGTCAAGAAAGGAATGGGACAAAAGAGATGAATAAAAAATATACGTCGGTTTTAGCGCTTGTTTTCGCGGGGCTTTTCACGCTTGCCGCGTGTGAAAAGGGTAGCCGATACGGCGTGTTCATCACGGATGAACAGGGCATGACGCATGTCCTTGTCACCAACGCGAACGGTGAAACTATTCAGGACGGCAAAGGGAACCTTGTCGAGGTTGTCACCGACAGCGATAAAAAAAAGCCGATTATCAACCCGGCGCAAACCGTCACCGTCACGGATGAGAGCGGGGTTGCCAGCGAATATAACCTCCCTGAGGAATATCAGACACAGTCTATTACCTTTCCGGTCTTTATAGAAGACGAGGATTCTGTTGAGGTTGCCGAATATGTCATGCCCAAGCCCGAGGGTTGGGAGATGACGGGCAGTCAAAGCATCATCCTCAAGCACACCGAAACCGAAACAATCATCGACACCTATGAGGGCGGCTATGCCTCTATTGAGGAGGCACTCGAAACTATTGAGGAGCAGCGCCAAAATCTGACCAAGGAAATTCCCTACAGCTACGAAGATGTCGAAATTTGCGGGACGACGGGCGTCAAGTGCCATTACGACCTGGGCGACATGCAGCGGTATTTGTATTTCGTTTTAGAAAACGGCATTGTATACAGATTCGGTGTAACGATTAAGAACCAGTATGAAGATAAGGTTGACTACGAAGCAATCCTTAACGGCATAAAGTTCAGATGATGATGGGGGATAGCTTGAAAGATTGATTTTCATGGTCTATTTGTAACGCCGCTTGTTTCAAGCCTGATTAAAAATTCGCCGCGCCGCGCGGCGAGATGGAGGGCAGCTTGAAAGATTGACTTTCATGGTCTATTTGTAACGCCGCTTGTTTCAAACCTGATAATAAATTAGCCGCGCGTCGCGGCGAGATGAAGGGCAGCTTGAAAGATTGATTTTCATGGTCTATTTGTAACGCCGCTTGTTTCAA
>CAZDWM010000004.1:0-18803 GCA_964509145.1 uncultured Eubacteriales bacterium | reverse complement strand
TGAAAGATTGATTTTCATGGTCTATTTGTAACGCCGCTTGTTTCAAGCCTGATTATAAATTAGCCGCGCGTCGCGGCGAGATGAAGGATAGCTTGAAAAACGCTTTCAAGCTTACGAAAGGAAGGTTATAATGTTTTTTTCACAGGATATAGGAATCGATTTAGGCACGGCTAACACGCTTGTTTTTGTCAAGGGCAAGGGCATCGTCATTCGTGAACCGTCGGTGGTTGCCGTTGACCAGCGCTCCAATCCGCCGCGTGTCGTGGCTGTGGGCGTTGAGGCCAAGGAGATGATAGGCCGCACGCCAGGCTCCATCACCGCCGTACGCCCCTTAAAGGACGGCGTCATCGCCGACTTTGAAATCACCGCCGACATGCTCAAGGCGTTTATTCAGCGTGCCATCAGCAGCTCGCCGTTCAGCCGCGCGCGCGTGATGATTTGCATCCCCTCGGGTGTCACCGAGGTTGAACGAAGAGCCGTTTACGACGCTACAAAGAGCGCCGGCGCAAAGTTTGTCAGCCTCATTGAGGAGCCGATGGCAGCGGCTATCGGCGCTGGGCTACCCGTCAGCGAGGCAATGGGCAGCATGGTTGTCGACATAGGCGGCGGCACGGCCGAGGTGGCAGTCATTTCGCTGGGTGACATCGTCACGTCACGTTCCGCCAGAGTGGCCGGCAACAGCTTCGACGAGGCCATTATCGCCTACATTAAAAAGAAATACAACCTCCTCATCGGCGAACGCACGGCTGAGGACATTAAAATAAAAATCGGCTCGGCCTACCCCTACGACGGCGAGGGCGCAATGGACATCAAGGGCAGAAACCTTATGGACGGCCTTCCCAAACATGTTGAAATCACCTCCGAGGAAATCCGAGAGGCACTGTCCGACCCCGTCAACCTGATTCTCGACGCCGTGCGCGCGACGCTTGAAAAAACGCCGCCCGAGCTCGCCTCCGACATCATCGACAGGGGCATCATGCTCACTGGCGGCGGCGCGCTGTTGCGCGGGCTGGACAGGCTTATCGCCGACGAGACGCGCATCCCTGTGCTCGTCGCCGAAAAGCCGCTCGACTGCGTCGTCGACGGAACTGGTATCTGCCTTGAGAGCAACAGCCTTACGAGGTTCGGCGCAAAAAGCTATTCATAAGGAAGGGCGCTTTTAAATGCGACGTTTTTTCAAAAGCAGCGGGTTTAAGCTGTTTCTGGCCGTACTCGTCGTGCTCATCTCAGGCTCGGCGCTTGCCGCCGTAACACAAGACAGCGCGTCACCGTTTGCCTCCGTAACGGCCATTGTGTTCGGCCCGGTTCAAAGGCTTTCGGCAAAAGCCGCGCGCGAGCTGTCCGAGCTGTCCGCCAGCTTTAAATCGTCCTCCTACTATAAGGACAGAACGGACGAGCTTGAAAGTGAGCTTGCCGACTGCCGCGAGCAGCTCGCCGGCTACGACAACGCGCTTAATAAAATTGAGCTTTATGAGAATTTCCTTGAAATCAAGGAGGAAAATCCCGACTACACCTTTGTTTCAGCTTCCATCATCGCCCGCGACGCCGACGATCTGTTCGGTTCCTTTACGCTTAACAAGGGCTCTATTCAGGGCATCAGCGTCAACGATTCGGTTATATACAACCGCTACCTTGTCGGTGTTGTCACGTCCGTTATGGCCACGCAGTGTACCGTTGAGACCATATTAAACCCAAAAGTCAATATCAGCGCCTATGAAACGCGCACGCGTGAATCGGGCTATGTCGAAACCGATTCGTCCATGGCCAAGGACGGTCTTTGTCGTCTTTCCGGCATTGAGAGGACAACCCAGATAGCGCCAGGCGGCATGGTCTGCACGTCAGGCACGGGCGGCATTTATCCGAAGGATCTGTTAATAGGCGAGGTTGAGGAAATTGCCGACGCCACGGAAAACATATCGGCTTATGCCGTCGTAAAACCCTTTGTCGATTTTTCAAAGCTTATCGATTTATTCATCATCACCGGATTTTCGGAGTGAGCCATGCATACAATTTTCAACGCCGACAACAAGAACATTTATACCCGCCGCGTCTGTATCGCGGCTACGCTCGTTATTTCGGCCATGCTCCAGAACACGTCGGGGCTTGTACCGGAGATTTTCGGAGCGCGGGCGATGCTTTTAATTCCCGCGACGGTTTGCGTCGCGATGTTCGAGCGCGAAATACCCGGCACGCTGTTCGGCATGTTCGCGGGATTGCTGTGGGATATGAGCGCGCCGTCGGGCGGGAGCTTTAACGCAATCCTGCTGGCCGCCGTCGGCTTCGCGTGCGGCAGCCTGATAACCCATCTGATGAGAAACAACCTCGTCACCGCGTTGCTGCTGTGCTCGGTCTTCACTGTAATCCAGCTTCTTGCGTACTGGCTGAGGGTCTATATTTTCGGCGGCGATTTCAAAGGAGCGTTGTCGCTGCTCACATTTTATCTGCCGTCCGGCGTCTACACCGTGCTTTGGCTGCCCGTTTTCTACTTTTTCACGCGTATGCTCATGAAGCGGTTCGCGTAACGGCTAATTAAGCGAAAGGAAGAATGATTTGAAGGAATATGAAGTACCCGTCCAGTCCATTCCGAAGGACAAGCGCTTCTGTAAGAGATGCGGCGAAATTAAGCGGCTAAAATACTTCCCCGAAGACGGGGAGTTCTGCGACGCCTGTTGTAAAGAGATGCTGCACGCTCATCCGCGGTGGTATGTCTATCCGGCGCTGGTAATCGTCCTCGCGCTCGTCGCCGCCGCTGTATACCTCGCCGTTTTGTCCGTACCCGCCGCCCGGTTAGTCCATGAGAGCGGTACCTATGCCGAGCAGCACCGGCTCTACGATGCCTACGACAAGCTGGAGGAAGCCGAAGCATTGATGTCCAAAAAGGAAACAGCGCTTGTTGAAAAGGTTCCGAAGCTTGCTGTCTTCAACTGGTTCAACGCCGGCTTCAGACCTTTGGTTAACCGCTACGCGCTGATGGCCGAAACCGACACAAACATTGAAACCGGCTACGCCATTCAGGATGAGATTTTAATTGACGAGCTAACCGCCGGTCAAAAAAAATACTTTAAAAAATATCTTGATATATGCGCGGTGTACGAAGATATTTCAGACAAACTCGGCAAAATAACCGACGAATATGAGGTGGAGTCACCCGAGGATGTGCCGCTTGATGAGATGCTCGCAAAACTTGACACGATAGCAAAAAAAGACCCGAGTAGCATGAAGAGCGGCTATGTCGAGTATTACAAAGCTTCGGTTATACAATACGTCAACAGCGGCGACCTTGAGGACGCGCTGCCCCATCTCGAAAAGATGATGACATACATGCCCGACGAGTACGCCATGTATTTAAGCTCGCTTTATTCTTTCGGCAGAACGACGGGCGATTACGGAAAGCTGATTACCGAGTGCGACAAGGTTATCGCCAAAAATCTCAACAGCATCAGCGCCTACAGCCTCAAAACGCGCGGTCAAATGAATTCGGGCGACTACGCCGCTGCCGAAAAAACCTGTGAGCAGCTAAAAAAATATAACGGCGACTGTCCGGAATATTACGCGCTGCTATTAATCAACAAGCTCCGTCAGAAGGATCTTAAGGGTGCCGACGCCGTCAGCTATCAGGGCGACACAGCGAACAGCGAGTTTGTCGACGCGGTGTTCAAGCAATATCTCGGGAAAACGGCGGATGTTTCACGTCACTCTGAAAACATCTTTCTCCAGTCGTTTGACTTCACGATGTGTCAGGCAGCCGTCATGCTGTTGCAAAAGGACTATTCCGGCGCGCGCGACCTGATGTATAACTACGGTTACACCTATGCCTATTATTACTCCTACCTGACCGGCGGTCAGGAGCCGGTCACTCAAGGGCTTATCGATATGCTTTATCTCAGCGCTTATCTCGACAAGGACAGTGAAACCATGGACACTGTGACGAGCCAGCTCGGCAATTATTCGGACAATGTCCAGAATATTATCGACGGCAAGCTTACGCTTCAAGAGGTGTTTGAGGAAGGGAAGGTGGATTTGTTTTGACAACAGTTTATCTGATAGCTAAAATTATCACCTTTCCCGGCGCCTTTTTAAAGGCGTTCTGGGAACACTGTATGCTTAGGCTGCTGCGTGTGCCCGTCGAGGACACATCGTTTCTCCGCTTAAACGAGCTGTTCGGCCATATCGAACATAGGCTGATAAAAAGCAGGGGTAAAAACGCGGTGTTCTGCCTTGTACCGGGCTTACTAAACGGCTTGTTGGCTCTGCCGCTGTTGTTAACGGGTGCGCTCAATCTGTTTTACCTCGGTATCGGTTGGCGTGATGCCGTGACGGGATTAACAAATATCATGTTCTTCGTCTATATTATTATGCTTTGGGTCGGCTTGTCTCTGTGGTGCAGCAAATATCCGTTGTTTGAGGATGTTGTTCAGCTGCGCGAGCAGATTTACGGTGAGAACGCTGGCGCGGCAGCAAAAGTTCTGCTGTTCGTTCCGACGGTTATCGTATACATCGGCGCGTTCCTTGAACGGTACGGCATTAATGTGCTAATCGCGGCAGGTTGCGTCGCAGCGCTTGTTTGGAAGTTCCCTTACGCGTTTGTTTAATTTTGAAAGGAAAGACTGCTTAAAATGCTTAAGGTCAAAAACTTATCTTTTATTGTAAACGACGGCTCGGAAACCCTCGAAATCATCGACGACGTCAGCTTCACCCTTGAAGACGGCAAATTCCTTGTGATTACAGGCCCCAACGGCGGCGGAAAATCGACGATAGCGCGGCTCATTATGGGCATCGAAAAGCCGACATCCGGCCAGATTGTTTATAACGGCACTGACATCACCGCGCTTGATATCACCGAACGGGCGCGCTTGGGCATCGGCTACGCCTTCCAGCAGCCGCCGAGGTTCAAGGGGCTCACGGTGCGCAAGCTTTTAAGCCTCGCGCACGGCAGCGATTTGCCGGAGGACGAATGCTGTGCGTATCTCACAAACGTCGGGCTTTGCTCGCGCGAATATCTCAACCGCGAGGTAGATGTGTCGCTGTCCGGCGGTGAGGTCAAACGCATCGAAATCGCTACGCTCATGGCAAAGGAGTTGGGTCTTGCCATCTTCGACGAACCTGAGGCGGGCATAGACCTGTGGAGCTTTAAGATGCTCGTCGAGAGTTTCCGCTCGCTTAGCAAGGGTCGGCACAGCAGCGTTATATTGATTTCCCATCAGGAGCGTATCATGCAACTCGCCGACGAAATTGTTGTCATCGCCAACGGCGTCATCCGCTCGCAGGGTTCGCGAGAAGAAATTCTGCCCGGTCTTTTAGGCGAATTCGGTGACGACTGCGGGTTCAGGCACACCGAGCAATCGGCGGTGGGATGATATCGGTCGAGCCGCTTGACTTCGGGCATTCGATGTGACACGGCGCGCCGTGTCCCTACCGGATTTGTATAAAAACAATCACCCTATTCCAGCTTTTATTCGCTGAAGCAGGGTGATTTTTCTATATCTTAACATTTTTATTTTTACTGTACGCTCAGCTTTTTTTCGCTTATTAACGCCGCCTCAATATTTTTAAGCAGCGTTTCCTTGGCGTCCGCTAATGTGCCCTCAAGCGTGCAGCCCGCGGCGTTGACATGACCGCCGCCGCCCATTTTTGCGCAGATTTCCGTCGCGTTCATCGGCGGGTTGGTACGCACCGACACCTTGAAGGTGCCGTCCTTTTGCTCCCGGATGGCCGCACCGACGAGCACATCCTCAATCTGGCGCGGAAGCGCAGATATTCTGTCGAACTCCTCGGCGTTCGAGCCGCTTTGCTTGAACATTTCTTTGGTGACGGCAAGTACGGCACAAAGGCCGCCAAAGTGAATTTCTATGCTGCTTAACGCCATGCGTTCAAGCGCCGCGAAGCTTTTACTCTTTGTTTCGAAAAGTGCCTTGTTCAGCTGCGTGTAATCGGCACCGAGGTCGATGAGCTCCGCCGCGATACGCAGCGTGTCGGAGGTTATGTTGGAATAGCGAAAGCACCCGGTGTCCGTCGATACACCGGCGTAAAGACCGTCGGCAATCGCGGGCGTGATATCGGTTCGCATTTCCTTTAAAAGCCTGAAAATGATTTCGGCCGTCGCCGCCGCCGTGTCGTCGAGCAGCGTCCGTTCGGCGTAAAGTCCGTTTGACCGATGGTGGTCGATACACAAATTGATTTTTGACGCGTAAAGCGCCCAAAGCTTGTCGCCGAGCATCCTGACATTGGCCGTGTCGACAGCGATGATAAACTCCGGCTCAAACAAAAGCGGCTCGACGCCGCTCGATAAAAAGCGCAGCACTTTAGGAATTTCATCGTCGCACACAACATTCGACTTTTTACCCTGACCGGTGAGCGCGCGGCACAGCGCGTAGCTGCTGCCCAGCGTATCGCCGTCGGGGTGTGTGTGCGCTAAAATGAGAATGTTGTTTTTGTCCTTGAGCAGTTGCGCCGTTTCGGAAAGAGAAATTTTCATATCAGACGCATGTCCTTTCCGTTTTTACGCTTGGGTAGTGTCATTCATCTGTTTTATCGTCGTTTTTACCGCCGCTTTCGGCGTCGAGCGCTTTGAGCGTCTGCGCAATGCTTATGCCGTGGGCAACAGAATCATCGGCGATAAACTTAAGCTCCGGTGTTTTGCGCAGGTGAAGGTTTCCGCCGACCTCCCGTCGGATGTAGCCCGTCGCGCTCTTTAAACCCTGAACGGCTGTTTTTGCCGCCTCAAGGCCCTCCATGGCGCTGATATAGACCTTGGCATACGACGCGTCGGAACTGACCTCGACACGCACGACCGTCAGCAGACAACCCTGCACGCGCGGATCCTTAAGCTCGCGGATAACGGCGGTTATCTCGCGGCTGATGTCCTCCGAAACCCTGTCGATTCTGTGTCCTGCCATTTTTATGACCATACCTTTCGCAGAAAAGAATGAACGATTTATCGTTCATTCTTTTTATACGCTAATCTCTGTATTCCTCAATTATATAAGACTCTAAGATGTCGCCCTCGCGGATATCGTTGAACCTGTTTAGGCCGATGCCGCATTCGTAGTTTGTGGCAACCTCCTTGACGTCGTCCTTGAAACGGCGAAGCGACGAAATTTCGTCCTCAGCTAAAACTATACCGTCGCGCACAACACGGATTTTTGAGCTGCGCGTGACCTTTCCGCTCTGGACATAGCAGCCTGCGATGTTGCCGACCGAAGATATTTTGACCACCTGACGAACCTCTATACGCCCCTGTGCCACCTCGCGGTATTTCGGTGCCAGCATTCCCTTTATGGCGGACTGAATTTCTTCAATGCAGTCGTAGATGATGCGGTACATACGCAGCTCTACTCCGTCGCGGTCGGCGTTAACGGCCGCCACAGGGTCGGGACGGACATTGAAGCCGACGACTATCGCGTTTGAGGCGTAACCGAGCATGACGTCGTTTTCGTTTATAGCACCGACGCTGGCCTGAATTATATTCACCTTGACCTCGTCGTTTGAAAGCTTTTCGAGGCTTTGCTTTACCGCCTCGGCGGAGCCCTGAACGTCCGCCTTGACGATGATATTAAGCTCCTTTAGCTCGCCAGCTTGGAGCGAGTCGAAGAGGTTGTCGAGAGTGACCTTTTCAAACGATTTGAATTTATCCTCCTTGGCCTCATGCCTGCGCTGTTCAACCAGTTCACGGGCAAGTCGCTCGTCGGAGACGGCATCGAACGCGTCGCCAGCCTGCGGGACGTCGTCAAGACCCGTTATCTCAACCGGCGTGCTGGGTCCGGCTTCTTCGACCTTTTCGCCCTTATCGTCCGTCATGACACGCACGCGTCCTACAGAGAATCCGGCGACTATGATATCGCCCGACTTTAATGTGCCGTTCTGAACAAGCAGCGTCGATACGGGACCTCTGCCCTTATCGAGCCGTGCCTCAATGACAATACCCTTGGCGGATCTGTTGGGATTGGCCTTAAGCTCCTTCATCTCGGCGACAAGGAGTATCGACTCGAGCAGGAGGTCTATATTCATGCCGGTGACGGCTGAAACGGGCACGCAGATGGTGTCGCCGCCCCATTCCTCGGGGACGAGTTCGTATTCGGTGAGCTGCTGCATAATCCGGTCGACCATCGCGCCGGGCTTATCCATTTTGTTGATGGCGACGATTATTGAAACACCCGCCGCCTTGGCGTGGCTGATGGCCTCGATGGTTTGCGGCATGATGCCGTCATCCGCCGCGACGACGAGGACGGCGATGTCCGTGGCCATAGCGCCTCTGGCGCGCATGGAGGTGAACGCGGCGTGTCCGGGCGTGTCGAGGAAGGTTATACCCTTATCGTTATGGACAACCCTGTAGGCGCCGATGTGCTGTGTGATGCCTCCGGCCTCCGTGGATGTGACAGAGGTGTGGCGGATGGCGTCGAGGATAGAGGTCTTGCCGTGGTCGACGTGACCCATGACGACGACGACCGGATCGCGCAGGAAAAGGTCGCTCACCGCGTCCTCGCTGTCGTCGATGATTCTATCCTCAATGGTAACAACTATTTTCCGCTCGACCTTCGCGCCAAGCTCCGTTGCGACGATTGCGGCTGTGTCAAAGTCGATAACCTCATTGACGGACGCCATCTGTCCGAGCTCAAACAGCTTTTTAATGACCTCGGCGGCTGTTCTTTTAAGCATCGCGGCAAGTTCGCCGACGGTGATTTCGTCGGGAACCTGAATGACAAGCTGCGGCTTTTTGGCACGCTCGGCTGCAATTCTCTTGAGACGTTCAAACTCCGTCTCTTTGCGTGACTGTCTTGTGCCGCCCTGCCTGCGGTATTGCTGGGATTTTTGCTTGAGCTTCTGCTTTGAAATCGAGCTGTCGCTTTGAAGCGATTTGTTGACGGGAGCTATCGTCTCATAGCGCTCGTTATACTTGTCAAGCTCAACATTGCTGGTGCGTGTGTCGACGGTTCTTGCCTCGCCCTTTGTGCGCGACTGTGGGGTGGTGCTGTCGCTTTTGGGCTTTATCTTCGGCTGCTGCGGCGGGATAACCACCCTTGGCTGTGCCGGCTTGCCGTCGTGCTCCGGTTTTTTCGCAGCGTCCGGCCTAGCGGGCGCACCGTGTCTTTGAGCGGGTCTGTTCGCGTCGGGTTTGTGTGCCTCGGGCTTTTTAGCGCCGTTCTTGGCAGCTTCCTCGGCCGCTGCCTTTGCTGCCGCTTCGGCCTCGGCGCGTCGCGCCTCGGCGGCCTGACGCTCCTTTTCAATGCGCTCCTGCTTGTTCTTCTCTTTCTGCTCCTCCGCCATGGCAAAGTAGTCGTCGAAGCTTTCGACCTGATTCTCCTGAGTAAACGTCTCAAAAATGACGTCGAGCTCGTTCTCCTCAAGCGCGGTCATGTGCTTTTTTATGTCTCCGAAATATTTTGTAAGAAGCTCGATTATGATGTTGCTCTTGATATCGAAATCCTTTGCGACCTCATGCACTCTGTATTTGCTTATCATACGCTGTTCCTCCCTGATTGAATGTAGTGAAGTTCCGCAATTTTACTTGCGAACCCCTCGTCGTAAGTCGTAAGGATTCCGGCAAAGCAGCCTGTCGCCTTTTGAAGCTGCGCCATGGTGTAATCTGTTTGAAGCAGTTCAATTGTGATGCCCTTTTCCTGAGCGGCTCTTAGTATGTCTTTTTTTGTCCTCTGAGAAACGTCGGACGCGAGCAGAAACACCCTCGCTCTTCCGTTTTCGACCGCCGCGACGCAGGTGTCGTGTCCCCATGAGAGCCTTCCGGCTCTTTTGCACAAGCCCAGCAGCGAAAGAAGCCTGTCGTCATTCATTCTTAACAATGTCCCTTTCCATAGCCTCGTAGACCTCGTCGGGTATGACGCACTCAAACGCGCGTTCAAGCCGTTTGGCCTTGCGCGCCATTTTTAAGCACTCCGGGCTTCGGCAGACGTAAGCCCCCCGGCCGGACTTCTTACCCGTAAGGTCGACGGAAACAGCGCCGTCGGGCGACTTGACAACACGCACAAGCTCGCGCTTTGGCTTCATCTCGCCGCACCCGGTGCATTTTCTCATAGGAACACGTTTTTGCTGCATAAGATAAATGTCCTTTCCTGGCTTTATGCCCGGAAAGGACATAAACCGTTTAGAAAAAGGGCGGTTTCGTTTACGAAATGCCGCCTACCCTGTGTGGGCGGCAAGCCGTTTTTCATGGCTGAAATTTTTTCAGCCTATCACCCTGACTGTGCTATATTTTAGTTGACCTCGTCAAAATTGATGGTTTGTTCGGTAACGCCGCTCTCGGGCTTGATGTCGATTTTCCAGCCGGTGAGCTTTGCCGCAAGACGGGCGTTTTGACCCTTGTTGCCGATGGCAAGCGAAAGCTGTGTGTCGGGCACTGTGACTACGCAGGAGCGTTCCGTACCTGTGTTTATATCGACGGCGATGACGTCGGCGGGCTTGAGCGCCTCGGCGACAAGCTCGGCGGGGTCTTCGCTGAACCTGACGATATCGATCTTTTCGCCGCCGAGCAGGTCGACAATTTTGCCAACACGTGCACCCCTAGGACCGATGCAGGCGCCGACGGGGTCGACGTTTGCGTCGGAGCTGTAAACGGCAATTTTTGTGCGTGAACCGGCCTCGCGCGAGACGGCCCTGATTTCAACAGTGCCGTCGTAAATCTCGGGCACCTCCGTCTCGAACAGCCGCTTGACAAGACCCGGGTGTGTTCTTGAAAGCGTCGCTTTCGGGAACTTACGGTCGAGATCCTTGACGTCGACGACAAACACCTTGATGATGTCGCCCTCCCTGAAGGTCTCCTGCGGCATCTGCTCGGATTTCGGAAGCGTCTCCTCAAGCTTGCCGACTTCTATAACGGCATCGCCCGTTATCGGGTCGATGCGTTGTACCTTGGCGGTGATGATTTCCTGAATACGGCTCTGGAACTCCTCGCGGAGTTGGCCGTGCTCGGCCTCTCTGATTCCCTGACGCAGGACATGCTTGCCCTTGTCGGCAGCGATACGGCTGACTTCCTTGGTCTCCAGCGGAATCTCTATGATTTCGCCGGGCAGCGCGCCCAGCTTATATTTTTGCGCCTGGTCGACAAGAATATCGGCGACGGGGTCGCTGATTTCGGATACAACATTTTTACGGACATAAACCTTCATTTCCCTTTTATCGGGGTCGATTTCGCAGAAAACGATGTCCTTGTTGTCGTAGTCCTTTTTAACGGCGGTGACAATGGCCTTCTGAATACCATCGCAAAGCGCCTCCATTTTAATGCCCTTTTCCTTGGATAAGAGCTTTAACGCGTCAAAAAATTCCGAATTCATTTTTGTATATCATCCTCTCAGATTTTTCGGTTTATATGGGTTGTCTTAATTGTTAAAATCGTCAAGCTTAACAAACGCCGATTCCTTTTTTAAAAAGCTCAGTGCTGAACCGTCGTCGAGCCGGACAAGGACGCTGCCGCTGTCGTAGCCCTCAAGCAAGCCGCCGAAGTCTCGCCTGCCGTCCGCGTTAGGGCGAATCATCCGAACCTTGACCTTTTGACCCAAACAGGCGTTAAAGTGCTCCGGCTTTGTCAGCTCGCGCTCAATGCCCGGGGACGAAACCTCAAGGCAGTAGCTCTGTTCAATGGGATCCTGTTCGTCGAGTGGATCATCAATCGCTCGGCTGAACGCCTCGCAGTCCTCAATGCCGACGCCGCCGTCCTTATCTATGAAGAAGCGCAGATACCACGACGCACCCTCCTTGAGAAAACAGATATCCCAAAGCCGAAACCCCATGGACGCCGCTATCGGCTCGGCTATTGCCCTGACGGCCGCTACGGTGTTGCCACCTTTTCCTTTTGACGCCAATCGGACGCACTCCTTTTTTCTAATTATCAATTATGTTTTCAACACAAACTAAAGAGCGGGTCGCCCCACTCTCCACACATCTCCCACAAGAAAAGGGAGACGATACACATTCAGCTTACTTGTTTGATATTTTAACACACTTTTCTATAAATATCAAGGCTTTTTTGAAAATATTATCCGTATGGACAATGCTGTAACGGTGTGATAAAATTATTGTATCCATTTTATTGCCAGTGAGGTGACTTCTGATGCCCGTAATAACGCCGCTTTCAATTACGGAGCTGCGCCGAAAGGCTATGCGGCTACCCTCCACGCCCGGCGTCTACCTGATGAAAAACAGTAAGAATGAAATTATTTACGTCGGCAAGGCGAAGGCTCTTAAAAACCGTGTCTCTCAGTATTTCGGCTCGCATTTAAACCACGGCATGAAGGTCGTCAAAATGGTAGAGCATGTCGCCGACTTCGATTATATCCTCACCGACAGCGAATTTGAAGCGCTTGTACTTGAGTGCAGCCTGATTAAACAATATTTCCCTAAATATAACATCCTCCTGAAGGACGACAAGGGCTACAGCTATATCCGCGTGTCGCGCGGTGAATGGCCTAAAATCACCTCCGTCCTCCAGAGGCTTGATGACGACGCGGACTATATCGGACCGTTCACGAGTTCCTACGCCGTGTCGAATTCGGTCGACGAGGCAGCTAAAATATTCCGTCTGCCCACCTGCTCTAAGGAGTTTCCGCGCGATTTCGGCAAAAGTCGCCCGTGCCTCAACCACTTTATCTCCCAGTGCGCCGCCCCCTGCGCCGGAAAAATTTCCGCCGAGGATTACCGTGAGTCGGTTAACGAGGCGCTTTCGTTCCTGCGCGGCGGCAGCGCTGCCGCTGTGGCAGACCTGCGCGAGCGAATGGAATCAGCGGCGGAAAACCTTGAGTTCGAAAAGGCGGCCAAGCTGCGCGACCGGCTCGCCGCCATCAAGCGCATCAACGAAAAGCAAAAGGTTTTTTCGGTGTCTGTGCCTGAACAGGATGTTTTTGCCGTCGTATCCGACGGTACCAAGACCTGTCTTAACGTCCTGCGTTTTGTCGAAGGGCGGCTGACTGAAAGCGAATTCTTTATCATCGAAGCACCGGACGCGTTGAGCGAGGCGCGGCGTGAGCTTATCAGAAGCTATTATAATATGCGCCAGCGGATACCGCCGCGCGTTTCGGTCGACGGCGAGGTCGAGGATGCGGCACTGCTCGAAGCATGGCTGTCAGACATCGCTAAGCACAAGGTCACTTTTGTTGTTCCGCAGCGGGGCGAGCAGGTGCAATTAATCGACATGTGCCGTAAAAACGCAGCCGAAAAGCTGCTCCACTCGTCCGGTAAAACGGGCAAGGGCGCGGCTGCGCTCGCTGAGCTCGCGGGGCTTTTAGGGCTTTCGGACATGCCGGACTATATCGAGGCCTACGACATCTCCCACACCGCCGGCAGCGACAATGTCGCGGGCATGGTGGTTTTCCAAAACGGTGTTCCGTTCCGTCAGGCGTACAAATGTTTTTCCATAAAAGGCTTTGAGGGGCAGGACGACTACGCCTCAATGGCCGAGGTGCTTGAGCGGCGCTTTAAGCGGTATCTTGAGGAAAAGGACAGCGGCGAGAGCTTTGGAAAACTGCCCGACCTTATCCTGCTCGACGGCGGTCACGGGCAGGTGAACGCCGTACTTCCCGTTTTAAAAGGCATGGACATTGATGTACCTGTTTTCGGCATGGTCAAGGACAACCGCCACCGCACGCGCGCCGTCGCGGCAAGCGGCGGCGAGCTGGCGCTTACCTCAAAGCGTCAGGCGTTCACGTTGGTATCCGACATTCAGGAGGAGGTTCACCGCTACGCCGTCGAGTACCACCGCAAAAAGCATCAAAAAAGCACCTTGGGCTCATCGCTGACGACCATTGAAGGCATCGGCGAAAAACGGGCAAAGGCGCTGATGAAACATTTTAAAACGATAGCGGCAATTAAGGAGGCGTCGGTCGAGGAGCTATCCGCCGCGCCGGGCATCACACTCCCTGCCGCACAGGCTGTTTACCGGCATTTTCACGATTAAATTACTGAACGCGGGGGCTGTATTGATTAGATACACCCCCCGCGTTCAATTGATAATAAAAATTACAGCTTCCACTTGTTGGCCTTTATAAGGAATATCGCCGTATCCTTGTCCTTCATCGTCCTGCCCTGACAGATGTATGTCACGCCGAGGCTGTTTAAGTCATCGTAGAGCTTTTCGCCCGCTTTCCACTTGCTGTTAAGTGAAACATACCAGCTGAATTCGCCCAAGGACGCCGAGCTTTTATAATAGCGCAGCTGAAGATGCGAACGCTGCACCCTTTGAAGCTCCTGCCCGTTCTTCGCGGCGTTTTCGGCGGCGCTCCACCACAGCTCACACTGCGCGGCCTGACCCTCGTCAAGCGTCAGCATGTCCTCGGGGTCGCAGATGATGTCAAAGCGCTCCGCCGCGTTGGCCGCGATATAGTCGATATACTTCTCAATGTTTTTATAGCCCGCGCCGTAATAAGCCCACAGGAATTCCTTTGTTATCGCGTCGATGTCGCACGACGGATTCCAAAGAAGCTTCGCCGTGATGTAAGCGCGCAGCTCGCCGAACTCACCGCTGTTTTCATAGGCGTTGCCCTGCATAAAATAGCCCGTCACGCCCTTATCATACATCAGACGGATATTGTCGTCGATGTTGAGCACATTCGGGCAGGGCGCGGTATAGTTTGTGAAGTTTGTACTGTAATCCCAAACGTTTAACTCGAAGCCACCCTCGCTCCAGTTGTTGAGATGCCGCATGAACACCTCGTCCGTCTCGTAGGGTTTGGCCATGTTCGCGCCGATGGTACAAAGCTGGAACGAAACATTGTCGGCAGGGTGCGTCAGCTTCGGCGGATTTTCGGCGACCTGCCAGATGAGGGTTCGGAACGTGGCGTCCGGCCGAACCGCCTTGAGGTTGCCCGCGAAGTAGTTGACCGCCCTCAGTAGCGTCCCCGATACCGATTCCTCCGCTTCGTTGACGGCGGCGCAGTCTGGGCAATGGCAATACTCGTCGGTATCGTTTGTGTATAAAGTGATGATGTCGCATTCCGGGTGCGCGGCGGATTCGGCACAAATGCGGTTGTTCAGGATTTCAAGCACCTCGGGATTTGTCAGGCAAAGCTGATTCGGGTTTCTGTTGCCCGCCGCGTCGACAAAGAAATATTCGGGATGCGTTTCAAAATAGTCAGCGCCGTTGATGATGCCCTCAAAGGAAAAGTTGAGGCAGCGGATATATTCAATGTCGTCGCTGATGGGCTCAACTGGGCTGTCGACCTGAATGCAGTTGAGCTTGGACTTAGCCATGTAGTCGCTGTCGAGCGCGCAGTCCCAGTAGACGCTGCGCAGCGTGAAAGCGGGCTTTTCCTCAACGTCCGTCGAAAGCTTCACCGTCAGCGTTTCTACCGTCGGCACAAGCTCGAAATCCTTTGAGTAGAAACGGCAGCCGTAGAAATCCTCCAAAAAGGTGTAGACGCCGTAGAGCGTGCCCCGCTTTTCGCCGCCCGCGATGACAAGACTGTCTTCGTACACAAATATTCTATAGCCGTCGTCGCCAAGCAAGCCCCTGTCTACAGAATATGTTTCTGCGTTCTCCCTGTTCGTTTTGCCGATAATAATTTCATGCGTCGTCTTCTCAGCGACATCAGATGTAACGGCGATTCGCGCGCCGCTGATTTCGAAGACATAGTCCGACAATTCCTGCGCCGCGAAGCGC
Source organism: uncultured Eubacteriales bacterium (assembly GCA_964509145.1). GTDB lineage: Bacteria > Bacillota > Clostridia > Oscillospirales > Acutalibacteraceae > UBA1425. The sequence continues at coordinate 3,202 of CAZDWM010000004.1, read as the reverse complement.
TCCGCATACACGGTCTCTGTACCGTAAACAATCGTATAATCGCTTTCGCCGTCGTCTGCAAGCGTTAGTCTCGGTGCGTTGGGGTCGTGGTCGGTCGGCACGGTGTTCAGCGTTTCCGCTACGGATGGCTCTGCGCGTTCATAGTCCTTCGGCAGCCGACCGGGAATGAAGCTTGTGAAAAGCGTAACGCCCGACAACAACACGGAAAGGATTTTAACAAGAATTTTAATCTGTTTGGTGTATTTTTCATAGGTTGATAAAGGCATTATGTCCTCCGTTATTTCTTAAGCTTAAAGTGCTTTGTCTCGCGGTAGGGTACTGTTTTATGTTCAAGTCTCTTTTTTGCCTGTTCAATTGCGCCGCTCTCAACGTACTGCGGCAGCCAGCTTTCGCACGCCACAATCATTTCATCAATCATCTGGGCAATTTCGTCCGGAGTGCATACCGCGCCCGTGAGCGGATCCATCAGCGCCGCCTGACGCAGCAGGAAAACGTCGCCCGCCATGGCCGCTTCGACGGCGAGGCGTTGAACCCATATGCTCTGCGAACAGACGGCGGCGCAGCCCAGCGGCAGGTCGCCGACCTTGGGTATGGAAATGCCGTTTTTATCGACATAACCCGGCACCTCCACAATGCATTCGTCGGGCAGGTTTGTGATTGTACCGTTGTTCATGACGTTGAAGTGGCCGCGATAGGAACGACCCGTCTCAAGCGCCTCGATGATGAAGCTGCCGTGCTCTTGCGAACGGCTTTCGGGCTTGTATTCCTTCGCCGGTGCGGCAAGCCACGCGGGAAAATCAGTTTCAAACCAGTTTCGGTTTTCGCGGCAGGCGCGCAGATAGCCGCCCGTCTCGCCCTGACTCCAGGAGCTGAAGTTAATCCACTTTTCCATTTCCTCCGGGCGCTTGCGGTACCACATGAGGTATTCGGACAGATGTCCGTTCGACTCCGTTGAGTAATAGCCGAAGTTTTTCATTACATCAAGGCGAATGTTTTCGTTGGGGGCGAACTCCGCCGCGCACATTTTTTCGTAAAGCCCGGGCGTCTGCTCCTTGCCGTCGGCCTTGACGCTGACATACCATGTCTGGTGGTTGATGCCGGCGCAGATGATATCGACATCGCGGGAATCCTTGCCCAGCGCCTTTGAAATTTGTCCGTGACCGCCCTGCACACCGTGGCACAGACCGATGGTCTTGACGCCGCCGAACTTATTACACGCCCATGTGACCATCGCGTTGGGGTTTGAGTAGTTTAAAAGAATGCAGCCGGGTGCCGCGACCTCACGGATATCCTTGCAGAACTGCGCAATCTGGTAAGCGCTGCGCTGACCGTACATTATGCCGCCGATGGCGAGTGTGTCGCCGACGCACTGGTCGACGCCATATTTTAAAGGAATCTCAATGTCCGTCTCGAACGCCTCAAGCATCCCTATTCGAACGCTGTTGATAACGTAGTTCGCGTTTTTAAACGCCTCGCGGCGGTCGAGCGTCGCGTGAATTTTAATATCAAGCCCGTTGGCCTCAATGTCGCGCATGCACAACTCCGTAGCCATGCGCAGATTGTCGGGGTTAATGTCTGTAAAGGCTATTTCAGCGTTTTGAAACTCCGGCACCGAAAGGATGTCGGTTAACAGTCTGCGTGTAAAGGTCAGGCTCCCCGCACCTATAAAAGCGATTTTGATTGACATATATAAACCTCCTATTGTTTTTGATTGCCGAGGGTATTTTAACATATCTATGTTATAAAATCAACGGCGAACGGAAATCCGCCTCTTGAATCTCATATCTTTTTTACGGCTTCATGCGGTTGTAATAACAAAAAGTGAGCGACAAAACCGCACCACGATTCTGCCGCCCGAATATTACTTCATTTATTTAACAAACATACGGATTTATCTTGTCCATGTTGCCGCTGGTGATGTATAGTTTAAGCACTCACATCCGTTGCTGGCGTACAGCTGAAGACGAACCTGATACATCGTACCTGCCTCAAGATAGTAGACGCTGGCTAAACGGTCGGACGCGTCGCCGGTTACTGTAAAGGAAACAAGCGTTTCCGCGGGCATATACATATTTGTTCCTAAATTGTTAAAACGGACAGTACTGTCCGCTGCGTTGCAGATATAACCCTGCCAAAAATTGTTGCGCAGGAAAGTTGTTGCGTCAGACGTCAGTATATCGGACCATGTCAAGCCGCCGTCAAGACTGAATTCATACCACGTGGCGAACTGTGCGCCCGGAGTCCAGAAGTTGATGTCCGTATTAAGGGACATGATCAGACCGAAAGCGGATGTTCCCGATGTCTCGAGGACAGGCGGAGAGCCGCTCCACACAAAGGTAGAAACCTCCATGTCGGACGGACAGCAGTCGCAGCACTGATAGCATTCCGGGTTTGAATACAGCCGTCTGAATATCATTTCGAAGAAATTCATGATGTATTCAAGCACTTCATCAAAGAACGAGGTGCAAAGCGGTTGAGTTACGAGGTTATCGCTTGCCGCCGCTTTTGTTTCGGCCGCATATGCTGGCACGGACAACGCACCGGCAGAAAAGGTCATAACCACCGCAACGAGTATCGCAAGAAGCTTTTTCGTTTTTATTCCCTCCCTTCATCATCTCATGAATGGATTTCAGCTAAGTTTATAATTCAGGCAAACTTGCCTCGTTTTCATTATATGCGTCAACCATATCTGTGACACGAATTTCGGACATGTCCGTCAAGAATAAAAGCTGTCCGTACGCGTTAACGCCCATGGACAGCTTAATAAAATATGTGTTATTAATCCATTTATGATACGGTAGCCTTAAAGACAAATGTAAACCGTCCGCCCGGCGCGACATCGCAGTTTTTATAGAAGTCCATGATGTCGCCGTCTGTCTGCATGTTGTCCGACCACTTGAAGTTGAACGCGGCATCATCGGTGTTCATCCCTATTGCGGTCAACGGCAAACCGATTTGAAGCGTCTTACCGTCGACGTTGAAGCCGACGTTTGTTACACGTTCCCAATTCCACCCGCCGGTTGATTTCATTAGCGTATACGACGTTTCAGAATCGCGTATGAGCATATACTCGAAGCCCTCCCAGCTTGCCGAAACGCCGGAGGTGTCGGTGTCGAGGAACAGGCGCATCCAGCTGTCGTCCGCGTATGGTGTCAGATCGTCTGCTGTTTGAACGAGAAAATATACATTATGCTCGTCGCGG
>CAZDWM010000003.1:0-37258 GCA_964509145.1 uncultured Eubacteriales bacterium | reverse complement strand
TGTGCGGTGTTGCCTTAAGAAAGGATATGATTACAACATGAGATTTCCCACCGCGTTGCAGCTTTATTCCGTCCGGGACGATATGGAGGCCGATTTTGAGGGCACAATCCGTCAGGTAAAGGAGATGGGCTACGACGGCGTCGAGTTCGCCGGGCTTTTCGGACGCAGCGCCGCCGACGTTAAGGCGCTGCTTAAGGAGGTTGGGCTTGTACCACTTTCCGCACATGTGCCTTATTACGACATGCTCAAGGATCCCGTCGCTTCGCTCACGCCCTATGCCGAGGTTGGCTGCGAATATGTCGCGGTACCGTACCTCACCGAGGAGTGCCGTCCCGGCACCGACGGCTTTTCCGCCACCGTCGAGGGAGTTGGCAAAATCGCCGAGACCGCGAAAGCGCTCGGGCTCCAGCTGCTTTACCACAACCACGACTTTGAGTTTTTAAAGCTCGACGGCAAATACGCGCTCGATATCCTCTACGATACAGTCCCCGAGGACTTGCTAAAAACCGAGCTTGACGTCTGCTGGGTCAACATCGGCGGCGAAAATCCCGCCGGGTATATCGTAAAATATTCCGGACGCGCACCCGTTGTCCACCTCAAGGACTTTTATAAAAGCGGCAGCGGCAAATCCGGCAAGCTCTATAAGCTCATCGGCATTGACGACGGCGACGAGCCCGACGAGGAATCTTCCTTCGAGTTCCGCCCCGTCGGCTACGGAATGCAGGACTTCCCCGCGATTCTCACAGCCTGTGAAAAGGCAGGCACACAGTGGGTCGTCGTCGAGCAGGACAATCCGAGTATGGACAAATTCCCGCTTGAGTGCGCCGAAATGAGCATCGAATATCTTAACGGTCTTTATAAATAAATTTACATAAGAAAGGATTTATTACAATGGGAGACGCAGTTTTAGGTCAGTTCACACAGTCCAAGTTCGAGGAGGAAAAGCAGGGCGGCAGACGGCTCAAGGTCGGCATCATCGGCACGGGCTGGATCGCCGAGGCGCATGTTGAAAGTTATCTTGAGATGGAGGACGTCGACATTGTGGCTATGGCTGACCTCATCCCCGGCAAAGCCGAAAAGTTCGCGGCACGTTACGGAGTTGAGGGCGTCCGTTTTTATCCGAGCCACAAGGCAATGCTCGACGCCGAGGAGCTCGACGCCGTAAGCGTTTGTACCTACAACATGACCCACGCGGAATGCACAATTTACGCGCTTGAAAAGGGCGTCAACGTTCTGCTCGAAAAGCCGATGTGCGTCACGACCGAGGAGGCCGTTGCCATCTGCAAGGCCGAGAAAAAGAGCGGTAAAATCCTCTCCATCGGCTTCCAGCCAAGGCTTGACGACAACATGAAGATGGTCAAGCATATCGTCCAGTCCGGCGAGCTCGGCGAAATATATTACATTCAGACAGGCGGCGGACGCCGTCGCGGCGTTCCCAACAGCACGTTTATTGAAAAGAAGACGGCAGGCATCGGCGCTATGGGCGACATCGGCTGCTATTCACTTGATATGGTGCTTAACGCTGTCGGTTATCCGAAGCCTCTCACCGTCAGCGGCTATACATCTGCGTTTTTCGGTAATAACCCGCTTTACAACAACCCCGCCGACGCGGTGCGCTTCAACGTTGAGGACTTTGCCGCGGCGTTTGTGCGCCTTGAGGGCGGCATTATTCTCGACTTCCGTATTTCATGGTCAATGCACCTCGACACGCCGGGTGACACGGTCATCCTCGGCAAAAAGGGCGCTTTAAGAATTCCGTCCACCGAGTGCTGGAACGGCAGCATCGGCGGCCCGATGACAATCTACCACGACATGGCCGGAAACAGGGTTGCCACCGTTATCCCCGAGTGCAAAAACAAGGGCAAGGGACTGTTTTATAAAAAGGTTCGCTCCTTCCTTGACGCCATCCTTGAGGATGGCACGGCACCCGTTCCGTCGAGCGAAATTCTTTACAATCAGGTCATCATTGACTACATCGTCAAGTCCGCTGAGCAGGGCAAGGAGCTTGAGGTCGTCATTCCTGAAATCTGATACATCCGAAAGGAATATTAATATGAGTGACACTGTTTTAAGTCAGTTTACGCAGGCCAAGACCGAGAATGAGAAAAAAGCCGGCAAAAAGCTCAAGGTCGGCATCATCGGCACAGGCGGCATAGCGCGTGCGCACGCTGAACGCTACATTCAAATGGATGACGTTGACATCGTCGCATTGGCAGACCTCGTTCCCGGCAAAGCGGCGCAGTTCGCGGAGCGCTTCGGTTTTACGGACGCGCGCCTTTATCCGAATCACAAGGCGCTGCTCGACGCCGAAACCCTCGACGCCGTGAGCATTTGCACCTATAACACAACCCACGCCGAGTGCGCCATTTACGCGCTCGAAAAGGGCGTCAACGTTCTGCTCGAAAAGCCGATGTGCGTCACCACCGAGGAGGCCGTCGCCATCTGCAGGGCCGAGAAAAAGAGCGGCAAAATCCTCTCAATCGGTTTCCAGCCCCGGTTCGACGACAACATGAAGATGGTCAAGCAGGTTGTCCAGTCCGGTGAGCTCGGTGAAATCTATTATGTCCAGACCGGGGGCGGACGCCGCCGCGGTGTGCCCAACAGCACATTTATTGAGAAGAAAACAGCCGCCTTCGGCGCTATGGGCGACATCGGCTGCTATTCGCTCGACATGGTGCTTAATGCCATCGGCTACCCGAAGCCGCTCACCGTCACGGGCTACACCTCCGCGTTTTTCGGCAATAACCCGCTTTACAACAACCCCGCCGACGCTGCACGTTTCGACGTTGAGGACTTCGCGGCGGCGTTCGTACGCCTTGAGGGCGGTATCATCCTCGACTTCCGTATCTCGTGGTCAATGCACCTCGACACGCCGGGCGACACGGTCATACTCGGCAAAAAAGGCGCGTTAAGAATTCCGTCGACGGAGAGCTGGCACGGCAGCATCGGCGGACCGATGAAAATCTACCACGACATGGCCGGAAACAGGGTTGAGACCATCATCCCCGAGTGCGAAAACAAGGGTAAGGATCCGTTTTACAAAAAGGTGCGTTCCTTCCTCGACGCCGTCCTCGAGGGCGGTTCGTCGCCGGTTCCGTCGAGCCAGATTCTTTACAATCAAGCCATCATCGACCATATCCTTAAGTCCGCCGAGCAGGGCAGGGAACTTGAGGTCGTTATTCCCGAAATTTAATTAGCTACGCAATAATCCATGATCTGAAACAAAGATCTGACTGAAAGAAGACAGGGATAGGTACATAACTGTGCTTATCTCTGTTTTATCTATTATTGCTGTGTAATAAACCGATACAGTCCATCTATCCCTCTCATTGTCGACTGTACCGATAATATCGCAAGTCAAATAATTCTTCTTGTCTGTTTGCGTCAATTGTGATATAATGACATAAGATAATGTCGGAGGTCATAAATTGAAAGATAAATCGTTTCAAAATGTAAAACTTTGTTTTACATCGGAAGTTTTGTCCTTTTGCGCCATACAGAACGGCGCAAATAGGCTTTGCCGACTGAACAAAACTTCCGCGTTGTGCGAAAGGAAAGTTATATAACATGAAACAAAGAATGTTCAATATTAAAAAGCTGGAGCCGAAATGTGTTTATTGCGCAGTCGGCACGCCCTCGCCGGACGGCGGAAGCGTCGTTTGCGTCCGATACGGCATTATGCTGCCCGATTCCTCCTGCCACGCCTTCGAGTATGACGCGCTCAAGCGCACACCGCCGAAGAAGGCGAGGCTGCCGGAGTTTTCTGAGTCCGATTTCACTCTAGACCTTGACAAGGTCGAATAATCTCAGCTTTTTTGTTTACAATTATTTCACGATTGGCTCGTTAAAACGCTTGCATTATCAGGCAATTACAGCTATAATAGCTTTATTATGTTTTGGAGGTTAAAATAAATGGATTTTATAACGCTTTTTGCCGGAATGGGCACTGCCTCGGGGACGAGTGCAGCCGGTACAACCGGCAGCAAAACCTCGATGATTCTCATGATGGTGCTTGTAATCGGTTTTTCATATTTTGCGATGATACGCCCCAACAAAAAGAAGCAAAAGGATGAGCAGACGCTGCGCGACAATGTTCAGGTTGGCGACGAAATCACCACCATCGGCGGCATAGTCGGCAGAGTTGTCACCGTTAAGGACGACACTCTTATTGTCGAAACGGGCGCCGACAGAAATAAAATAAAAATTGAGCGCTGGGCTATACGGACAAACAACACGGCAAACGAAAAGATTGAAGCCGAGCGTCAGGCCGCTAAGGACGCCCAAGAGGCGGAGAAACAGGCACGCATGGAGGAAAGCCGCGACAGAAGCACCTCCTCAAGAAAAAAATCCAAGAAGAACCGCGAAGACGACCTCGGCGGCTCCGACGAATAAACAGACATAAAAATGTTTTTCCCCTCATATCATAAAACGATATGATATGAGGGGGATTCTTTATGTCCGTTAAAAAAAGCAGACGCGGTAAGGAAGACAGCGGAAGAAAAAAAGCCGTTCTGACGGTTTTGAAGGGCTCCGCCGTAGGAACGGTTCTGTTCTTTCTCCTGCTTCTGTTCGCTTCACGCGCTATGTTGAGATTTGACCTTGACAGCAACCTGCTGGCAGTATTCGCGTTTACCGCTATAGCTTTAGCCGCTTTCGTTTCGGGCTTTGCCGCGGTGAGACCGACACGAAAAAAAGGCGTCCCGATGGGCGCCCTGTCCGTTATGCCGATATTGGTTGTGATAGCGGTTGCCACAGCTATCGCCTCGGGGTCTCTGGGGCATAATATGCTCATCGCCGCAGCCGTTATGGTTGTCTGCGGCGCGCTGGGCGGAATCGCCGCCGTCAACGCGAAAAGAAAGAAGAGCCGCCGCTGATATTATCAGGAAAACGACTTGAACAAGACCACAAAGAAGGTACCTATTGCAACAATCATGTCGCCGAATTTGTACAGGTTGCTCGACTTGAAGTTTTTAAAATAGTCGACGATATCGTTGAAGATATCCTTAACGGTGTCGAAGCTGAAATCCTCAAAATAGCCGCCGAAAAAATCGGTGAAATAATCCTTGAAAAACTCAATAACCTTGTCCATTTTCGCATCTCCTCACCAGTGATGAAAAAATCATATCATATGTTACCAAAAAATGCAATGCTTTTATACAGGCATTTTGTGTATCTTTATTACCAAAAAACATAGCAGCCGAAGCTGTCGTAAGACGGCTCCGGCTGTTTTCGGTTTAAGCTATTTCGTAAGCTCCGCGGGCATCAGCTTTGCGGGAATACACATTACTGAATATCCGCCGCCCGAAAGCTCATAGCAGACGTAATAGACCTCCTCGTCGGTGTAATAGGCATTATAGCTGACAGTGGAAAGCTTTTCAATCAGCGTTTTGTCCGTTATTTTTTTGCAGGCGTCAAACGTGGCGGGACTTGTGTCGGAGTACATGCCGTTAAACTGGACACCGGGCGGGTTTTGCGCATACTGATCATAGTAGTAATACTCGATTTTCGGCTGCACCCTCGTTAGTGCCTCACGGCTGAGCACCCTAACGCTTTTTACGGCGACGTCAAAGTCAAGCAAGCCGGTCAGCCCGTTTTTCTCAAGGAACGCCATGGTTTCGGTCATCTGCGCGGTTAACATCACGCTAACGGTTGTACCCTCCGAAAAGTACCGTTTGATGACGCTTCCTTTTTCGAGAACGGGAAAGTAGGTGCTGTAAGTGTATGCGTAATCATAATAACTATCACCGGTTACTTTGCCAATGTCGATAAGCTTCTCGCCGTTTTTAAGAGCGTTGATGTCTTTTATGCTGTCGGCTGTGAACACGAGTGTCCCGAGCTGCTCTGTCAAGGGCTTTTGCTTTACATCGACCTCTGTGTTAACTAAATCGTTCGCCACCGCTGTGAGCAGCTGTTTACGCTGCTCCGACGTCAGCGTTAGCATGGTATAGCTTTGGTCGAGATGTTTTGACACCAGATAAATAGCGTTGTTGTCGCTCTGATAAAAGGCTTTGTTGTATACAACATCCTCGCTGTCGGTTTTTAAGACGGGCTCGGCCATATACTTTTTGACCATCTGCTTATACCAGTCGCCAAAATTCAACGCCTTATAAGTCGAATAAATAGACATCGGTACATAGTTATAGCATCTTTTAAGCGTCGAGCCGTCATATTTTGTGTATTCAATTGTCACGGGGCTATAAAATATCTGCTCACTTCGAGGCGCTTCAGAACCGACGATTTCGGAATGAATAAGGTCGGCCTCGATGAACTGACGATGAATTTTTTCAACAGTCCGCTTGTCACCGTCCGAGGTCAGGGGTAAATTGTAATACCAGCTGTCGTAGCTGTAGGAGGGAATGGCTACCGCATCGTCTATATATGAATACCCCCCAACCGACTTAATTATACCGCTGTACGCCACGGGCGTAATGGTTATACCCTTTACAGTGTCCAGTTCGGGTATACGCGTCGAGTAGCCGAAAAGTCCCGTCGCGAAAACCGTTCCGACAACCGCCAGCAGAACCGCCTGAACGGGCAGCATCTTAAGGTTTTTTACCCATTCTCTTTTATTGAAGGTAAGCAGTATATCAGCTACGAGAAATGCGACGGCCGCGGCGGCAAGCCCTAAAAGAATTGCATTAATCCTGTCGCTCTTAACAGCATAAACACCGACGCAGAAGGCCGCTAAGCAGGCGTCGAGCGAGATGACAAACGTCATCGCTTTGGACGAGCCCCAGAAACCAGCAATTTCGGTTTTGCGCCGTTTAAACAGCACACCCGCTAAAACTGCCAGCAGCACTGCGACGCACAGCCACAGCGCTACAACGTGAAACGGCGGCATACTCCAAACAAAGGTAGCGGTCTCTCCGCTCTTCGTCAGGCTGCTATAACTGTTTATATCGTTTAAAATCAACAACGGATTAAAACGATTCGTATCGGTGAATATATACTGGGTGTTATAATTATACTCCGAGCCAAGTGTTAACGTATTCATCAGTGTCGCCGTCTCAGCGAATAGCAGCGTCGGCGTAACCAGCAAAATACCGCCGAAAATGACGCCCTCGACGCTTGTACCGACAAAGCACATCACCGCTGTAAGCAGCAGAAAGACATTTAATGTGTAGGCCATAAAGCCGGACATCACGTAAAGCCACGACATAAAAAGCTCATATGAAAACCCGAAAAGACGGATGTTAACGGCAAGGTCTAAAACCGCGGGTAACAGAATCATCGTGCCGAGCAGGAACACACCTCCGAGAAGCTTTGACCAGAACAGGCTTGTCTTTGATATGCCAAGGCTGTACCACACGTTGACCGTCTTTTTTGAGTTCAAAAACCTGAATATCATCACCGCAAGCATCGCGGCAACGGCGGCCAGCGCCACATGAAGCGCAATGGCGGTCAGTTCCTCGTTGCCGTACCCGTAGCCGAGCAGAACGAATTTGACATCCCTCGCGACCGTGATGGCATCTTCGTCCGAATAGTAGCCGAGAATGTTGGTTGACCTTAAATAAACATTCAAATAAGCAACGCCTACAGTCAGGACGGACGCGACGATTGCCGGAACGTACAGGCAGCTTTTAACGGTGTGCCAGAATGTCCTTGAAAAGGGCTTAGCTAAAGATTTTCGAGATGTCATACTCGCTTCCCTCCATTTCCTCAAGGAATATTTCTTCAAGCGTCAGCGCGAATTTTTCTACCAGCAGCGGCTTCATCGCCATAATTTTATCTTCGACGTCCTCCGGTTTTCCGTCCGCTGTCAGCGTTATAATTTTACCGTCCTTTGTGAAGCGACGAACGGCGATATTCGCGAAGTCTTCGCGTGTCATTTCCCTGTCGAATATAACACGGAACTTGCAGCGGCTCGCACTCATCTCGTCAACGGAGCAGTCGAGCACAATTTTTTTGCCGTTAATAAGACCGATGTGGTCGCACATACCGGCGAGGTCGTGGAGGTTGTGGGACGAGACAATGACGGAACAGCCGCTTTTCGACATATATTCAAGCACGATTTTTTCCGTCATGCTGCGCTTTGCAGGGTCTAGCCCGTCGAAAATTTCGTCGAGTAGCAGCACGTCCGGTCTAGCGGTCATGGCGAAGCACATCTCGGCCTGCCGCTGCATCCCCTTTGAAAATCCTGCTATCCTCTTATTAGTGTTCAAGCCGAACGCGTCGGCCATGTTTATAAACACCTTCATGTCGAAGGCCGGATAGTAACGCCTATAAAATGCCGCCATTTTTGTCATTGTCGCGCGCGGTAAAAAATAAAACTCGTCGGGCACATAGAACATGCGGCGTTTGACCTTGGGATTGTCGTAAGTGTGTTCGCCGTAGGCTAAGATTTCGCCGCCGTCCGGCCTGTAAACGCCCGCGGCTGATTTTAAAAGCGTCGTCTTGCCCGCACCGTTATAGCCCACAAGCCCGTACACCGACGCGTCATTTACGGAAAAGGACAGTCCCTCAATCGCTGTGAAATCGCCGAATTTTTTCGTTACGTTTTTAATTTCAATCATGGCCGTCACCGTATATCCTTTCCGCGAGATTTACTATTTCACTCTTTTCGATACCCTTCATTCGCGCGGTGACAACCGCTTCGGATACCGCGTCGAGCGCCTTTTGACGCATATTTTCGCCCGCGAGCGCGTTTTGGCTGACAAAACTGCCCCTGCCGACCACTGTGTAAATCACGCCGTCTGACTCAAGATCAAAAAACGCCCTTTTGACGGTGTTGACATTAAGCCCCGCGTCGGCGGCGGCGGTGCGAATGGACGGCAGTTGGTCGTCGGGCTTGTAAATCCCAACGCGTATCAGCTCGATGATTTGGTTTTTAACCTGCTCATAGATGGGCGTCCGGCTTTGTAAGTCAATGCTAAGCATATCGAGCCCCCTGTTAAATAACTGTGCAAGTGTGATATTATGGTTGTTACACTTGAAGTATAGCACTACCTTTTTACGTTGTCAATTGCCTTTTTATCAATCCGCAACTATTTTTCGCGTAATTGAATCGTTATATACAGTTTATATAAACTTAACGACTTAACCAATGATTGCCCTATATAACAAAACGGACACGGCACGCCGTGTCCCTACAGTTGTTTGTGATTTTGCAGGGTCTTCGTGCCGTGACCGTATTATTGATAAATAAAACAAACAATCAAACCAGCTTTTCTGATGGCATACTACGCTCCGCCGCGACGACCTTTTCAGCGAGACGCCGAAGCTCATCCATCGATGATATTTCCCCGATTTCACTGCGGAAGCCCGCCGCGCCGCGCACGCCCTTGATGTACCATCCGGCGTGCTTACGCGCCTCACGGATGCCGATATAATCGCCCTTGTTTTCACATAATTTTTCAATATGTTGCAGCATAACAGCCATACGTTCCTCTATAGGAGGCTCCGGCAAAACGGTGCCATCGGCGAGATAGGCGTTGATAAGGCTGAACACCCACGGTCTGCCCAATGTACCGCGCCCTACCATAAGGAGGTCACAGCCCGTTTCGTCGAGCATCCGTCGTGCGCTTTTACCGTCCGTCACATCGCCGTTCCCGATAACGGGGATGGTGACGCTCTCCTTAACTTGTCGAATAACCTCACGGTTGACCGGCGGGGCGTACATCTGCTGCCGCGTTCTGCCGTGGACGGCAACGGCGGCGGCGCCCGCTTCCTCACAGCGCTTAGCCAGTTCGACGGCGTTGATATGGTCGCAGTCCCAGCCGATACGCATCTTGACGGTTACAGGCACAGGCACGACCTTGACGCAGGCTTCTGTAATCCGCTGTGCAAGCCCGACATCCTTCATCAGCGCGCTCCCGCCGCCGTTTCCGGCGACTTTAGGGGCGGGACAGCCCATGTTGATGTCGATGATGTCCGGCGCGTAGCTCATCGCGGCAATGGCGGCTGTCGCCATCGTTACCGGCTCGTCGCCGAAAATCTGTACGGCGGCGGGACGTTCCGACGGCGAAATGTACAAAAGCTCCGCCGACTTTTTGTCGTTCATGCTGATGCCCTTTGAACTCGCCATTTCGCCCACGACATAGGAAGCGCCGTAACCGACGCAAAGCTCCCTAAAAGACCTGTCGGCGACGCCAGCCATGGGTGCCAGCGCCGCCAACCCTTTGATTTCAACGTTTCCGATTTTCAAATTAAACCACCATATTACTATTTAGCTTCATACCAGGTCATCCCTGTGTGGACGTCGGCTTGGAGGTGAACCCTCATCGTCGCGGCGCTTTCCATTTCGTCGTGAAGTATCGCGGCAGCTTTGTCTGCTTCGTCCGCGGGCGCTTCGACAATCAGCTCGTCGTGCACCTGTAAAATAAGCCGCGCGCGCAGCCCCTCGGCGGCAAGCCTGTTGTGGACACGAATCATCGCGATTTTAATGATGTCGGCCGCCGTGCCCTGAATGGGCATATTGCGTGCTACACGCTCGCCGAACGCGCGCATGTTGCCGTTTGATGAGCCAAGCTCCGGCAGGTAACGGCGGCGCGCGAACATCGTCTCGGCGTAGCCGTTTTCCTTGGCGCGCGCGACGACAGCCTGCATATATTTATCAACACCCGAATAGTGGCGCAGATATTCCTTGATGTAAAGGTCGGCCTCCGCGCGCGAAACGCCGATGTCCTTGGCGAGCGAAAACGCGCCGATGCCGTAAACGATACCGAAATTGACCGCCTTCGCCCGGCTTCGCATGAGCGGTGTAACCATATGAAGCGGCATGTTGAACACCTGAGAGGCGGTGATTGAGTGGATATCGTCGCCGTCGTTGAACGCCTTTATCATCGTTTCGTCGCCGGAAATGTGGGAAAGCACCCGCAGTTCAATTTGCGAATAGTCGGCGTCGACGAGCACCCAGCCCTCGCGTGCCTTGAAGAATTTGCGCATCTCGCGCCCAAGCTCCGAGCGAACGGGAATGTTTTGGAGGTTCGGCTCGGTCGACGAAATCCGGCCGGTGCGTGTCTCGGTTTGGTTTAAGGTCGAGTGAATCCGCCCGTCGGTCGAAATTACCTTTAAAAGCCCGTCGCAGTAGGTTGATTTCAGCTTCGCTAATGTTCGGTATTCAAGAATTTTACCGACGACTGGGAAGTCGTCGGAAAGCCCCTCAAGCACATCGGCGCTCGTAGAATAGCCGCTCTTTGTCTTTTTACGCGTCGGAATCCCCAGCTTATCGAACAGCGCCTCGCCGAGCTGCTTTGGCGAATTAAGGTTAAACTCAAAGCCGACCTCTTTGTATATATCCAATGTCAGCGCGCCGATTTTTTCGTCAAGCTGCTTGCCGAATTTCGCAATACCGTCATCGTCAACCTCGAAGCCGGCGATTTCCATCGCCGCCAATACGCGTGCAAGCGGTATTTCGATGTTGTTAAGCAAATCGTCCTGCCCGTTTTCGCCGATTTTCAAAGCGAGCTTATCGCACAACGCCGGCATCGACGCCGCTTCGCTTGACGCTTCACAATCGGCATTTGTTATCGGCGCGTCGTATTCCTGACAAAGACGCAACGGCTGATAGCCGCTGGCCGACGGGTTGAGTACATATCCCGCGAGCATCACGTCCATCGCAACGCCGCGGACATCATAGCCGTTTCGGCAGGCGTAGGCGAAAAGCTGCTTACAGTCGCAGGTGTATTTTTTTATTCTTTCGTCCTCTAAAAGCGCTCGTGTGAAGCTGGGGAACGACAGTGTTCCGCATGTGACAAGTACTACCTCGTTACCCGCAAAAAAGCGCATTTCCGTGATAAAGCCGCCCTCATAAGCGCTTGTGAAATAAGCCTTTTTGTCGCCGCGAAGGCGCTCAAGCAGCGCTTCGGTATCGGTCTGTTCCGTCGTCACTACAGGCTTGTCCTGTAACTTATTTCCCGTCTTCATCGGCTTTTCCGGCGCTTTAAGGCTAAGCCTTTCGAGCATCCCAAACATCTCAAGGCTTGTAAGCATTTGTGTGACCTTGAACGCGTCGGACGGCGATGAGATGTAATTATCGAGGTTTGTGTCAATCGGCGTTTCACAAAAAATAGTGCCAAGCGTTTTGCTTAAAAAGGCGCTATCCCTGCCAGCCGTGAGCTTGTCCTTAACGCCCTGCTTTATGTCGAGCGAGTCGAGTTTTTCGTAGATGTCCTCTATCCCCCCGAACCTTGAGACGAGGTCTCCGGCGGTTTTTTCACCGATACCGGCAACGCCCGGGATGTTGTCGGACGCGTCGCCCATGAGTGCTTTGATATCAATAAGCTTTTTCGGCGCGACGCCGTAGTCCGCCATGATTTTTTCGGGTGTGTAAAGGGTTGTGACCGGTTTGCCCATCTTTGTCGCCGCGAGCAGCACCGTCGTCTCGCCGCCGACAAGCTGGAGGCTGTCGCGGTCGCCCGTCGCGATTACGCATTCCCACGTGTCGTTTTCGCAACAGGTTTTTGAGAGCGTGCCGAGGATGTCGTCGGCTTCATACCCCTCGCATTCAATAATTTTATATCCGAGCGCCGCCAGCAACTCCTTTAAAACAGGCATTTGCTGGGCGAGCTCGTCGGGCATACCCTTACGTCCCGCCTTATAACCGTCGTAAAGCCCGTGGCGGAACGTCGGCGCTCTCAAATCGAACGCCGCGGCCACACCATCGGGCTTGTATTCGTCGCAAAGCTTTAATAAAATATTTAAAAAGCCGTAGATTCCGTTTGTAAAGCGGCCGTCCTTGGTGGAGAGCAGCTTAATGCCGTAGAACACGCGGTTAATGATACTGTTGCCGTCAAGCACAAGCAGCTTCATTTATCAATCTACATCCTTTCCGGCAAGCTTTATAGACTGTCGATTTCCTGTATCAGCTCGTCGACAATCCTGTTTTCAGGAACCTTTCGGATAATAACACCCTTTTTAAAAATCACCGCGCAGCCGTCGCCGCCCGCTATGCCCACATCTGCTGCCGAAGCCTCACCAGGACCGTTGACCGCGCAGCCCATCACTGCGACGGTGATTGGCTTTTTGCAACCCTCAAGCCGCCGCTCAATTTCGGTTGCGAGCGGTATTAAATCGATATTCGTGCGTCCGCATGTGGGGCAGGATATAATCTGCGGGCAATCACCTGCCATGTTGAGCGCCTTTAGAATATCTAAGCCCGCGCCGACCTCCTTGACGGGGTCGTCGGTTAAGGACACGCGAATTGTGTCGCCTATGCCCTTGGCGAGCAGCGCACCGATGCCGATGCTCGACTTGACGACGCCCATTCGGTATGTACCGGCCTCGGTGACGCCGAGATGAAGCGGATAGTCGCACATCAGCGATACGGTTTCGTAAGCCTCTATAGTGTCCGTCACGCCCGACGACTTGATTGATATGACAATATCGTTGAAATCGCATTGCTCCAAAAGTCGGACATGGTTCATGGCACTTTCGGCCATCGCCCGAGGCGTAGCGCCGCCGTATTTCGCAAGCAGTTCCTTTTCGACGGAACCAGAATTAACACCGATGCGGATGGGTATACCCTTTGAACGACAGGCATCGGCCACCGCCTTGACCCTGCTCTGCTCGCCTATGTTGCCTGGGTTGATTCTGATTTTATCAACACCTGCCGCGGCACACTCAAGCGCGATTTTATAATCAAAATGAATGTCGGCGACTATTGGAACACCGACAGCGTTTTTAAGTGCCTCAATAAGCCGAACCGCGGCGATATCCGGCACGGCGGCGCGGATGATTTGGCAGCCCGCCGCCTCAAGCGCTAACGCCTGTGCGATGCTGCCCTCAATGTCGTGAGCCCGTTTGTTGAGCATCGACTGAACGGCGACGGGCGCGCCGCCGCCTATTGTTACCGTCCCGATTTTAACAGGACGGCTTTTTCGTCTTTGAATCAAAGCATATCGCCCCTGACAAGCTTGATAATATCCGAAAATGACACGGCTACCATCAGACCTATGAGCAGCATAAAGCCCGCGGCATGAATCCAGCTTTCGTATTTCGGATTAATCTTTTTGCGCCTGATAAGCTCAATGAACAGGAAAAACAGCTTACCGCCGTCGAGCGCCGGAATGGGCAGGAGATTGAAAATGCCGATGTTTACAGAAACAAGCGTCAGCATCGTCAGTATCGGTCTCAAATCCGTCGACTGAACCGTTTTCTGTGCCACATTTGCGATATAGCTGACCGTGCCGATGGGACCTGAGATGTCCTTAAAGCCGTATTGCCCCGTTACGATGTCGAACAGACTGACCCAGACGATACGCGCGAAGGAAACCGCCTCAAGCGCGGAATACTTAATAACCGGCACAAGCCTCGGCTCCAGCCCGACAATGACAAAGTCGAGCACTAGGGATTCCTTGCCCTCCTCGTTTTGACGCATGTCGAAGTGAACGTTATTAACCGCCTTTTCCTCGCCGCCGCGCTCGACGACGAAATCCACAACGCCGTCCTTGTCGCGTGAAAGCAGGAAGCTGAGGTCGTATTCCGAATAGACGCTTCTGCCGTTGATTTTTCGGATAATGTCGTCCTCTTTAAGACCCGACTGTTGTGTGGCGGCGTTTTTATAAAACCGGTTAATTTGCGGCGTGCCGATTAAATCCGCCTGCGTGAGCATAAAAATAACAATCAGCAGACCGATGATAAGATTGACCACCGCGCCCGCCGCGATTATTATCATACGCTTCCATATCTTTGCGTTTCCGAAGGAACGCTCGTCGTTGCTTTCCTCCTCCTCGCCCTCCATAAGCACATAGCCGCCGATGGGGAAAAGGCGAAGCGAGTATTCCGTCTCGCCCTTTTTACGTTTGAATATCGCCGGACCCATGCCTATGGCGAACTTGTTCACCCTGACCTTGAAAAGCTTGGCGAACGAAAAGTGACCTATCTCATGCGCCATAATAATTATCCCGAAAAACAGGATGGCAAACAGTATCGGCCAGGCTTTACTCCAGCCTGCGGATACGGTCGAAAGAAATTCAGACATTGTCAAACCACCTTATTGTTGATACGGCTTCTTATAAACCCGTCGAGCGCGAGCACATCGTCGAGCGTATAGTCCTTGACGTCCGGCGCAAGCTCCGCCGCTCCGGCCACAAGCTCCGGGATTTCCATGAAGCCGATTTTACCCTCGCGGAACAGCTCGTTAGCCGCCTCGTTGGCGGAGTTGGCCGCCGCGGGATAAAGCCCGCCCTTTTCAATGGCGTTCCGGCACAGCTTGACGCACGGGAACGCTTCATCGTCCGGGCTTTCGAAGGTTAGCTTTCCCCATTCCTCAAGCTTTAACGGCCGCACAGGCGAAGAAAACCGATGCGGATAGGTTAGAGCGTATTGAATCGGAATGCGCATATCCGGCACACCGAGCTGTGCGATAACCGAATGGTCGCTGTATTCGACGAGCGAGTGAATTATGCTCTGCCGGTGGACGACGATGTCTATCTGCGACGGTTTGACGTCAAAGAGCCACACCGCCTCTATAAGCTCAAGCCCCTTGTTCATCATCGTCGCGGAATCGACGGTGATTTTTGCGCCCATGCTCCAGTTTGGGTGCCGGAGCGCCTGCGCAAGCGTAACCTGAGATAACGCGTCCTTAGTCATCCCGAAAAACGGACCGCCGGAAGCAGTTAAAATAATTCTGCTTATTTCGTCGTGCGACGCGCAGCCCTGAAGCGACTGGAATATCGCCGAATGCTCGCTGTCGACGGGCAATATTCGCACGTCCTTTTCGCGTGCCGCATCCATCACAAGGCGTCCGCCCGCGACAAGCGTCTCCTTGTTGGCGAGGGCGATTTCGGAGCCAACCTTTATCGCCGCAAGCGTCGGGCGCAGCCCCGCCATACCCACAATGCCGTTGAGCACGATATCCGCCCCGCCGCCCGCGCATTCACACACACCGTCTACGCCGTAAAGCACCTTGGTATCGGTGTCGGCAACGCGAATTGTAAGCTCCGCCGCCTTTTTTTCGTCAGCCAGCGCAGCCAGACGCGGTCTGAATTCCCGTATCTGCGTTTCAAGCTCGGCAACGGCGGAATTAGCGGTTAACGCGTAGATTTCAAAACCCCGAAGCTTTGCAACCTCAAGAGCCTGTTTGCCTATTGAACCTGTTGAGCCTAAAACAGTCAGTGTTGACATTTTATGCGTTCACACTCCGAAATATCAGCGGATATACTCGTATATCAAAATCATACCGTAGATAGCGGGAACCACGAACACGGCGCTGTCAAAGCGATCCATCGCGCCGCCGTTGCCCTCGCCCATGATTTTGCCAAAGTCCTTGACGCCGTAGTTGCGCTTGATGGCCGAAGCCGAAAGGTCGCCAAGCATAGCTATAACCGACAGTACCGCGGCAGCGGGGGCGACAAACCACGCCGGAATAAACAGCGGTGTAATCAGCCCCTTTTTAGCAAGCAGTTGGAATGCGCCCCAGACCATCAACGAGATAAGTACATTTCCGGCAACACCGCCGGCAGCACCCTCCCACGACTTTTTGGGACTTATGGTCGGCGCCATTTTGTGTTTGCCGAACTTTCTGCCGACAAAATATGCCATCGCGTCGGTTATCCACGCGCATACAAGGGCAAACAGTACAATAAAGGAGCAGTTTGACTTGGTATAAGGGTCAAAGTTTGTAACCTTATACATATCGCGGATAAGCATCAACGATGACATACCGCTCGGAATCAGGACAGATGTAAACAACGCCATCGCCACATGCTCGAAGCGTGTTTTTTTATACTGTGCCAGCATCAGCACCAGTAACGCAAACACATAGGCAAACACGAGCGTGTAGACGGGCAGCGGAAATTTTTCAAAGAGCTTGTATTCAATCGACGGCGGAATAGCTGCGGCAACGAGACAGCTCAGTATGAAAATCGGTTTGTTGGTGACCTGCGCTGTCTTAAGTATTTCATAGTTTGATAACAGCGAAAAGAAAATTACAAATATCCCCATTGCCGGAGTATACTGGAATATCAGAACAATTATTCCAATTAATGCCCAGATGATGCCGGTCAGCACCTTCATCTTCATTTAAACTCACACGAAGCCTTTAAAAGGCTCCCCCTCCACCTTTTATTGCCTCAAACCCCGCCGAAGCGCCGCGAGCGCTTCGCGTAGGTTTCAAGCGCCTTGTCGAAGTCCCCTTTTGTAAAATCAGGCCAAAGCACGTCGGAATACCAGAATTCCGCATATGCCGACTGCCATAAAAGAAAATTGGATAGTCTCTGCTCGCCGCTCGGACGGATAATCAGGTCGGCATCGGGCTGACCCGCCGTATAAAGCCCCTGCGAAATCATCGTTTCGTCGATTTCGCCGGGCGTGACAGATCCGTTTTTAACAAGCTCCGCGATTTGCCGCACTGCGTGGACAAGCTCGTCCCGTCCGCCGTAGTTTACGGCAATGTTAACAGTTGTTTTTGTTTTGTCGGATGAGCTTTCCTCAAGCGTTTTGACCCTTCCGGCGATGTCCTCGGGAATCCTGCCCATTTCGCCGATGAATCGAAAGCGCAGACCGCGTTCCTCGTTTTCACGCTGTCTGTCCTCTGCCTCCTGCAAAAACGATCTGAAAATGTTCATAATAGCCGACACCTCAAGCTCGGGGCGCTTCCAATTCTCGGTTGAAAACGCGTAGAACGTGACATATCGGATGCCGAGGTCGGCGGCGTAGGTGCAGATTTCGCGGAAGACCTCCGCGCCCTTCTTATGCCCCTCGCTGCGGTTAAGCCCCCGCTGCTTTGCCCAGCGCCCGTTGCCGTCCATGATGATGCCGACATGTGCCGGAAGACTTGCGGTGTTGTCCATATCAGATCTCCATGATTTCCTTTTCCTTGTCGGCGGCGACAGTGTCGACCTCCTTGATATACTTGTCGGTAATTTCCTGAAGCTCGTCCTCGCCCTCCTTGAGGTCGTCCTCGGTAATTTCCGCCGCTTTTTCCATCTTTTTGATTTTGTCGATACTGTCTCTGCGGATGGAGCGGATGGCCACCTTGGCGTCCTCGGCCTTTTTGTGTACATCCTTGGCGAGCTCTTTGCGCTTTTCCTCGGTCAGTTGCGGGAAAACAAGCCTGATGACGCGTCCGTCGTTTTGCGGATTGATGCCAAGGTCGGACTGCTGGATGGCTCTTTCAATGGGGTGAAGTGTAGAAATATCCCATGGCTGAATGTTTAGTATTCTCGCCTCAGCCACAGAAATGGCCGCCATCTGGTTGATTGGTGTCGGTGCGCCGTAATAGTCCACTCTGATTTTGTCGAGAACAGCCGCTGTCGCCCGCCCCGCCCGGACAGTTGCGTATTCGCTTTTAAGCACGGAGATGGTTTTACCCATTTTTTCCCTCGTGGTTTCCATCACTTTTTCCATATAAATCATTCCTTTCTGTTTGTTACATTATAACCGAGAATTAAGGTGTTACCGTCGTGCCGATGCTTTCTCCCCTTACCGCCGCGACGATGTTGGACGGGTCCTCAAGGCTGAATACGAGCACCGGCATTTTGTTGTCCCTGCAAAGCGACGCGGCAGTGCCGTCCATCACCTTAAGGTCATTCGTTAATATCTCACTGTAGCTGATGGTGTTGTATTTCTTAGCGTCGGAATACTTGTGGGGGTCCTTGTCGTAGATACCGTCCACGTTCGAGGCCTTGAACATGATGTCGGCTCCGATTTCAATTGCCCTTAAAGCCGCCGCCGTGTCGGTCGTAAAAAACGGGTTTCCCGTTCCACAGCCGAAGATGACAACCCTGCCCTTTTCAAGATGACGTACCGCCCTGTTGCGGATATAAGGTTCCGCGACCTGCTGCATCGTTATGGCGGTCTGGACGCGAACCGTCACGCCAACTTGCTCAAGGCTGTCGGCAAGCGCCAGTGAGTTCAACACCGTTGCCAGCATCCCCATATGGTCGGCGCGAGTCCTGTCCATGTGCCCGCTTGAGCGGCCGCGCCAGAAGTTCCCTCCCCCGACGACAACGCCCACCTGTGTGCCTAACTCCGTACAGGCTTTGATGGCATGGCACACCGAATTGACTACATCAAAATCAATTCCGGTCTTCTGTTCGCCCGCAAGCACCTCACCGCTTAACTTGAGCAGGATCCTATCGTATTTCGGCATATGAACTCATCCTCCCCTATTAAAATATTTTAACCCATTACAGCAACAGAGTAAAGAAACAATTAACCTTAAAATGTAAATTTTTTATTAAACGGTGTTTGTTGTTAAAAAGCCTTCATCTCGTACAGCTTGGCTGCTGCCGCTGTCGCCTTGCTCTGATACTTCGGCATAACCGATATCAGTCTTTCCTCATAATCGCCGCAGCGCTTTAAAATGCCGTCGAGACGGTCGGTGAGCGCGTTTTCGTCGTCAAGCTCGCTCACCGGCACCACCAGCCCCTCGGTTGTGCCGAACAAATCCTTCGCGATGCCCCTCGACTTCATACTGTATCCGAGGACAAGCGTGGGCACGCAGGAGGAATAGGCCGCTATGGTTGAATGCGTGCGCGCGCCTACAAAGGCCTTGCAGCGCGCGATATAACCCTTGAGCTGGGGCGCTGACAGCTCGCTGTCGATTAAAACGATGCGTCCGGAGGCCTTGTATTTTTCATATAAGCGCGTCAGCGGCTCAAGGTCGTTACTTGACGGCCAGAACACGTGGGGAATCAGCGCGACGCCGTAATCGGTTTTGCCGATAATATACTCTATGAGCCGTTCATAGACCTTTATGCCGATACCCTTGTTGTTCCCGTTTTCATATCTGAAAATGAGCGGGCTTGCGTTGACGCCGATCATTTTTTTATCGACAAAGCCCTCGGGCAGCGGCAGCGTCTCAGTCGCGAGCGTAAAAGCGGGATCGGGGAACAGATATACATTGTTTGAAAAGCCGTGTTCCTTGAGCAGATTGAACGTTTCGCTCTCACGCGCGAAGATGGCGTCGTAGGTTTGAAGGTCGGCGGTGTTGTAGTCGGTAAAGGCGCTTTTATCAAGCGAGCAGCCCCACAGCACCGTCTTGAGACCTTGACCCTTGAGGGACTTGTTGAACGCCGTCATGCTGCTGTTTTCGCCGTAACAGTAATTGTCGCCGCCCACGGAAAGATAAAGCCCGCCGCCTGCTAAGGGCAGCTCGCGGTTAAAAAGGGAGAAGTAATATTCGTCCGCTTTTTTGTCGGAAACGCGCGCGCGCATCTTAATTCTGAGCTTGTCGACGGGCGATATCGGTCTGACAAGGCTGTCCTCGTCATATGATATGCCGACAATCCGGTCGACATCGGGCAGCGACGCGTCCATATCCTGCTCGGGCGCGAGGCTGAAAAGCGACACCTCGCTTTTACCGTAGGTGCTTTTAAGCATAGCCGAAGTTGAGCGGACAATGGCCTCGCAGCCCCTGTTCCCGCTCCCGCCGTGGAAATACATTGAAAAATTGTACATAAAGCCACCCTATTCCAACTCGGCGCGCACGTCGGTGATTCTTGACCGACCCCACGAATCCGCCCAAAGCCTGCCCGCGTTGTCCATAACCGCGCCGCCTATGTCACCGCCGATATTTAAGACCGTTATAAAAAAAGCGTCTTCAATGCTGTCGAGGTTGTTATAAATATCGTATGGTTGACCCTTGACAAGCGTAATACCCACCTTATAGCTGCCCGGCGCGAGATTGTGCCTTTCTACAGTAACGGCAATATCCCTGCTTTCGCCGCTTTTAAAGCTGCCGAAGGGTTCGACAAACGCTGTGGCAGCAGGCGCGCCGTCGTCGCGCAGAAAGCGCACCCGCATACCGATGTTTTCCTCATCTGTCAGCGCCTCGGCACGGAACCTGAAGCATATAGGTTCATCCCATCGGTAAATACTGTCCGGACTGCCGACGATGTCGAGGCTTTTAACGAAAAGCCTGTCGCATTTATAGTTCTTGGCTCTATTTTTAATGGTGTATTCGTAGTGTCCGGCACGCGCGTCCTCGCTTTTACCGTTATAAAGGCGTATCGCTTCATCCACGTCGCCGTCGTAAATCAACCGTCCGTCCTCAAGGACAATTGCCCTGTCGCAGAGGTTACGGATGACGTTCATCATATGGCTGACGCAAAGAATTGTTTTGCCGTCGTTCGCGATGTCGGACATTTTTTTGAGGCACTTTGTGCGAAAGCGCATGTCACCAACGGACAGTACTTCGTCGATGATGAGTATATCGGGGTTGAGCGTTGACGCCACGGAGAACGCGAGGCGCACCATCATGCCGCTTGAGTATTTTTTAACCGGCGTATCGATGAACCGACCGATTTCGGAAAAGGCGACTATTTCGTCGAACTTCGCGTCAATCTCCTCGCGCGTCATACCAAGAATCGCCCCGTTAAGGTAGACATTTTCGCGACCCGTCAGCTCCGGGTTGAAGCCTGTGCCGATCTCGAGCATAGCGGCCACGGTACCCTCATATTCTATACGCCCCTCCGTCGGCTCGGTGATGCGAGATATCAGCTTTAAAAGTGTCGACTTGCCCGCGCCGTTGCGCCCGACAATGCCTACGCGCTCGCCCTTTTTGACCTCTATATTGATGTCCCTGAGCGCCCAAAAGTCCTCGCTGACCGTCTTGTTGAGGCGTGTTATATACCGAAGCTTCTCGGTCTTTGTGCCGTCGACAGGGAAAACGGTCTTTTGGCGAAGCAGATACTTTTTACCGACATGTTCAATTTTTAAAACTGTTTCTTTGTTATCCATATCCGCCATCCTTAAACGAGGTCGACAAAGTTCCGTTCGCCCTTACGGAAGTTCCGGATGCCCAGCGGCAGAAAAACCGCTATGAACACGAGCGCCGAAACAAACGACGGCCAATGAAATTCATTGGTCGGTATGATACACCAGCGAAACGTGTTTATAGCGCCCGCGGCGGGATTGAGCGAATAAATGAACCTGAACCGTTCGGGAATCGCGTTGCACGCGACCGCGAACGAATAGGCGACGGGTGTCACATATTGCCCGATGCTGATGAGGAACGGTATCGCCTGATTAAGGTCCCTGTACTTGATATTTAGGGGCGAAAGAAAAAGCCCCGTGGAAAAGCCGAGCAACGTGGGCAGCAACACAAACACCGGCAATAAAAATATCCGCGGCGACGGGACAAAGCCCGATCTGAAAAAGCTGAACAGCATAATAATGAGCATCACGCCGAAGGAAATGAGCGTATCGATAAACGTCGCCAACGATGTACCCAACGGCAGAATAATCCTCGGGAAATAGATTTTTTTCAACAGACCGGCGCCTGTCAGGAAAGAAGCCGATGTAATCTGGAAGTTTCTCGAAAACAGCGACCATGGTATTAAGCCTGCATAGACCATGACACTGTAGGGTGCCTGCCCGTCGGTGGACAGATTGGCGACATAGCCAAACACAAAGGACATCAGCACCATGTTGATAACGGGGCTGATGACAGACCAGCCCAGACCGATAAAAGTCTGCTTGTAGCGAACAGTGATGTCACGCTTGGCCAGCGTTAAGGCAAGGCCTCTGTAACGCCATATGTCTTTCCAGTATTGAAGGTTTTTTCCGTTGGCTTCAATAATTGTTTTTGCCATTTTTATTCTCCGTTATTAACGTCAGAGTCATTATTAACGCGTCCTCTACAGGCGCTTCGTAAAAGTTCTTTCGCGTCCCCGCAAGCTCGAAACGGTGTGTTTGATAAAGCGACACCGCCGCAGTGTTATCGGTTCTTACCTCAAGCGTCAGAAACGCGCAGCCGCGGCGGCGCGCGCCGTCGGCGGCGGTTTCAAGCAGCGCCGAGGCAATTCCTTGACGCCTGTGCTCGGGAAAAACGGCGACATTTGTGATATAGCCCTCGCCGCAGATTTCTAAAACGCCGATGTAACCCGCCGTTTTGTCTCCGACAACAGCCACAAGGAAATGCGCCTGTTCGTTTGACAATTCCTCTTTAAGCGCTTTAACGCTCCACGGCCGTGAAAAGCACAGCCCTTCAAGCGCAGCGATATCCTCTAAATGCTCCGCTCCCATTGGGACTATGCGAATTTTTTCGCTCAGCACTGCTTTCCCACCCAAACGGTCATATCCGTCTCGCCCCTGTTGGCAAAGGCGTAATAAGGCACAAATTTGAGCTTGGCTGGCAGATAATTGCCGTCGGTGGGATGATATAAGGAGGCGTGGCCGCAGCAGCATTCGGCTTTTTTATAGCCCTTTGCCTCAAGGCACAGCGCGTCGAGGAGCTCATCCCTGTATTCGGCGACAGGGGAAAAGATGTCGGCGTAGAGCGACCAAAGCTCACAACCGTTGTCGGCGCCCTCCATGCAGTAAACGACGGGGCCCCTCGTGAGCGCGACCCTTCCGGCGTCCGCCCAAACCCTTGCCGAAGCCTCGTACCACTTGGGCGTCATATCCATCTCATAGACGAGCGTAAAATCGTCGCTGTCAACGTCAATGTAGGCATATCCCTTTTCGACTGTCGGCTCAAAGCCTTCAAAGCTGTATCGCGAACACCACGACGGGATTCTGACGGCCAGCTTTTTACCCTTCATACCCGTAACGGCGAACGTAACCCTGCCGTCGTCGGGATAGCTTGTAGTCTGTTTGATTGAAACAGGGCTGACGTCGACTTCGAAACGCGCCGCGCTGTCCATAAACTGATGGACAAAGACGACATTATCGGCGTGCGAATAAAGATAGCTTCCTACCGACGCGACAAAGCGCGTCATGTTCGGCGGGCAGCACGAGCAGTCGAACACCTCGACGCGCTGCGTAATCGGCCAGCGTCTGCCCTTCTTGGTGAAAATATTGCGATCGGTCAGGTTGATTTCAAGCGGGTTTTCGTAGAAAAACGACTTTCCGTCGAGCGATATTCCCGATATAATCCCGTTGTAGATTGTTCGTTCAACAATATCGGCGTATTTACCGTCGGCGCTCACAAGGCTCATGCGTCCGGCAAACATCGCCAGCGCGATGGCCGCGCAGGTCTCGGCGTAGGCTGTGTCGTTAGGGAGGTCGTAGTCGCCGGTGAATCGTTCGCCCTCGCGAGCCGAGCCGATGCCGCCCGTGATGTACATCCGCTTTTTCGTGATGTTTTCAAACAGCTTATCGCAGGCGTCAAATAAGCTGATGTCGCCGTATTCACGCGCGATATCAGCCATACCGCTGTAGAGGTACGCGGCGCGTACCGAATGCCCTTCCGCCGTCGTCTGCTCGCGCACGGGCAGATGATCCTGAATATAGGTGTCGTTTTCGCCGTCGATGACTTCTTTGCTCGTCGCAGCGCCGCGCGCGTCGATGAAGAATTTGCTCAGCTCAAGGTAGCGCTTTTCGCCCGTGCAGTGATATAGCTTGACTAGCGCAAGCTCAATCTCCTCATGCCCCGGCGTAGTAAACTCTGCCGAGCCTTCGATTTTGAAAACCCTTTCGATAAGGTCGGCATATTTCTTCATGCAGTTGAGGAATTTGTCCTTGCCCGTGGCGTCATAATAAGCCACGGCCGCCTCCATGAGGTGACCGGCGCAGTAAAGCTCGTGCTCCATGCGGTGCTGGAAGCGCTCGTCCGGCTCGACAACGGTGAAGAAGATGTTAAAATAGCCGTCGTCCCACTGGTTCTTTTCGATAAGATCAACCAAATCGTCGACATACTTTTCAAGCGCCGCGTCCCTGTTTTTTGAAAGGATAAAGGCGGCGGACTCAAGCCATTTTGCGATGTCGGAGTCCCAGAAGATATGCGGACGCTTGGGCATTCCCTCTTTCCAATTGAACTTGAAAGCTTCAAAGCGCCCGGTGTTTTCAAACTGCCGGCGCACGGCTTCAAGGGTTACATCCTTATTGAGCGCCTGACGCGCCTGCCAGAAGCCGCCTGTCAGCTCAATGTTTTTAAAATCCACCTGTGAATAATTGTTCATTATATGACTTCCTCCCTCTGGGAATATATTATCAATCAGTTTCGCCAGTCCGTTTTTAATCACTGAAGCGCACGCCCGGTAGTCCTCAAGGCTGCCGCCGTATGGGTCGGGTACACCATCGCCGAGCACCGTTACCTTATCTGACAGAAGATATCCAAGCAGCGTATCGGCGTGGGCTTCCGTCATGCAGACAAGCAGCTCCGCTTCGTCGAGCAAATATTGTGTGACGGGCGACGCGCGGTGAGCCGAGATATCGGCGCCGTATTCCGCCGCCGCTAAAACGGCGTTGTCTGTCACCGGCATCCCCGGGAAGGCGGAAAGCCCGGCACTGCCGGTTTCGACATTCGCGACGCCTTTTTCGAGAAGCAGCGCTTTGAAAATACCCTCCGCCATCGGACTCCGGCAGGTGTTGCCCGTGCAGATAAAAACAATCTTCATTAAATCAGTACCATATCCACCCGAACAGGAAAATAACGATAAGCCACTGCCAGAAGGAGTATTTAACGTTAACAGTACACGTGTCATAGTGGCCGCCGTCGGCTGATTCGACATAGATTGTGGCCGTTCCCTTACTCCGTGCGTAACCGTTGCCGTTTTCGTCAACATCGGCCACAAGGATATCAGATGAGCCCCAGAACAGACCCTTGTTTGTCGCCGAAGCGGGCGACACGACGGGGGCGGTTATTTGAAAGCTGTCCTTATAATTAACGGTGTAGCTTTTGGTCTGGAAGGAAACACTTTCGGGTGAGGTGCTCCCCTCGTTGTAGCTTGTGTAAGCCTTCAACCCAGCGTTGTTGAGCAGTATAGCTGTGTTTCCCTGCCTGATGGCTGTCGACGACCCGTCGAGCCAACTGTTCTCCACAGGGTAATAGACATAGCTTTCGCTTTTATGGCTCGTGTAATAGACATATGAAATATAATTATCCCAATACCAGGCGCTGCCCTCAAACGGGATACAAACAACCTCCGCATCCGGGTCGTTGGCTGTGAGGGTTACCACAACGGAATATCTCTGTCCGCAAGTGAGCGACACCGGCGTGTCGAGCTTTACGGTGTGATAACCGGCATAATCTATGGTGCCGCTCGCAAGGATGCCTTGCGCCGTTCCCGATTCGGGGTTACCGTCGCTTACATCGGTGAAAATTTTAACGGTATAGCCGATGTCGTCCTGTACGTTGTAAAAGCCCACAGCCTCAAGGCTTTCGGAGCCCGTCGCCGTAAACACGTTGGCGAAGCTGCCGGTTTTAACGTCGGTAAAGGCGAGGTTGTCGAGCCAGAGCATATAGCCGTCGTGCTGATAGACGGTGTCGTAATTATCGGCGGATTCCATCTCAAACGAGGCTATTTCGCATATTGATGTGTCATAATAAGACAGCCAGAGATAACCGCCGTCACCGCTGGTGTCCGACCAGCTGTTTTTGCACAGCCACGCGCCCTTGTCCGACGGCGCGCTGCCCGGAACAAACCTTGATACGGGATAGTCGTCATCCCAGCCCACAACGGATATCTCGTGGTTTGATAGGTTGCTTTCGTCCTGAAAATATGCGCCGGTGGTCTCGTTAAAACTTGCGTTGTCGCAGTTGAAGCTGACCGTTACCGCGCCTAAATCTATAATACTTTGTTTAATGATATCGCCGCGCTGGCGCGACTCCTCGTCAGAGTTCGCGAGAAGACTGACATTTTGAAGATGATAATTTGAGACAAAACGCTCTGTTTCGTCGTAATGACCGTTGGCGTTGAGATTGTAGGGTGCATACAGGTATTCACTCTCAAGCGCCGTACCAGACCAGCTCGCAAGCGTGGCAACAGGGTTTGCCCAGTATCCTCCGGCAATGTACGCTCCGTCGTATTCGTCGTTGTCGCCGTTAAAATTTATGCCATCGCCGGTGAGCCAGCCTCTTTTACCGGTGAACCATGTCATATGATCCTCTGAAAGGTCGAGCGTGTTATCGGCAAGACCCTGTGTGATAAGGTTTGATTCGCAGGCACTGACGGTTCCGAAGGACCAGCAGGTGCCGCCGTCGCCCTGATCCCTGACGGATGTAACCCGTCCTGAATCCCTCAGGTCATAACTCGACGGGATAAAAACGCTATCCTGCGCACTTTCGCGCGTGACCCTGTCGGACGAAAGTTTGACCCTATGTCCGCTGCCGTCCACAACATACCTTGTTTGATAGCCGTTGCCGCCCGTCGCGGTCTCGTAACCGTAACCGGCGCTTTCAATATATTTGATACCGTCACCGCTTAATGTGCCGGCAAAAGCCGCGCAGACATTCACCGTGAGGGTTCCAAAGCAAATCAAGACTGCCAGTATAACCGATGTTGCCCTTTTTAACATGACATCGCTTCCTTTCGCCGCGTCGCGTTTCATTCAATTCACGGGGCGCATATGCCCTTATGTATGATAACATGGTAAAAAAATGAAGTCAAGCATAATCAGACTTATGAAACTGTCGGTATTTGATAAAATTCAAATACAAAAATTTTAACAATATTTTGCCGATTCGTTTACTCTTTTTTAATTTTTGTGTGTCATGATACATACGCATAATAGAATGAGGTATGTTCAGTAATATATAACGTTTAAGTCGAAAGGATTGGGGTTAATGAATTTGCTGTTTGCGCTCAATTCCGGGTATGTCGGTCCGTTATGCGTCTGTCTGAAGTCCATTATGGCGTCCAATCCCGGAACGCGTTTTGACATCTATATCGCCTATTCCTCGCTGACGAAGGAGGACTTTGAAAAGCTCAACGCGAGTGTCGACCCGGAGCGCTGCGGCATCATTCCCGTCATCGTCGACGACACGCTGCTCGACGGCGCCGATTTTTTAAAAAGGACATCCAAGGAAACCTACTATCGTCTGTTCGCCATGGACTATATTCCAGACAGCGAGGACAGAATACTTTACCTCGACCCGGACATAGTAGTTATAAATCCGCTTGACAGCTTTTATAACATTGAATTCGGCCAAAATCTCTTTGCCGGAGCGTCGCATTTTAAGCATCTTTTCAGCATCTACAACGCGAAAAGGCTTCGGTTGCCGGAGCCTGTACCCTATATCAACGCGGGTGTGCTGATGATTAACCTCAAGGGGCTGCGCGAATGCTGCTCATCCGAAAAGGTTGTGGAATTCATCAGGACGACAAATATACATCTTGTTCTTGCCGATCAGGACGTCCTCAATGTCATGTTCAACGGTCGGCTTTTAGCCGTTGACCCGCTTAAATATAATCTTGACGAAAAGACATATCTGAAAAACGTACCGCTGATTGACAGGGTTTGGGTAGATAAGCACACTGTCATCATCCATTACAACGGTTCAAAAAAGCCATGGAAGGGAAAATACAAGGGTCACCTCGGAGATTATTATTATGAAAGATGCGATTAAAGCAAGCCTGAGAAAACCGCAAACCATTCTGTCCCTTACCGCAGTCGTTTTATTCACCGCCGCTTTTATTATAGCTTACATCAAATTGGGAAGCCGTCTGCTGGACTTTGTCAGCGATACACAGGGCTTCAAGTCATGGCTCGAGAGCTTTGGTTTCTGGGGGCGGCTGATATTTGTCGGTATAAGAGCGCTTCAGACGGTCGTCAAAATCATCCCCGCCGAGCCGCTTGAAATCGGCTCCGGGTTCGTCTATGGTACCTTCGGCGGCTGTTTTTTATGCCTTTTAGGCACGTTGATGGGTTCGTTTGTCATCATTATTTTAACAAAGCTGTTCGGCAAGCGCGTCATCAACCTGTTCGTCTCGGAGGAACAGCTCAAGGAATTCAGCTTTTTAAACGACGAAAAAAAGGTCGGCGGTTTGCTGTGGTGTATCTACCTAATACCCGGCACGCCGAAGGATTTCATTACCTATTTAGCCTGCGTGCTGCCCATCAGCACAACAAAGTTTCTGTTTATTACAATGCTTGCCCGCATCCCCTCAATTATCTCCTCCACCTGGTGCGGTGCGGAGCTAGGTGAAAGCAACTATAAAGTTTCCGCAATCATTTTCGGCGTGACGCTCTTATTAAGTCTGCTCGGTGTGCTGGTGTATCGGAAGCTCGTCGTATCTCGCCAATCGTCCGGCAAACCGAAAAAGGTCGCAGCAAAGAGGTAATATTATTCTTGTATCATGGACAGAATTCTTAATAAACAGCCGCCCCACCCTTTCGGGTAAGGCGGCTGTTTATTTTATAATACTACTGATTCGCTTCCACGAGGTCAAGGAACGAGCCGATTAAAATCGAGCCCATATCCGACGCGAGGGAGAACAGCAGCGCGTTTGAGTTCATGCCGATGCCCTGCTCGGTGTAGCGCAGAACAATAAGCGCGTAGTCGTTGTCGGGGTTGATGTATCCGGCGGCATCGTTCATCTCGTCAAACACAAGCAGGTGGTCGTCCGCGCCGAAATACTCCGTATATTCCTTAAGCGGAGCGTACTGGAAATCTCGGCGGTAGGTGGAGGTTTTAGCGTCCATCGAAACACCGTCATTGACAAAGTCGGGGTTGGTCTCGCCGGGGCTCATCAGTACCTTGACGGTCTTGCCCAGCTCTAAATAGCCGATTTCAGACACGGTATAGAAAGTGCCCTTGCCGTCCTTTAAAAGGTCGTTGCTCGTCACGCCCAGCTTGCCGATAAACTCAACAACGGGGTTGTCGATTTCTATCATCACTTCCTTGATGGTAAGGTTAAGAATCGGGTCGAGCCGCTCCTCCATGACAGCCGTCCAGCCCGCGTACCACGGGGTATATGCCGAAGCGTTGTCGCCCAGTGCCGCAAGGTCGGCCGCCTCGCGTTCATGGTCGACGACGTTGTCGATACAGCCCTGCTCGTCATAAGTCATGCCCAGCACGAAATACGCCAGCTCCTCGCCCTGACGGATAGCCTCCTGATACCTCTGAAGGCTTAAGCCGTCGTTCGACAAGCCGCGGCTGGAGGTAATCATACCGCCGATGGCGCCCTGTATAAACAGGAAATTGTAGCCGGCGTCGTTCATGACACTTTCCATATAAGGCACGAAATCAGCCGACATGACGCTTCCGCCGTAGCCCACCGTCTCGGGGTGACAGCCGAAGTTTGCAATGATGGTGGGTTTCACGTCATTGCCCTTGTCGTTGTCGTGATTGACACATGGGTCAAAGCGAAAGCGTGAAATATTCTTGATGAAGTTGCTGGGATCCTTGCGGTATCTGAAATATTGCGTCGCGTCCTTTTCGGCATAATAGAGTTCGCCCGCCGTCATGGAATTGTACGCCTCAAGCATGGCCTCGGTCGATAAAGTATAGACATTCTGGATAAACGTCTTGTCGACGCCGGAAACAGGCTCGCCGGTGTTGAATATCGGGAACATCGACTTTAAAATGTTAGTCTTGTCCTGCCCGTAAACGCCGAATACAGCCCAGATGCCCTGTGTGTCGATGCCGCTGTGCGTGTGCGTGACGCTGACATTTATGGCGGCGATGTCGTCGTCGCTCCCGAGCGCCTTAACAAAGGACTCGCGGATGCCGCGCACATCGCTGTTTGAAAGACCTATGGCGTCGATAACGGCGAAGATGACCTTGCCGCGGCGTGTGCCGTCGTCGAGGCAGACACAGCGTACCTTAATGTCGTCATAACTGCCGGTGATGACGTTGGCCACGTCGAAGCCGCCCATGTAATATATTCTGTCAAGCAAATCGTCGGGCGTCAAAACACGTTCGGCGTAGCCGAGGCTCCACTGCGCGCTTTTCGGCGCTTCGTCGATAAAGCTTTCCGTTCCACGATAGTAATTTTCACTGACATAGTCGTTAAACTTTGTGTAGCCCGACGACTGCGGTGTGACGGCTGCCACAACGTTTAAAATGCCTGTGAGAACCTTGTCGACGCCACGGGTCAGACCGGCGAAGAATACGCCGAGCAGCGACGTCTTGACGTCCTCGGAAACGACGCTTTCGTTCCTGTCCGCCGCGAATACGGGTGTGCCCGCCGCGACAGAGAAAACGAGGCAGAGACTCATAAAAACGGTGACGAGTTTAATTGCTTTCTTTTTCATCCTGTATCTCCTTCTTTATATAAGCCGGAAGGTCTTGACCTCGAACGGCCTTATTCCGAATGTGAAGCTGCCGTCCGATGACGTAACATCACGCTCGTCCTCCTCCATGAGGTTGCATTCGACAACCTTTGTGAAGGGAAGCCTTGCTGTTACGGTTGCGTTTCCCCTGCGCTCCTTTGCCTCATACAGACGCACAATAATCCCCCGTCCGTCCTGTGCCTGCTTGACGGCGTCAATAACGATGTCGTCGCGGTCGCAGGATACGTACGAAAGGCTTTCGGGCAAATCGCCTTGGTGCGCTTCGACAGCGAACGCCTCTAAAGGAACATTTAGCGCCAGTGCTTCCTCTACAGTCGCGGCGCATTGCCACGCACCGCTGTGCGGATAGAAGCTGTAAACGAATGTATTCACGCCGAGGTCGCCTAGACGGTCGGGGCAGGTCGGCGCGCGCATCAAGGTTATTCGCATTGTACTGTCTTTGATGTCGTAACCGTACTTGCAATCGTTTAAGATGCTAACGCCGTAATCACCCTCGGAAAGGTCTGCCCACTTGTGGGCGCACTGCTCAAATTTCGCCGCGTCGTAGGAATTGTTGCGGTGCGTAGGGCGCTTGATAGCGCCGTGGGCTATCTCAAAGGAAGCCATGGTGTTGAGCACATTGACGTCGAACGCGGCTTTTAAAACCTTGTCGCGTTCCTGCCAGTCGACCGTCGTGTCGAAGTCGACGCGTCCGCTGCCGGCATTGAGAATAATGTCCTGTGTGATGGTTGACCTGTTGAAGCTTCGCACGATTCGGATAACACCCCGAAGCTCGCTTTGTTCGATAACCTCGATGCTGTCGGCCTTATCAAGCGGCCACGTCTTTTTATTGTAATTAAGTTCGAGATTCCACGCCGTTTCATGAACGCACTTGTCGATGAAAACCGTCAGCGCGTTGCCTTTTCCGGCGAGTGTCTCCCGACTGTTCACCTTATCGTATACAGAGGTAAGTATGCCGTTTTCGTCAAGCTCAACGCGAAGCTTCTCATTTTCGAGCCGCGTCTTTTCGGCGGTGACAACAGGCAACTCCTTTGTCTGTTTTGCGAACGGGATGAAACGGTAGCCAATCGCCGGAACGTCGGCGATAAACTCAATGTGTTTCTTGCCGTCCTTATCATACACCCTTGAGGGGATGCCGTCAAATCCAACGTCCGAGGTAATTTCTGCCGTCGCGGGCGCTGCAACGGGCTGACCCGTCAGGTTCCACACAACAACGCCGTCGGACGGGGTGTTAATCCTGTCATTGAGCGACCTAAACGCCGCCGCTTTCAGCGCACCGCCCTCGCTTTGAAGCGTTGCGTAATCGGGGCGGCAATCCTCAATGGCCTCATGAATCGATGTGCCGGGCAAAATGTCGTGAAACTGGTTTTTAAGCAGCAACTTCCACAACCCGCCCATTTTTTCCATATCATATCCGCCCGCGAACACCGACACCATCTCGGTGCGGCTTAACAGGAATTCGCCGCGGCGGTTGCCCTTTTTAATGAACGCCTGACTGGTGTAGGTGCCGCGGTGATTTTCGTAGTAAAGCTCGTCGTTATAAACAGGCAGCTTGTCCGCCGCCGCTTCGGCCTTTTTGAAGAATTCGTCGGGATGCCCCATTCTTGTTTTAGGCAAACCCGGAAAGCTTTGTAGCCTCAGGCTGTTTTCAACCATCCGATAGGTGCATCCGCCCCCGCCGTCGCCGTAGCCGAACATGCCGAAGGTGGTGTCGACCGCGTCCTTCTGGTCGTTGGTGTAGGCCGCGTCATACACCTGCGCGGGCGTGTAGTCGCCCTGATAATGCGTGCGCTGGTTGTGGGCGATAATCTCCGAGCCGTCGGCACCGCGCCAGCGGAATATTGTGTGCGGAAAGCGGTTGGTATCCTGACTTAAAAGCTTGGCCGTGATGAAATATTTCATACCGCTGCGTTTAATAATCTGCGGCAGCGCCCACGAGAAGCCGAAGCAGTCCGGCAGCCAGTAGGTATCTGACACATCGCCGAACTCGTTTTTGAAAAACTCCCTGCCGTACAGAAGCTGCCTGAAGCAATGTTTGTGTCGGCCTCGACCCAGACGTTGCCGACGACGCCCCACTGTCCGTTTTTAACCTTTTCGCGGATGCGCTCGTAGACCTCCGGGTAAAGCCGTTTGACCATATCGTATAAAATTGCCTGACTTTGTGTAAAGGTGAACTGCGGGTAAATGTCCATAAGCGCGAGGTTGTTTGTGAAGGTACGCGCTGCCTTGCGCTCACTTTCCTGAATGCGCCAAAGCCACGCCACATCGATGTGGCTGTGACCGTCCATGATGACCTCCGCCTGCGGCGTGTGCTTGATTTCCGCCAGCGCCGCGTCGAGGAACGCCGAAGCCTCGGCTATTGAAGCGCGCACCCGCGCGTCGTCGAAATCAAAGTCCACCATGTGCAGCGAATCGTCGAGCGCCGCGTAGACCTTTTCCTTGATAAACTCGTCGCGTATTTCGGGTAGCGCCTCCCAAATCACAGAAACATCTAAAAAATACTTGCGGCAGACTGTGTCTACAGCGACAAATTTCGCCGCGGCAAGCTTGTAGTCGACACTTCTCGCGCCGTCCATCGCCGCGTCACAGAAACCGCCCGAGTCGACGCAGGCCTCTAACTCGATGTGAAGCGTGTCGTCAAGGCTGACGGCGGTTGACGGGTGGACATTGACGATATCGCGCACAACCCAGCCGCTGTTCATCCGCTCGCTGACGGCGCCGACGATTTTGCCGTTGACACGCACAAGGATTTCGCCGCCGAAGTCGATTTTAAGGTAGACACTCTGCCCCTTAAATTCCTGCGGAAGCTTGACGTCGGCATAAAACTTCCTCGCGCAATCGTAGCGCGCCGTCCAGCTGTCGCCAAGGCTTTTCATTTCCGTCGTATTCTCATAAAACTCGTATTTGCCATCGCCCAGGTATTTCCCGTCGTAGGTTTTCCATTCAGGGATATCAAGCGAGAAAAGTTCTGTATAGCGCTCAAGCTGGTTTATCATGTCGAGCAGCACGCGCGGTTTGACTGTTTTCATTCAATCTATCGTCCTTTCGGTTCATACAAGACCAGCTTATGATAGCACATTAAGGTGAAATTCACAAGAGCGGCTGTGACAAATGTTGACTCATTAGTACTCGACAATGATTGCGTCTTTTTTGCATTTTGTGGCGCATAAACCGCAGAGGATGCATTTCTCCTCGTCAATAACAAACGGCTGCTTGATTGCACCCTGCGGGGCTTTACCGGGGCATGATTTCGCGCACAGCGAGCAGCCTATGCATTTCTCCTCGTCAATATAAACACGTTTGATTTTTTTATGCCCCGGCGCAGGCGAGACAGCGTTATTGGGACAGATATTCTCACACTGCCCGCAGCCGAGGCATCTTCCCTCGTCAATGGTATATTTTGATTTAGCATCGTCAACCGGCGCGGGAACTCCGAAAAGGCATACATACGCGCATGCTCCGCATCCAAGGCATTTTTCCTCGTTAATTTTAAAAGCCATAATACCCCTCTCCTGTTAACCGCCCGAAGCAGGCGAAAGCAGCCAAATCTCGTCATTATCCGAAAGCTTTCTGTCCTTGCGAGAGCAGCGCTCACCGTTAATGAACACCACCGCATCCTTAAATGCAAGCGGCCGCGGCCTTTGGAGCGACGGATTTTTTGCCTTGTTTTCGGCGTAGACATCATCAACTCTGCTGTTTAGAACAGGAAAGATGTCCGCAACTTTATCGATGTCAACCTGCTCCTTGGCAAGATGCGTGTCAATGCGGAAAACTCCGAAAAGATTAACTGTTACTTTTGCCATTGCTCTGCGCCTCCCGTAAAATCTCAATATAATAGTCCTTGCCGATATCCAGCCCGAGACTTCTCAAACGGTGGTATTTAGGAATTCCGTTTTTCCAGCCGCGCGCGCGGTAATAAACCTTCTTCATCTTTTCGAGAGGAACCTTTGTTTTAGGGTTGTTTGGATCCTGAAGTTCCTCAGTAAGTCGCTTGGGAAGCTTATCCGCATCAGTTTTCTGACCTAATATAACATTGGAAATTCTCTCAACATTATATCCGTACGCACCCCATGTAAGCATTCTTGCCAATGTGGATCTGATACCCGTGGCGTATTTGATTGCGTAAGAATGCGGTACTAGAGGTATATTGATTGCGGCAACCTTTGTGAAATGGCTTAATAGATTAACAACAGGTCCCACATATGGAAAGCACGCGAGAACCACCTTTGTCAACGCCAAATTAGGCTTATCAACAAGGAAGCCCGGCAGCACCGCATAGCTGGTAAAAAGGCATGAGCCGCACGCCGAAACCGACTCCATAAGATTCTGGAACATAATCGAAATTGCCGCCTTGCCGTGAGGCGTAAGGGAGTTAACATCAAGACCGAGACCTTCCACAACCACAAGGTAACCCGCGTTAAGGTGACAGCCGCCGCGGTTCGCCGTGGCATATCCCAGTCCTTGACCGACCGCGCGGCGCGGCTCATATGCCGAAAGCTCCATTCCTTTTGCATGAATGGCATATTCTTCGCCTCCGAAGCGTTGACTCATACGCTTTGTACCGTCTGCCAGAACATCGCCAAACTCCGAACGATGTGCAATCGCATGAATAATATCGGTAATGTTATCGGTTTTGCCGAATTCAAGACCGCAATCCCACAAGCCCTTTTCTTTAAGCTCCATGGCAAACGCGATAACACCGGCAGTGGATATGGAATCCATTCCCATTTCATCGAGTTCGTAATTCCATTTGAGAATAAGTTCAATATTATCATTTAAAATGTTGGGTCCCATAAGTCCGAGTGTTTCAAGCTCGGGACCTTTCACAATTTTACTGTCAACATTAACCATCCTCGCGCACCTGATAACGCAGGTGGTGCAAGCGGCGTTGCTCACAAGATGCTTCTCCGCAAGCTCCTCGCCGGATACCTTTTCGAATCCGTCAAACCTGCCCGCTCCGAAATTTTTTGTAGCAAGAATGCTGTGAGCCTGCATCGGGGCGATAAGACCCGCCGAACCGAGTTTTGGAAGCTGACGCCCCGTGAGAGGGTGGGAAAGCAGAAGCGCGGACCACTTCTCATTTGTTTTTTTAAGCTTTTTACGGTTATTAACCTCGGGCACCTTAACTCCGAAAGCAGTGACTGCCTTAAGGTTTTTATCACCGAAAACCGCGCCTACCCCGCCGCGCCCGGCAGTGCGTTCATTGCTGAAAACGCAGGCGTAAAGAACCTTGTTTTCGCCCGCGGGACCGATAACAAGTTTACCGGCTTTCGGTAGCAGTTTCTCCTGTGTTTTGCCTGTTGACAAGCCCCATAAATCCGCCGCATCCGAAAACACCGCTCCGCTGCTTGTGATATCAACTTTAACCGGGGAATTCGCCCTGCCGCTGAGAATAACAGCATCGAATCCCGCTCTTTTGAGCGAAAGACCGAAATCGCCGCCGCAGTTGGATGATGTGATGATATTAGTTAGCGGTGAAATTGTGGAGATATTGAATCTTGATGTATTGGGGCAACCGCAACCCGTGAGTGGACCTGTGGTAACAACAATCCAATTGTCCTCATCAAACGCCTTCATTCCCGGCTTTATGTGGTGATACAGGATATCGGCAGCCATAATTTTACCGCCGAGAGTGCGCTCTCTGTCCTTATCCGACCACGGATAATCCTCAGAGGTGCGTGCTGTGAGATCCACCTTCAGCACACGCCCCATGTAACCTGCCAGCTTATCAGCCATTTTTATGACCATGATTTATTCATCACAAAAAGTGATGAATAAATCCTCCCTTCTCTAAAATTGTGGTGCCGCTTCAGCGGCAAACGGGCTTTCAGCCCGTTAACAATTTTTTATAGTTTGAATTTATTCAAACTTATGACCATCCTTTCGCAAAAATCTGAAAGCTTATCTTTCAATCTTGCCTCCGCATATTTTGCATTCACCGAATTTTTTTATCGGTATTTCTTCTATCGCATTATTAAGCGCATCTATTAAAATAATTTTACCTCCGTTCTCGCTTTTTCCGGAAAGAAACCGAAGCGCTGTCATCGCAGCGAAGCCTCCGGTTATGCCCGCTGCCGCGCTGACGGTACGCTTATCCGCACTTTCCTTTGCTCTTTCCGTTACACATTCGAGACAGGCGGTTTTGCCCGGAATATAAAGATAAATCCTGCCGTACGCACCCGCTATTCCCGAATCGACCAACGGTATACCGAGCTTCACGCAGGCTTCGTTTACAACAAGACGTGAAGCGATATTATCACAGGCAAGAATAACAATGTCGCAGCCCGATATAACCTTCGCGGCATTGGTGGCGGTAACTCTTTCGGTTACTGATGAAACGCTGCAATCCGGCGCGTACTTTGAAATCGTCATGGCCGCAGCCTGGGACTTTTTTAAGCCGATATCATCCGGA
>CAZDWM010000002.1:23576-38515 GCA_964509145.1 uncultured Eubacteriales bacterium | reverse complement strand
GCGTTCGCGGCAGCCCGTAGCTAAAATTATTGTATCGGAGGTGATTACATTAATTCCGTTTTTGCTCACAACCGTTAAAGAAAACCCGTCTGTTTCATTTGTAATTTTTGTGACAAACGTCAATGTCATCGCGTCAATTTTAAGCGCGTTAAACTCCTCCGTAAAACGTTCTGCGTATTCGGGACCAGACAGCTTTTCTGAAAACCTGACGAGACCGAAGCCGTCATGGATACACTGCTTGAGGATGCCGCCCAAGCGTGCCTCGCGCTCGATAAGCAACACCTCTGCGCCGTTTTTATGTGCCGAAACAGCCGCCGCCAAGCCCGCGGGACCTCCGCCGATAACGGTAACGTTGTAATGCTTATTCATCGCCGGCACCTCCCTTTGTATCACCGTACACAATAACGGATGCCTCGGAGCTTTTACGAACCTCGCTTAGCGGTACGCCGAGAAACTCCGCTATAATCTGTGTGACTAACGGAGAGCAAAAGCCGCCCTGACACCTGCCCATTCCAGGACGCACGCGCTTCTTGACGCCGTCTACCGTTGGCACGCTCAAGGGAGAACGTAACGCGTCGAGGATTTCGCCCTTGCTCACTTCCTCACAGCGGCAGACGATAACCCCGTAATCGGGATTGTCTGCAATCATTTTTTCGCGCTCCGGCAGCGGCATATCACGCAGGACGGGAACTCCTTTTCTTACGGGATTGAAGCTTTTATTCTCCTCAACCTTCATTTGCCCGGACAGCTGCTCAAACGCCATCTTAGCGATGTCAACAGCGACAGCCGGCGCCGTAGTCAAGCCCGGCGACTGAATGCCCGCGCAGTGAATTAAATTCTTTGTGCTTCTGCCCTTTTCGATGACAAAATCCTCTTCGAAGGTAGGCGCGCGTACACCTGTAAAATAGGTGATAATATCACGCTCGCTGAGTGCGCGCGCGGTATTCCTTTGCTTTTCGTACATACGCTCAATACTGCTCGCGTTTGTCGCCGTGTTTTCTTTTTCATATGTTTCAACAGCGTCGGGACCCACAAGAATATTCCCGTGAACGGTATGTAAAATCCCGCCGCCCTTCGTATGCGCCTTGTTGAGCTCTATCTTTTTAATCGAGCTGATACCCATGATCAGGCTGCCCGATTTTTTGTCAAGAATAGAATTTGTACCGCGTCTCGGATGAATTGAATAAAACCGGTCGTTTGCCATTTTTGCAATCTCCTCGGCAAAAACACCCGCCGCGTTGATTACAATTTTCGGCTTGACTGTTCCCCTGTTTGTGTGGACGGACAGTATTTTTCCGTCCGATACATCCATGCCCGTCACTGCCGTATTCAGCGCTATCTTCGCACCGTTTTGCACCGCGTTTTCTGCGAAAGCAATTGTAAGACCGTATGGGCATACGCAGCCCGCCGACTGATTAAACATCGCGAATTTAAAATCAGGATTCAGGTTCGGCTCACGCTTTTTAAGCTCGCTTTCCGAAAGAATCGTCGTGTCCTTGACGCCGATTCTTCTGCGCTGCCACGCGAACAGGCTTATTAACGGTTTGAGCCATGCCTGTGTGAAGCCGACATACTGGCCGCAAAAGTTTAACGGCACATCAAGCTCACGGCAAACATCGCTGTACATCCTGTTGCCGAGGAGAACATAGTGCTGCTTGAGCGAACCCTTGCCCAAGTCCACGCCGGGATGAACCTCGCCGTCATTTCTGCCCGACGCGCCTAGCGCCACATCCGCCTCTTTTTCAACCAGCAGAATATCTAAATTCCAGCGGCTCAATTCGCGCGCTATGCTTGTGCCAGAAATGCCGCCGCCGATTATCAACACATCGGGGCTGCTGCCCTCAAGCGAATTGTCTTTAATTAACGGCAATCTGATATCAGGAATTTTCGCTCCCGTGAATTCGATGTCATTGACAACATGAACGTTCCTGTCCTTGCACACCGACATCTGGCAGGCCGTGACGATTTCCTGCCAATCGTCAAGCTTGCCGCTT
The DNA here is from genome assembly GCA_964509145.1 of uncultured Eubacteriales bacterium. Classification (GTDB taxonomy): domain Bacteria; phylum Bacillota; class Clostridia; order Oscillospirales; family Acutalibacteraceae; genus UBA1425. Next base: position 36,521 of record CAZDWM010000002.1, on the reverse strand, counting down.
AAAACAATTGAATCATTCTTAAACTCGGCAGAAACCCTGCCGTCGAATCTTTTTGCCAACTTCTTGTTGATTTTAACAACATTCAATCAAATCAACTCCGATGTTACATCAAATTCGCCCAACTAACCGATTTTATAATACTACTTACATAAAATTTTGTCAACGTGAATAAAGCTGATATCTTTACTTAAATATGGTACAATTAATAAGTAACAGCATTGCGAATTTTTATGTTTTACGGTATAATGTTCCGGAAGGGCGGAGGAAACGTTGGTCGACATACAGGCTCTTATTCAGTCAATATTGTCCAACAAAAAGCTTTCGGATGATTATCAATCGTCGTCGAAGGTTTATAAAGACGAGCCTATAATTAAGCGAGCATCTCAAATGGCAGGCCATATGCCGCCAATGTATAGGGAAATGAGAAAAATTGTGAAGGGCTATGACGTTAGCAGCCTTAGTAGTGCGCGGGTTTTTTACCAGCAGGGCAAGCTTATGGAGGGCTTCGAGGACGATTTCGATTACCGCGGGGAGTTTGTCCGATATTTTCCTACCTATCAGTCCATGAGCGACCAGCAGCTTCGCGGCTATTTTTCGTGGCGGACAAAGATCCGGCGCGGTGAGCTCCCGCTGACATCGACGTCCTTTGCTTTTGTATATATCTACGAGCTGCTCAATTTAATCGGCGTCGGTTCGCCCGAGGAGGGCTTTATAAAGCTCAAGAGCTTTTGGAGCGAATACGGCAAGCTCGACCCGTACATCAACGGTTATGTTAAAATGTGGCTTGCTGATTTTGTCGTGTACTACAATCTTGACAAGGAACTGCTGAAGGATTTTATAGATGTCCATGCCGACGACGCGATTTTAATACTACTGCAATATCAATCGCACAGCGCGGATGAGGTGTTTGCCGCTCTCAACGCCCTTTCCTCATATAATTTTGAAAACTCAAGGTTCTATAAGATGTATCCGAAGGACGTCAGGAACGTTGTCTACGGCGTTTTTGCCGAGCTTTCCGAGCATTACGAAAAGAAGTGTAAAAACAGCCTCTGCGAACGGCTCTTCGGCAGGCTGTATGAAAACGGCTACGACATGTTCCGCTCGGCGGTGTTTTACCGTCAGGATAGCCGGAAAAATTACGTTTATCAGATAAACGAAATATATCAATACGCGTACAAAAATGGGCGCTGGACATGCAAGCGTTTCTTCGGCTACAGCGGTAAAAACCGTCAGATAGGGACGCTGTTAAAAACCGTCGACTTTGTCATGCGCCAGAAGTACGGCTTTAAGTCGACCTTAAAAGCGACGGATACGACGAAACTGCTGCTTGATGTCATCAACAAGGTGACGGATAAATACCTTGATTTCAACAGAAAAAAATCCGCACCTAAAATTGAAATCGACGTTTCAAAACTTCGTGACATCCGTATAACCGCCCTTGAAACACAAAACAAGCTCATTGTGGAAACCGATGCGGACGAGGATAAAAGTGAAGACTGGAACACAGTGGATATTGTCCCGTTGTCCGAAGACGGCGAATTATTCGAGAACAACGCGCCTGAACTTAGCGAAACGGAGCGACGATTTTTGTACTGCCTTTTATACGGCGGGGATTACGGCGAACTGCTCAAATCGGGCGGCGTGATGCTGTCTGTTTTAGCCGACTCGGTCAACGATAAGCTGTTCGACAGGTTCGGCGACACGGTGCTTGACTTTGACGGGGACAAGCCGTTATTGATAGAGGATTATGAGGACGAACTGAAAGGAATTATAAAGGAATGAAGGTACCAAAACGAATCGCGTCGGTTATCATAAATTCATTAAAGGGCGGCGTCGTGCCGCGTATCGGTCTGCCGTATATCACCGTCGGTCGTGAAACTGAAATCGACGCGCTTTTACACGACGTTGAAATCATCGCCGACGGCGGGGCGTCGTTTCGCTTCATCGTGGGCAAATACGGCAGCGGCAAAAGCTTTCTGCTCCAAACAATTAAAAGCTATGTGATGGACAAAAACTTTGTCGTCGCCGACGCCGACCTGTCGCCCGAAAGGCGGCTTCATGGCACAAAAGGACAGGGGCTTGCGACCTACAAGGAGCTTATTCAAAACATGTCCACCAAAACGAGGCCGGAGGGCGGCGCGCTCACGCTTATTCTTGATCGATGGATAAGCGGAGTCCAGAGCGAGACGGCGGTTGAAAGCGGTCTGTCTGTCGGCGACACCGGCTTCGGCAGGCTGGTGGAGAAAAAAATATTCGAGGTCATCGGCGCGCTCAATGAGATGGTACACGGCTTCGATTTCGCGAAGCTGCTGACCATCTATTACAGGGCGTACCTTGACGGCGACGACGAGCGCAAGGCAAGGGTTGTTAAGTGGTTTCGCGGCGAATACGCCACAAAAACGCAAGCCAGGGATGAGCTCGGCGTCAACATCATCGTAACAGACGACGACTGGTACGAATACATCAAGCTTTTCGCCGCGTTCCTTAAAAAAGCGGGCTACAGCGGGCTTTTGATTCTTGTCGACGAACTTGTGAACATTTATAAAATTCCAAACGGTATTACAAGGCAGTACAACTACGAAAAAATTCTGACCATGTATAACGATACACTGCAAGGCAAGGCAAGATATTTAGGCATTATCATGGGCGGTACGCCGCAGTCCGTGGAGGACACACGGCGCGGTGTTTTCAGCTACGAGGCGCTCAAGTCACGTTTAGAGGAAGGGCGCTTCGGTCGGGAGGGGACGCGGGACATGCTCGCGCCCGTCATCCGTCTGACGCCGCTTAGTTATGAGGAAATGCTGGTGCTCATCGAAAAGCTGGCCGACATCCACGCGGGGCTGTTTGAGTATGAACGCACGCTTACCCAGGCGGACATGATAAGCTTCATTAAAATCGAGTTCGGACGTATAGGAGCGGAGAAGAACATCACCCCGCGCGAGGTTATACGCGACTTTATCGAGCTGCTCAATATCGTCTATCAAAACCCGAAGACGGACATCTCGGCGCTGCTCGGCTCTGGCAGCTTCGACTACGCCAAAACGGAGCTAAACGACGAGACGCTTGAAAAGGAATTTGAGGAATTTGAGGTATAACGCGAAATGAACGTTTTCGACCGTTACGCGCCGTTTGTGCAGGACTTTATCTATAGGAACAACTGGGAGGCGCTGCGCGCCATTCAGGTTGCCGCGGGCGACGCCGTGTTCAACACGGACGACAATGTTCTGCTGTCCGCCTCCACCGCCTCGGGTAAAACGGAGGCGGCGTTTTTCCCTATACTAACCCTGTTTGCCGAGGACAGACCGAGATCTGTCGGCGCGATTTATATCGGCCCCTTGAAGGCGCTCATCAACGACCAGTTTATGCGCCTCAACGATTTGTGCGCCGAGGCGGACATTCCCGTCTGCCATTGGCACGGAGACATTTCGCAGTCGCATAAAAATAAGCTGCTCAAAAATCCATCGGGCATATTACAGATTACGCCGGAATCTTTAGAGGCGCTTCTGCTTCACAAGCACGCCTACATCACGCGCCTGTTCTGCGACCTGCGGTTTATTGTTATTGACGAGGTTCACTCGCTTATGCGCGGCGACCGCGGAGGGCAGACGCTCTGCCTGATTGAACGGCTTTCAAAGCTCGCGGGCGTCAACCCGAGGAGAATCGGTCTTTCCGCAACCATCGGCGATTTGGAAAGCACGGGTAAATTCCTGTCGTCCGGCACGGGGCGAAATACGGTCATCCCGAAAATTGAGGTTAAGGGGACAAAGTGGCGGCTGTCGATGGAGCATTTCTTTATTCAGGGTGAGCAGTCGGCGCGGGACGCCGAGCCTGCCGAAGCCCTGTCGGTTTTGGATGCGGCGACCGACACCGCGCCGCAGAGCGCCGACCCCGGCATCGGCTATATATTTGAGCACACCAAGGGTAAAAAGTGCCTTGTTTTTGTCAACTCCCGTGAGGAGTGCGAGGCGGTGACGACGACGCTGCGGCAGTATTGCGAGGCAAAGCACGAGCCGGACAGGTTTTTAATCCACCACGGCAACCTGTCGGCATCATACCGCGAAACGGCAGAAGCTGTTATGAAGGACGAGGAGCAGTATCAGACCACAGTCACCACCGCTACGCTTGAGCTCGGTATTGATATCGGTCGCCTTGAACGCGCTTTTCAAATCAACGCGCCGTTCATGGTGTCGTCGTTTTTACAGCGGATGGGGCGCACGGGGAGGCGGGATTTACCGCCGGAAATGTGGTTCGTCATGCGTGAGGAGCCGCCGGAGGCGCGGGCGATGCTGCCGACAACCGTTCCGTGGGAGCTGTTACAGGGCATCGCGCTTGTTCAGCTTTATACACAGGAGCGATGGGTTGAGCCGCCGAAGCTCGACCGTCTGCCGTTCAGCCTTTTATACCATCAGACGATGTGCACCTTAGCCTCCTGCGGCGAGCTGTCGCCGCAAGGGCTTGCTTCGCGTGTGCTGTCGCTGAGCTATTTCCAAAGAATCACGCAGGACGATTATAAGCTTCTTCTAAAGCACCTCATCGAAACAGGGCATATCCAAAGGACGGACGAGGGCGGGCTGATTGTAGGTCTCGAGGGCGAACGGCAGGTCAATTCCTATAAATTTTACGCCGTATTTCAGGAAAACGAGGAGTACACCGTCCGCTGCGGCTCGCAGGAGCTGGGCACCATCGTCCTGCCGCCGCCGGTCGGTGAAAAAATCGCGCTGGCGGGTCATGTCTGGATTGTGGAGGAGGTCGACCACAAGCGTCGCCTTGTCTATTGCGAACAGGTGCGGGGAAGTGTTCCTGCTTATTTCGGGCAGTGCCCCGGCGACATCAACACAAAAGTGCTTGAGCGCATGAAGGAAGTCCTGCGCGAAAGAACCGTTTACCCGTATCTGATGAAAAACGCCGTCGCGCGGCTTGACGAAGCGCGGCACACATCCGTCAACGCAGGTGTGACGGTGGAACCGCTCATCAACCTCGGCGGCGACATGTGGTGCCTGTTCCCGTGGCTTGGTAGCTATGCCTTCCTTGCCATGGAGCGCTTTATTAAAATCAAATGCGCCCCCCTGCTCGGGCTGTCGGCCATGGATTCGTCAAGACCGTATTTCATTCAGTTTAAAATGAAGGCCTCAAGGGAGGACTTCTTTAACGTGCTTGCCGACATAGAAAAGCAGCCCCTCGACTCTATGGAGCTTGTCTACAAGGGCGAGGTGCCGCTGTTTGAAAAATATGATGAATTTTTGCCGGAGGAGCTTGTGAAAAAAGGCTTTGCCTACGGCATTTTGGGTATTGACGAAATGAAAGCGCGCATTAAAAGCTGGAGCGGGGTTAGCCGTTCTTGACGTGCTGATTCGTAAACTTGCGGGACAGCAATTTCGTTAATGCTGTTTTTACAGTGGATATAGCTTGCTGGGATTAACCTTTGCGAATCAATACTTAATCCATCCGAACAGTAATATTTTAAACAGCAGCTGCCACCAGTCCTGCTTAACGGTGACGGTACAGCTTGCCGTATATCCGCCGTCCTTCGTCGCAACAGTGATGACTGCCTTGCCGCCGCTTACGGCAGTGACGATACCGTTTACGTCGACCGTTGCCACTTTAATGTTGCTTGACGTCCATGTAACGTTTTTGTTCGCAGCGTCCGTCGGAGCGACCTTCGCGATAAGCCAGGCGCTTTCATTGCGCTTAAGCTGAAGCGTCCGGTCGCTGAGCGTAACACCGCCGACAGAAACGGGCAACGGCGTTGTTACCGCAACTGTGCAAGCGCTCGTGAAACCGCCGTCCTTTACCGTTACGGTTATGACGGCTGTTCCATTAGCGACGGCTGTAACAAGGCCGGAATCGCTGACCGACACGACATCGGGATTGCTTGACAGCAATACGACATCGCTGTTTAACTCACCTGTCGGCGAAGCCTCGGCCGAAAGCTGATATGTTTTTCCGCTTACAAGGTTGAGCGTGCTTTGTGAAACGGAGACAGTCTCGGTCTGTGCCTGACCGTGCTCCATCCCCTGAAGCTCGGGATAAGGGTATTCGGGATTTCCGTCCATCGTCCAAACGCCTGAAAAGTCCCAGCCGACAAAGGAACTCTGTATCTTCATCTCGGCGTCGGTGAGCGCCATTAAATGACCGTCAGAACCGCCGCCGTTTACGGGGCCAATAGCGGAGCCGGAGAGGTAATAGCCGCTTGATATACCTCCGGTGTACGGAAATATACACAAGATATAGCCGCTGCCAACGTAATCGTTTGTTCCAACGATGCCGCCGACGTTACGCGTTCCCGGAACACTGCCTGTACTGTAATTACGAGTTATTAATCCGTAAGAATCAAAAATCATGCTTGAACCGACCACACCACCGACACCGTAACCGCCGTAAATGCTGCCGGTATTATAGCAATCGGTTACCGAAGCGGCTAAATAGTTAATGTTGTCCCCTGTAATACCGCCTACATCGCTCATTCCAGATATGTCGCCCGTATTGCAGCAGTGCGAAATGATTGATTCATACAGATAGGATTGGTTACCTCCGGCCACACCACCGACAGAACTTCTGCCATCGATACAACCCGTATTACGGCAGTTTTCAATGATGCCGGAATCATTTAAACCCGCGATACCGCCCACTTGATCGCCTAAGTATCTGCTGTCGGAAAAAATATAGCCTGAATTGCTGCTGCCGGTGATTGTTCCGATGGTGTTTTTGCCCGCCACACCGCCGACATACGATTCGCCGCTAACTGTCCCGCGGTTTCGGCTGTTGGTAATGAAAGCTCTGGTGCTGTTATCGCCCTGGTTATTTCCTGTTACACCGCCCACATTTCCTGTTCCGCTGACATTGCCGCTGTTGCGGCAGTTATTGATTTGCCCTGTTTCATTGTTGCCCGCGATGCCGCCGACAAACTTTAAGCCCTTGACGGCAGCCGTATTGAAGCAGTCGGAAACAGTGCTTTGACAGCTTTTGCCGACGATGCCGCCGATGTAGACCTTGCCTTCGATGTATGAACCTATAACGCCGACATTTTTAACCGTCGCGTTTTTAATCTGCCCGAACAGACCCTGACAATCGTCCGCAGCCGAGGTACAGATGCCGCTCACCACACAACCGTTGCCGTCAAACACACCCGCGAAGGGTGCTTCATAATAATACTGTGTATTAGATGATTGCCAATAGAATTTGTCAATACCGTAGCTCGGGCTGGATGAATCGTCATTATACCGCCACAATGACCCGTGGGCTGAGACCGCCGCGTCGTATTCCGCCTCGTTTGTGATGCTGATGGGCTTAAAGCTGCCGATAGCATCCCAAAGAAGGGGCGTTTTTCCGTCGGCCTTGCCTGTTACCCGACCCTGTTCGTCATAAGTGAACACATCGGGTGAGTTTAAAACGATGTTGTTCGCGAGCTTGATATAGCTGCCTGAATAGGTTGTCTCCGTATTGTTAACCGATGCCGATAAATAAGCCAGCTGCTCCGCTGTTTCAATAATGTACGGGTCGTCCTGCGTGCCGGTTCCGGATGCGAAACCGGACGCCGTGCCGCCGTCCCAGTTGTCCGTCAAGGCGCTCGCCGTTACGGACAGGCTGCCAATCCAGCCCGTCAGCCCCGCGAGTGACGCGAGGGGCGCACCGCCGAACACTATAAATGCCGCCATGATAACGGCAATCACACTTTTAATTCGTTTATTCAAAGCAATCGCCTCCTATTGTTATATTGTAGTATTATTTTATCATATTGCGTACTGATATTCAATATTAATAATAACAAATTTTAACATGCTTTGTTGTGCATTCCGCCATATATCATATGTGAGGCGCTCCCGTATGAAAAATGCCCGAGCCGCTGTTAAATAATCATTGAGTTTCAGGCGTAAATATGGTAAAATTATCATTGCTTTTATGGCTACTAAATCGTAAGCAGGTGTAATAATGTTAAAAATCCGCAAGCTTTTATGTTTACTTGTTACCGTCGTGATTTTAGTCTCCTCAACAGCGGGCGCTATACAGGCGTTTGCCGCGGGCAGCTATAAAATACCCTCCGATTTAAAATCACAGCTTAGTGATATATATGACTATTATGATTTTACAATCGGCTGGGGCTTGTACGATATAAGCGGCGGCGGTTTAAAAGAGGTTGCCTCATACAACGCGGACAAAGTTTTCCAAAGCAACTGCACGATTAAAGCGGCTATGCTCATTTATATATGCAAGCTCATGGACGAGGGAAAGCTTTCAAAAAGCACAAAAATAAAGGTGGACAAAGATGAGCTTCATTACGGCGGGCTTGCAAGCGGAACTTACACGGTTAACGGGCTGCTGACGCGTATGATTCGTGTATCTAACAACGCCTGCTTTGAGGTTTTTCACAGGTTTGTAACAAGAGAAAAATTCAACGCCTTTTTAGAGAGCATCGGCAGCGGCACAAGAATGAGCTCCTACAGCTTTATGGGAACGTGCAAAATCAGCGACAGGGCGACGGAGTGGCATGAAATTTATAAATACTGTCATTCCGATGCCGAGAACGCAAACTATGCGTGGAGGCAGTTTAGAACCGCGCTGTATTCGCCCATAAGAACAGGGCTTAGAACAAGAATTGTTGCCCACAAGGGCGGCTGGTATGCCCCCGACGGCGTTCGCGGTTCCGCCAATGATTGCGCCGTTGTTAAAACAATGAACGGCGGCTGTTATCTCATGATAATTTTCACTCACAACAACAAGGTCGGAGATTTCAACATTAATCTTATCGGACGCTTGGCACGAACGCTTGATGATGTCTGGAACTCATATTATAAATCACTTGATAACAAGACAACCGCAAAATTTTAGCCGTTTGTATATCGGGGCAGACGTAATAAAAATCACATACGCAAACATTAAGGGACACGGCGAGCCGTGTCCCTTGATTATTCAAAAACGGTTTATATGGTTACGGCTTGTCGTGACCGCTAACATCTGACTGTTGTATTAAACGGAATCAGCCGTCCTTTTCGCCGAGGGCGCGGACGAGCTTTTTGAAGTGGCCGCCCTTTTCCTCAAAGTCCCTGTAAATGTTGTAGCTCGCGGCGGCTGGCGAAAGCAGACAGCTTTTGCCCTTCTCCGTGACGCGGAAGGCTTTTTCGACGGCGTCCTCCATGCCCGCGGCACGGTATAACCGCTTGCCGGAGCCGGATTCGGCGAGGCGCGCGCAAATCATGTGACCCGTTTCAGGCAGACCTATGATATTACGGATGGTTGATTCCTCCAACGCGTGGCAAAAGTCGCCGTAATCAAGACCTCTGTCCATGCCGCCGAGAATAAGCGTGTCGACGTCGCCGACGGCCTCGACGGCGCACATGACGGCGCGTGGAATGGTGGCGATGCAGTCGTTGATGAACTTGATGCCCTTAAATGTTCCGACCGGCTCCATGCGGTGCTCAATGCCGCCGAAGCCCTTGATGCCGGACGTGATAGCGTCGTCGCCGATGCCGAGGCAACAGGCGGCGGCCGCAGCGAAAAAGATGTCTTGATGGTTGTGTACACCGGTAAGGCGCGGGTTGAGCGTTGTGAGCATGTTTAAAAATTCGGAGCCTTCGCCGTCCGAAGCGCTGACGGGAACCTTGTTTGACACAACCTCGCCGAGAGAGTAGTATTCGCTCAAATCCTGGTCGCTGTTGTAGATATAAAAGTCGTCGGGCGACTGGTTTCTCATGATATTGAGTTTGGCGGCGGCGTAGCCCTTAAAGCCGTCGTAATGGTCGAGATGCTCCTCAAAAAGGTTTGTGAAAACCGCGACGTGCGGCGACACCCTTGTAAACTCAAGCTGATGCGAGGACATTTCGATGACCGCTGTCGACCCCTCGGCTGAATCAAGCTTGTCTAGCACCGGCACGCCGATGTTGCCGATGAGGCACGTCGCGGCACCCGCCGCGCGCAGAATCTCGTAGATGAGCGTGGAGGTGGTCGTTTTTCCCTTTGTGCCCGTAACGCCGACCTTGAGGCACGGAGCGAAACGCATGAAAAGGTCGGTCTGACAGGTGATTTCAACGCCCTTCGGTACAAAAACGCCGCAAAACGATATACCCGGCGATTTAAAAACGATGTCGCTGTCGCCGATGCAGGACAGATAATCGTCACCCGTCACAAGGCGGATGTTCGGGTCGTCGACAGAGACATCGCGCCGGTCGGCAACCGTCAGAATCACGTCCGGCAGGTACTTCCGGATGTAATTATAGCTTGAGCGACCCTCCCGGCCGAAGCCTAAAATGAGGATTCGTTTATCCTTGATGTAGTCAATCAACGGATTTGACAAAATCGTACATCTCCTTTGCGTATTTCATGAAGCCGTCGGGAATGCCGTTTTCGAGGTCAAAACTTATAAGCGGATTTTCGACGGGCGGCCCCGTTTTACCGCGATGCGCGACAAATAAGCCGAGCAGACAGGGGAGGGGAAGCCCCGAGTTTTTATATTCATCGGCGGTCAGAGAGAGAGCATAGTTGACCTCGCTTACCGTGCCGATGCATTCAAAAGGCTTGACATCCGAAAAGCCTGTCAGACCGTCGAAATCGCTTTTAAGTGAATATTTGTCAAGCATGTTGCAGCCGAAAATATTAAAAAGCTGTTCGGGCGAAAGAAACGGCGACAAAATTATATATACAAACAAGCATTTGGCGCAATTGCAGCACCAGATGTTTTTTTTGCTGCCCACGTTGCAGCTTCGGAACACCGCGTGATATTGCGGCAGCGAAGCGAACATTTTAGCAATCTGAAGCTCGCCGAACGGGCGCAGGAGGCTGAAATACCGGATGGGTACGCGCAGATATTTTTCTGCATACAGGCTGAAATCACGCTCAAATTCGTAGGACTTAGAATATTGATGGTTGACATCGGTTCCGCCGACATTGACCTCGTTGGCACTCGATTCGTTTGAAAGGATTATGTGCTGAGCGCCGGTGAGATATGCGCAGTACATCGACAGAAAAGCGACAACGGAAGAAAACGGCGTATGACCGTTGAGGTAGCCTTCAGTGTTGAACTTTAAGAGCGCAGGGTCAATCGTTCGGTAGGTTCGGACAATACGGCTTTTGTCGAGGCCGATTGCTGTTACCGTGTCGGTGCGTGCTTTTTGGTCGTTGACGGTGAAGCACAGCAAGGAATCCTTTATACCCTCAAGCAGGCTTAACGTGACGGCGGAATCCTTGCCGCCGCCGACGGGGACGAGACTAAAGCCGCTTGTGTTATAGTGTAATTCGGTTGACGCTTCCGGCTCCGGTAAAGTGTTCTCAATCGTCAGAAAGCTTTCAATATCCGTCGCGATGCCGTTCATATAGAAAAATTCGCCCAGCCCGTTGAACCAAAGCTTTTTCCACCATTCTTTCTGTTCGTCGTCAAGGTAGCCGCAGCGTATAACGAAGAGGGACGGACAAATCGCTTTCCAGTAGCTTACCGCCTCGGCCAGACCGACGGAAAAGACAAGCCTTTGCGCTGTTGCGCTGAAAGGGTCGTTTAAAAGAGTTAAATTGTCCGTTATAATACGCGTTTCGGGGTGGAACTCAAAGATGTCGTCAACGGAAAAGTCGAACCTGATGAGAATAGAATCCTCACCGGGTTCGATGTGAAATCCGTCATAATAAAAGGCGCTGAATTCCCTGCGGAGCAGGTCGAAGCTTTTTGCCATCGTAAGGCTCCTCGGTTAATGCCGGTTAATCCGGCGTGTAGGTGAATGTGAAGCAGTGGGAGCGGAGGGTTGAATAGCCGATAATCCTGCGGAAGGTGTTGCCCCTGATTTCCTGATTGCCTACCTTGATTTTTGTGATATAGCCGACGTCGTTACTGATGGCACCGTCGTGGCTGATTATTTTAATCCAAGTAGAGGGGTCACCGGAAAGAGTGATTTTGTAGCTTTTATCGGTGAGACTGTCGTTATAATCGTCGATATATTCTTTTAACTGGTCGCTTGAAACCGTGATTGTCTTGACGCTGACCGCCTCGGGGCTTGTAATGCCGCCCGTAAGGTAGGGGTAAGAACCGCCCCAGGTGCCCGTGGCCGAGGAGGTTTGCCCCGCTGTGCTCGACGAAAACGGCGTGAACGCGGGGCTGCCATTATACTCAAGGTACTTTCCGTACACAGCGTCGACGGCGTTATAAATAATATCGGATGGTTCGGAGGTTTTGTATGCTACGGAGCCGGTAGTAAAGCTGGTGGTTCCGCTATCTATATGATATTTAAGATATGTGTAAATTGCCACAATCTGCGCCTTGCAGCCCTCGACGGTGGCTTCCTTGCAGCTGCCGCCGATTTCGGCGTTTGTTGCCCGCGCGAGGAAGGTTCTTGTTATAATTTTGTCTCCGTTATAGGTAATGAACATCGGTACAAACGGATCGGTGGCAAGCGCTGTACCGGGATAGTAATGGAAAAGAATTTTATCGTAGGACCAGTTGTAGCTGCCGGAAGAATTACCGTAGGTGAGCGCACCCACCTGGCTCATGCCCACACCGTGACCGTAGCCGTAGGCGGTGAAGGTGAAAACGCCCTCTTTATCATCGTCATCGGTGTCGGGCTCGGTCGACGCTTTCGTGGTGGTTGCTTTTGTGGTGGCTGCGGCGTCGGTTGTTTCATCACCCTGTTCCTTTTCGGTCGCCTCGGTCGTTGTCACTTTTTTAGTGGTTGTCTTCTTAGTAGTCGTTTCGGACTTGGTGGTTGAAGTTGTTGCTTCAGCGGTTTCGGAAACCGTCTCGGAGGCGTCCGTTTCGCTTTCGGTCAGCTCGCCGGACGAGAGGCCGAGCATCTGCATCAATTCAGATTCGGACATGTCGGAAAAGGATGATTCGTATTCTGTAACAGTTCCGTCAGCCGCTTCGGCATCGCCGAGGAAAAGCGCGCGGACATCCTTAAAGAAGAAACCAATGAGCAGGCACATAATCAGCGCGATGGCAATGCCGACAAGCACCTTTAACGCCGTACTCTT
>CAZDWM010000002.1:4714-23566 GCA_964509145.1 uncultured Eubacteriales bacterium | reverse complement strand
GGATCCTGTTCGGCTTCGGCGTCCTCAACGCCTGGGATTTCGGAAAGCTCGGCGTCCTCGGGAGGCTGACCGTCTGTCTGGACATATTCCCTCAGCATTGAAAACAATATTTTGGTAGCCGCCTCAACAAGCTCGTTGGCTGTTTCGCCCTCCTTGCACAGCACCTTTTTGACATGAGCGTGCGCCTTGTCGGAGACAGCGGCATAGACAAAAAGTTTGCCGGCTGAGCCGTTAGTTGAATAGACGTTTGAGATGACGGCGCCTATGTCCGCCGCACCGTCCGTGCGAACATTATCGGCGAGGCGGGCTATATAGTCCTTTAACGTTTCACTGTTGTTTTTGGGCTCGTCAAGCTCGACGAATTGATAGGTTTTTGCAAACCGTTCGTCCGATTCTGTGCGTTGACGGGCGAAGACGCTCGTCTGTGTGGCGGCGAATGCGACGGACAGTCCCTTTTTAGCAAGCAGGTCGGAGGCAGCAACGAAGCTGTCCTTTTTCTTTTTGCCGCCCGGAGCCTTAACAGCTTGAGTTAAAAATGGAATAACACCGCTGTCGAGCATGTCAGAAACAAGGCTTTCATCAAGCGGGATAAAAACGAGCGTTTGCTTTCCGCTGGCGACGGCGAAGCCGGAATAAAGCGCGTCGGGTGTAAGGAACACGGCGGCGCCCTTTGGCATCAGCGCCTGCGCCTTGAGCGACGGGTCGTCAGGGTTATTTCCGGAAGCCGTCAGCTCGGACATAACGGCTTCGTTGAGCTCGCCCGGGAGCCCGAGCGCTTTAAGAAGCGTCCATTTCTGCTCAAGGAAAACATCAAGCCCGACGGCGGCGATGATGACGTCGGCACGTGAAAAAGCGGCGGACATTTCGCTAAAAAACGCCTTTGAGGACTCGAAAGCCTTTAACCCGCCGACGTCGCAGCCGACAGCCTCGGCAATCCGCGCGCAGATAAGCTGCTGGACGGATTTGACCGAACCGTGCTCCGCATTTGTCATCGACAGCAATTCGATTTTCACTGGTATGTAACCTCCCGTTCACCCGCACATGACGCGTTTTGCCGCCGGATACGGCGGTTACCGCACAGGGTTATGCGTTGGGTATCCATTTGGATGCTTTGGCATATGGATTCGCGATGCCTCTTTTGGCGTAATATTCCGCCGGATATCTCGGATTCGGATTCGCAACAGCCTTTGAGGTGTCGACCGTGGCGCTTTCGCCGTCGCGGAGAAGCCTGCCGATGACCACGAGCTTGGCGTTGTTGAAGTCGTAGGCGCAGGTTGACAACGTAACAATTTTGTCTGTCTTTTTAATATCTACTCCGGTGGTGTAAAGCTTACGCTGGTCAACCTCGGAGATGTACTGGGCGAACTCGTCGTCCGAAATCAGCTCTGTGAAGATGTAATTAAAAATCCAGCCGGTGGAGTCAACAACACCGCTTGAGACGAACACTCCATAAACCTTAAAGGCATATTCGTCATAGAGCGTTTCGAGTTTTATCAGCGGAGCCGCCTTGAAGCCGTCTATCTTTCTGTATATTTCGAGCTGACCGAAAATCAGGTCGTCGTATTCCATGTTGTGACCGTAGATGATAGTGTTGCGGTCGAGTCCGACCTTGCTGTTTCGGTAGTCGACGAACGGACAGCCGTATTTAGTCCACTTTTTGTAAAAGTCTCGTTTAAGGTAGTAGTCGTTATTGGTGCCATGGACTATGGGCATTGAAATGGTTGTGCCGTCGATTTCAAGATAGCCGTAGAAGGAACTGTTGATGGCGTAAAAACCGGCAAGATTGACACGCATATCGGAGGGGAAAGTGATTCCGTCGTATTTTTCTGACACATCGTCCCATGACGTTACCGCGTCGTCCCTGAGGTCAGACAGCTCGTCGGCTGTCGACTCGGCGAGATACGGTTGAAGCAGATAGGTGTTGCCGAGTATGCCCAGGCAGATTACCATTGTAACAACGGCCACAAGAAACATGCTTTTGCGAAATATCTCAAGCGGACCGTCCTTTTTACCCGGCAGTAAACCCGCAAAAAATCCCTTTTTCTTTTTTGATTTGTTCTGGACAAACGATTGGGTAGCCGAAGTCTTGGCTACCGGAGGCTTGACCATCGGAACAGCCGACGTCTTTTTAACGGCGGGATTTACGTGCTGCGGATCAACGGAGCCGCCGGCATTGCCGACTTGTTCGAAATCTGGTTTTTCGTCGAGCGCGTCAAGTGAGACGTTGAAGCCGCCGTCGTAGCCGCCCTCGGCGTCCATCGCCGCCTTGACGGCCGCGGAAAAGCTCGTCGCTTTGGCGGGCTTGGCGTCGCCGTCGGCAAAGTCCACACGCGCTTCGGGCTCCGTCCTTTTAGGACCGCTTTTCGACGGAGCGCTTTTACCCTCAGAGGCCGATGCGCCGCCGTCTTCTTCGGGGACATAAAGGCGGCACTGATTTTTAAGCGCGTCGAGCTCGCTCGATATATGGCTTTGGGCGTCGCTGTAAAGCTGCTTTAGAAAATCGTCGCCGGAAACCTGTGGCTGTGCCGTATTCTCGGCGTTCATGTCCGCCGGCTCGCCGACTGCCGGAGATTCATCCTTGACCGCTGAAGCCGTGGTGCCATCTTTCGCAACCGTCGGCTCAATGGCCGCCTGAGCGTCCACGTCGAGCGGCTCTATAACCTGCTCGCTGTCGGCCTTGAGGTCGACGCTGCCGGACTTTTTGCTGTCGACTGTTTTAAGGAACTCGGCAAAGCTGGAGACGCTGAAAAAGTCGTCTTCGGCAGCCGGGGGCTTCTTGCTTTTTTCGTTGTTATCCTTCTTTTTGTAAGTTGCCAACGTTATTTCCTCCCGGTGTTAGTTTGCGGACGGAGTCCACTTTACGCTGCTTTTATATGGGTTGGTTTTTCCTTTGAGGCTGTACCATCTCTGCGGGCGGCGGTAATCGGGGTTGTCCTTGACGAGCGAGGCGTCGATTTCTTCGCTCTCGTCGTCGCGCAGGAGCCTTGCCACAACGACAAGCCTTGACGTGATATCCGTGCTGCCCACGTCGAAATTGTAGGAACAGGTTGAAAGCGTTAAAATGCTGTCGGTGGACTTCATATCCACGCCGGTGTTGTAGAGCGTGCGCTCGTTAACCTGGCTAAGATAACCCTCGAAGCTCTTGTCACTCATGTCGGGGTAGATGTAGTTGAAAACATATCCGCCGTCGTCGGAGGCGTTGATGGTGGTAATGAACACCGCGAACACCTTGAATTTATTGTTGTTGTAAAGCGTGCTGTATTCGACAATTGGGTTTTTCTTGAAGAACTCCATGTCCTCATATTTAACGAGGTCATAAAACGCCTGCTCCTTGCCCTCTGTGGTGTGACCGTAAATGATGGTGTTTTTAGAGAGACGGTATTTTTTGCAGCGGTAGTCGAGAAAGATATTGCCGTAACGCGTGTGGTTACCGTAGAAGTCATATTTGAGATAGCGGTAATCTGCGCGGTAGCCGTCGTCGTCGTCGTGCTGGACAACGACGGTGTCAATTGACGTGTTTGGCACACGCAGCCAGCCGATGGTGTCGCTGTTGAAGGCGTAAAGCGACTTGAACTCCGGGAGCATGTCCTCAAGATAGGTAACGTCGCCCGTGTTCACCTTGAGGTCGCCGAGCAGGTCGGGCGCGCTTGGAACAACGGCCGGCACTTCATTGTTGCCCACATCAATCAGCGGACTGTCGGACGAAGGTTTATTGAGAAGATTTTTAACCGTGAGTACCGAAAAGACCGCGAACACGGAAAAAAACACTGCGGACAATACGATAAACGGAACGGGGGACTGTTTCTTTCTTTTTCTTTTTTTTCTAATGACCGGTTCGGCTGTGCCGATTTTTTCGGGAGCATCTGCCATGATGTGAATATCCTTTCTGTGAACGTCAGTTATTGATTAATATGAACCGTCTTAATATGTCGAGCGCTTTTGAGGCCGTTACATAACGGTTGTATTCACGCGCGTTGTCGCGCCCCGTTTCGAACCTTTCAGCAAAAAGCGTATCGCCGCAGCAAAGTCCGATATAGGAAAGCCCCGACGGATTATTGCCGTCGCAATAAGGACCCGCGACGCCCGTGACAGACAAGCCGATGTCCGCGTCGCTCAAAGCCCTGACGCCGCGCGCCATTTCCATAGCTGTTTGTTCGCTGACGGCACCGAACGCTTCAAGCGTTTTTTCGCTCACGCCGAGCAGCTTTATCTTCATGGTGCTTGAGTAGGTGACCGCGCCGCACTCGAACACCGACGACGCGCCGGGGATATCAGTAATACGCTTGGCGATGTATCCGCCCGTGCAGGATTCGGCCAGCGCCACATGAAGCCCTTTTTCAAGCAACAGCTTAACCACTGTCTCCTGAAGGCTGTCGGCGTCTACGGCATAAATATATTCCGGGAGCCGCGACTTTATCTCAACGACGACGGGCGTTAAAAGCGCTTCGGCCTGTTCGGCGCTTTCTGCCTTGGCCGTCACCCTTAAAAGCGCCTCGCCGTCCTTGGCGTAGGGCGCGACGGTGGGGTTGCCGTTTTCGAGCAAATCCGACACCCTTTGCGCCATGGCGCTTTCGCCGATGCCGAACGTGCGGATAGTGTGGGACACAATAACGCCGTCGGAATATTTTGAAAGCAGGAAAGGACGGACGCTTGTTTCAAACATAGCCGTCATCTCACGCGGGGGACCGGGGAGGATTATGACACACTTTCCGTCTCTTTCAAGCGCCGCGCCGGGTGCCGTACCGCAGGTGTTTTTAAAAACCGTGCCGCCTAAGGGCACATCGGCCTGTTTGGCGTTTGTGTCCGGCATCGCTATGCCGCGCCGCGTGAAATAGGAGCTGATGTCGGCTAGAATATCCTCGTCGCGGACGAGCTCAAAGCCGAGCGTTTCGCACGCGACCTCCTTGGTGATGTCGTCCGCCGTGGGACCTAAACCGCCTGTCGCGATAACGATATCGCTTCGGGAGAGCGACGCTTTGATTTCGGCGGCGAGCCGCTCTTTATTGTCGCCGACGGTGCTCTGGTGCAGCACGCCGATGCCCAGCGCCGCCATTTCGCGCGAAAGATACTGGGCATTTGTATTTAAAATGTCGCCAA
The DNA here is from genome assembly GCA_964509145.1 of uncultured Eubacteriales bacterium. GTDB lineage: Bacteria > Bacillota > Clostridia > Oscillospirales > Acutalibacteraceae > UBA1425. The sequence continues at coordinate 18,469 of CAZDWM010000002.1, read as the reverse complement.
GCAGAAGCTCGGTGCCGACGGAAAGCAGCTCACATGTTATCATTAAACGACACCTTATTTATTATAACTGTCAATCAGATATTCCTTTGACCCCGCGGCAGCATCTGCGATAAGCTTGTCCGCGTCGAGCGATTCCTCGGCTACCTCGACGTATTTAAGTTTCGGTCGTGTGCGCGGATGCCTTGGTGTGAAGACCGTGCAGCAGTCCTCATAGGGGAGAACCGAAATGTCGAACGTGTTAATCCGGCGCGCCGTGACGACCACCTCGTCCTTGTCCATGCCTATTAGCGGCCTGAAAACGGGCATTGATACGGCGGCATCGGTGCAGCCTAACGCGTAAAGCGTCTGGCTCGCCACCTGCCCGACACTCTCGCCGGTGATTAAAGCACCGCAGTCGTTTTTCTCCGCTATAACGGCGGAAATTTTCATCATAAAGCGCCGCATGATGATTGTGAAAAGCTCCTCGGGACACTTGTCCTTAATTTGCTCCTGTATTTCGGTGAACGGCACTACAAAAAGCCTGATTGAGCCGCTGTAAAGCGAAACCTTTTCGAGAAGGCTGTGAACCTTCATCTCGGCGCGGTCGCTTGTGTACGGCGGCGAGGCGAAGTGAACGGCGGTTAACGAAAGACCGCGCTTGGCCATCATCCACGCTGCAACGGGGCTGTCGATGCCGCCGGAAATGAGAACCGCCGCCTTGCCCGACGAGCCGGTGGGCATACCGCCAGCGCCCTTGCGCTGTGTGCCGTGGATAAACGCAGCGTCGTCCCTGATTTCGACATTGACGGTGACGTCGGGGTTGTGGACGTCGACAGACAGGTGAGGGAAATCCGACAGTAGGCGTTCGCCCAGACGGATGCAGATTTCGGGTGACGCGAAGGGAAACTTTTTATCGGAGCGTTTGGCAACAACCTTGAAGGTGTTGGCGGCAGACAGCTCGTCCGAAAGATAGCCGCCCGTTTGAGTTAGAATGACGTCAAAATCCTTCGGCAGCGACAACGCCCTTGAGAGACCGACGAAGCCGAATATTTTTTCGCAGATTGAGACCGCCGCGTCAAGGTCGGTACCCGCATCGAGCGGCTCGGCGATAATCGTCGACTGTGCCGTTGTTAGCCGCCAGCCTCCCAAAGATGAGAGGCGGCGGCGCATGGTTTTGATTAGGATATCTTCGAAGGTGCGGCGATTGAGCCCCTTGAGGACAATTTCGCCGTTCTTTAACAAGATGACTTCTTTCATGTGATGTTTACGACCTTTATTTTTGCTTACCGTCTGTTTGAACGGATGCTGTTTTTGCCGTCGCGTATTCCGGCGACGAGTATGTCTATTTCTCCGGCGTGAGTGAAGCGCGAAAAGCTGACACGCAGAGCGCTTGAAATGCGTTCTTCGCTCAAGCCCATGTTCTTTAAAACGCGGCTTTTTTTGCCCTTTGAGCAGGCCGAGCCTGATGACACATATATCCCTCTTGCCGAGAGGAAGTTCATCATCGGTTCGGAGTTTATGCCGGGAACCGAAAGGTTGACCACATACGGCAGCGCGTCGTCCGGAGAGTTGATAACAATGCCGTCGATGGCGTCGAGCTCGTGAAGCAGATATCGGCGCAGCGCGTAGGCGCGCGCGAGCTCCTCCTGCGTGTCAGGCAGCGCGGTGACGGCCGCTCCAAAGCCCGCAATGGCGGGAACCGGTTCGGTGCCGGGGCGCAGCGTCTTTTCCTGAAGTCCGCCGAACGTACGAGCGTGCATTTTAACGGCTGCTTTGTCGTTCTTAAATCCGCCGCGCACATAGAGCGCGCCCACGCCCTTGGGACCGTGGATTTTGTGGGCGCTGACGCTCATCAGGTCGACGCCCATGGACGACGGACGAAGGTCGAGCTTGCCGAACGCCTGAACGGCGTCGCAGTGGACAACGGCGCTTGACCGCGCGAGCTTGACGGCTCTCCGCGCCGCTTCGACGGGCTGGATGGTGCCCACCTCATTGTTGACAGCCATAACGCTGATTAGGATTGTGTTTGCGTTGACTGAGCGGAAAAGCTCATCCTCCGAGATGCGTCCCTCGGAATTTGACTTAAGCCGAATGACCTCGTAGCCCTCTGTTTCAAGCTTGGCCGCCGATTCCTCGACGCTTGAGTGCTCCACGGAGGAGATAATCACCCGGTTACCGTAGCGCTTCATGGCCTCGACCGTGCCGAGAATCGAAATGTTGTTGCTTTCAGTGCCGCCAGACGTGAAAAAAATCTCATCGGGACTGCAATAGAGCTTTTTCGCGACCGCAGCGCGCGCGCTGTCCAATATGGCAAGCGCCTCGGTGCCTTTTTTGTAAAGGGAGGAAGGATTGCCCCAGTTTTTGAGCATTGCGTCGGAAACGGCGGACGCCGCTTCGGCGCAGACGAGTGTGGTTGCGCTGTTGTCAAGATAAGCCTCCACCGCGCCAACCCCCCGAAGACAAACTTCCCAATTTTATACGTAAATTATTATACATCATTTTCACCCCGTTTGTAAACGATAAATTTAATTTAGCCGGGTAATTTACAAATAATTCACACAATAGGATGCGTTTGGATGCCGGATTCCGCCTCCTGCTCAGACACGACTCGGCGGAACAAGGCCGATGCGAATAGACCCGCGCCGATAACATTATATGCCATGTTCGTCCGGCTTGTCAGTAAAGACAGGGACTTTTGGTTAACAGAAATAATAAAAAACGGAGCTGTCTCAAAAAGATGAGACAACCCCGCATAACTGCATTGATACACTAACCGTTTGTACTATTTACTTTTTTCATTGTATATAGTCTTTGCAGGAGCTTGACAATCTCGACAATAGGGATGATTGCAAACGCGAGAGTGAGCGCGACGGCGTATTCCTTGAGGCTGATAGGCTGGAAGCCGAACATGTTGGCAATCGGACCGACCTCAATGACAATCGTAGTGCAGACAAGGCTTGCGATGCACGCCCAGATGAGCGCCTTGTTCTTTGTTTTAAGCTTAAACAGACTGCCGCGCTGCGAGCGCATGTTGAAGCTGTGGAAAATTTCGGCCATGCTCATAGTAAGGAAAGCCATGGTCGTGCCGTCGTGGCTGTTTGTTATTTCCCAGGTACCTGACTCAAGGAAGTGACCGATGAAGTAGGCGGCGAGTGTTAAGACCGTGACCACGAAGCCTTGATACGCGACGTCCACGCCCATACCTCCGGCGAAGATGCCGTCCTTTGTGCTTCTTGGTTTGCGCTGCATGATGTCGTGCTCGGCGCTTTCCATGCCCAGCGCTAGAGCCGGGAAGCAGTCGGTGACAAGGTTAATCCAAAGCAGATGAACCGGCTCAAGGATGATAAAGCCGAGGAGCGTCGCGATGAAGATACTAAGCACCTCGCTCATGTTTGAGCCTAAGAGGAACTGTATGGCCTTGCGTATGTTGTCGTAGATGCGGCGGCCTTCCTCGACGGCGCCGACGATGGTGGCGAAGTTGTCGTCGGCAAGCACCATGTCTGCGACATTTTTGGTGACGTCCGTGCCGGTGATGCCCATGCCCACGCCGATGTCGGACGATTTAATACTGGGCGCGTCGTTGACACCGTCGCCAGTCATGGCCGTGACATAGCCCGCACCCCTCCACGCGTTGACGATTTTTACCTTATGTTCAGGTTGGACGCGCGCGTAAACGCTGATGCTTCGGAAAATTTCGTTGAATTCTTCGTCGCTCATGTCGCCGATTTCCGCACCCGTCTTCGCGATGGTTTCGTCTGTTAAAATGCCGAGCTCACGCGCGATGGCCATTGCCGTGTCGACATGGTCGCCGGTAATCATAATCGGCGTGATACCCGCGCTGCGGCACTCGACAATGGCGTCCTTGACCTCGGGACGGACAGGGTCTATCATACCCGTCAGACCTATAAAGCAAAGCCCGTTTTCGAGCGTTTCGGGTGTGTAGTCGGACGGGGGAGAGACATAGATTTTTGTCGCGGCGAGCAGCACACGCAGCGCGCGGCTCGCGAGGCTTTTATTGGCCGCCATAATTTCGGTCTTAACTTCGTCGGTCAGGGGCAGCGTCTCGCCGTTTTTGAGGTAATGTGTACATTTTTTAAGCACCTCGTCGGGCGCGCCCTTGGTGAACTGGACGATTCTGCCGCTGTTGTCGTGGACGGTGCTCATCATCTTCCTCATGCTGTCGAACGGCGCTTCGCCTATTCGCGGATATTGTGTTTTAAGGTCGTTTTTACTTATATTCAGTTTGAAGGCGTAGTTGACGAGCGCGCATTCTGTCGGCTCGCCCGACGCCGTGTTGGTTTCGTCGAGCTCCGCGTCGGAGCACAGCGCCATGGCTGTGGCGAGCAACGGCTCGTCGTCGCCGTAATGCTCGACGACAGTCATCTTGTTCTGCGTCAATGTGCCGGTCTTGTCGCTGCAAATAATTTGCGCGCAGCCGAGTGTCTCAACAGCCGTCAGCCGCCTGATAATCGCACTGCGGCGGCTCATGTTGGTGACGCCGATGGACAGCACGATGGTGACTACGGCTACAAGCCCCTCGGGGATTGCCGCGACTGCCAGGCTGACGGCCACCATAAAGGCGTTAAGAATAGTTTCGCCCGACGGGCTGCCCAAGGTGATAAAGTCGCGAATGATGTTGACAGCGAAAATCACGACACAGATGGCAAGCACAAGCACGGTTAGAATTTTGCTAAGCTGGGCAAGCTTGATTTGCAGAGGTGTTTCGCCCTCCTCAGCCTTGGCGAGCGCGTCGGCAATCTTACCCATCTCGGTGTCCATACCCGTCGCCGTGACAACGGCGGTGCCGCGACCGTAAACCACCGTGCTGCCCATATAAATCATATTCTTGCGGTCGCCCAGCGGTACGTCGCTGCGTCCCTCAAGATAGAGTATCTCAATAAATTTCGTAACGGGGACGCTTTCTCCCGTCAGCGCCGCCTCCTCAAGCTTAAGGCTTGCGCTTTCAATCAGCCTTGCGTCCGCCGGAACAGCGTCGCCGGCCTCAAGCACGATGACGTCGCCCACCACAAGCTCCTCGCTGCGCACGACCTGAAGCTTGCCGTCACGCAGAACCTTGCTGGTTGCCGCCGCCATCTTCTGGAGCGCCTCGATGGCCTTTTCGGCCTTACTCTCCTGGTAGACGCCTAAGACGGCGTTGACGATGACGACAAACATGATGATGAAAACATCCGCGAAGCTCTCGTTATTGAGCGCGGAGGTGACGCCAGAGATGACGGCCGCCGCAATCAGGATGATAATCATCGGATCCGCCATTTGCATTAAAAAGCGTTTGATAAGCGAATCCTTTTTTTCTTCGGCGAGCTTATTAGACCCGTTTTCCGCAAGCCTTTTTTCTGCTTCGGCAACGGTTAGACCCTCGGCGCTGCTTTGGGTGCCCTCAAACACCTTGCCGACATCCTCAAGATAATGCTTCAACGTTACTCTCTCCTATTAGAAAAATTGATTATGACTTTTTGATCATAATATGGCAACATTCTAATTTTAACAAAACAACCAACATTATTAATACAAAATCAGAAGATAATTGTTAATATATTTTGAACAAAATGACGGTAAGCTGTTTTTGTAACACTTTTTTTAACCGTATAACGCGTTCTTATTTTGGTAATCGTCAAATTGTTTTGTTTTGTCTTGATAAACAATGTCGAAGATGCTATAATTTTAAGATATGGAAGGACTGATCATTTTGTCGAGAAAAAAATGGCAGATTAGCGGCTGCGACAAGGAGACCGCGGTGCGCATTGCGCAGGAATACGGTCTTGACCCATTTACCGCGATGCTTTCGGTTTCGCGCGGGATCTGCGCAGACGCCGATATACGCGATTTTTTCTTCGGCGGTGACGGCGGGCTTAGCGACCCGTTTTCGCTGATTGATATGGACAAGGCCGTCGCCCGCATCAACGACGCGATAGACGGCTTTGAACGCATCGCCGTTTTCGGCGACTACGACGCCGACGGAGTGACAGCCACGGTTTTACTCTGTTCTTATCTTGAAATGCGCGGGGCAAACTACTTTTACTACCTGCCGACAAGGGACGAGGGCTACGGTCTGTCCGAAAGCGCCGTAGACAAGCTGCGCGTAATGGGCGCGCAACTCATCGTCACTGTCGACAACGGCATCAACTCCGTCGACGAGGTGGTCTACGCGTCGTCACTGGGCATTGATACTGTTGTTACCGACCACCACCGCGCGGGCAGCGTGCTTCCGGCGGCGTGCGCCGTCGTCAATCCGCATCGGGAGGATTGCCCAAGCGTCTTCAAAAACATGGCGGGCGTCGGTGTAGCGTTTAAGCTCGTTTGCGCTATGGAGGGCGGCGACGACGATGAGGCGCTGCTCGATGAATACGCTGACCTTGTCACTATCGGCACCATCGGAGACATTGTGCCGCTGACGGGCGAAAACAGAAAAATCGTGCGGCATGGGGTCGAAAAAATCAGCGTGTCTCCGCGTCCCGGAATATCGGCACTTCTCACATCCGCAGGTTATGCGGATAAGCCCATGAGTTCATCCGCGGTTTCCTTCACGATTGCACCGAGGCTCAACGCCGCGGGCAGAATGGGCTCCGCCGAGCGGGCGCTGACGCTTTTAATGTGCGACGACGAGGGCGGCGCCTCACTGCTAGCGGAAGAAATCGAAGCCGCGAACAACGAGCGCCAGCGCACCGAGCAGGAGATATTCACACGCGCCCAGACGCAGCTTGACGCCCATCCCGAAAGGCGGTACGACAAGGTCATTATCTGCGACGGCGAGGGCTGGCACAACGGGGTAATTGGTATTGTCGCGTCACGTATGACCGAAAAATACGGTCGGCCGTGCATTATCATCACAAAAGACGGCGAGGTGTCCAAGGGCTCGGGCAGAAGCGTTGAGGGGTTTTCATTGTACGATATGTTAAACGCCCTGTCCGGCTGCCTTGTAAGGTTCGGGGGGCATACAAACGCCGCAGGGCTAACCCTTGAAAGCGCTCGCATTGAAGAATTCAGGCAAGCTGTAGCCGATTATACCGCCGGAATAGAAATGCCGTTTCCCGTCCAACATATCGACATCAAGCTCAAGCCGAAATGCATCGGCATGGAGGTGCTTGAGGCTTTGAACCGGCTCGAGCCGTTCGGCGCGGGCAATCCGCAGCCGGTTTTCGGGCTGTTTAAAATGACTATCGAAAGCTTGTCTCCGCTCGCGGGCGGCAAGCATCTGCGAATTACAGCTGTCAAGGATGACGCGCGTATTTCGGTGGTGCGTTTCGGTACAGCGCCGGAAGACTTCCCGTTTAGGCGCGGAAGTGTAGTCGATATGGCCGTCACGCTGGGCGCTAACGATTATAACGGCAGCACTAAGGTCGGCGTTTATCTCAAGGCCGTTCGTTATTCCGCGCTGTCGTCCGACGCGTTCTTAGACGGTCTTCAGTTTTATCGGGACATAAAGCGAGGCAGTGTTACAAGAACGCAAAACGTAAATCTTGTTCCGGGACGCGACTTTATAGCGGAGATATATAAAAGCTTGAAACAAAAGGCTTACATAAGCGCCGACGAGCTTTGCGTCGAAACGGGTTATACAGGCACGGAGATGTGTTCCGTATTGCTTGCAGTTGACGCGCTTTGCGAGCTCGGCATTGCTGCGCGAACTGAAAACGGCGCGCTGTCGCTCACCGACAGCAAGGAAAAGGTAAACCTTGACGATTCCGAAACGCTCAAGCGGGCGAGAAGGCTTGTTTCAGGCGTAATAAACGGATAACATAGTTGTAGGGTCACGGCGTGCCGTGACCGCAACCTAAATAAGTACCGACAAAGCGGATGATAATTCGCGCAACGATGTAGTCATCGTCCCCTACGGTACATGAGATGAATTAAGGTACAGTTATGAATCTTCTTGCAATTGAAAGCTCATGCGATGAGACCGCGGCGGCTGTTGTTTGTGATGGCCGCGAGGTGCTGTCCTCCGTCATCGCGTCGCAGGTGCGGGAGCATATTGTTTATGGCGGCGTTGTGCCAGAAATCGCCTCACGACGCCATGTCGAGGCGGTTTCTGCCGTCGTCTCGGAAGCGCTCAACAATGCCGGGTTGACCTACGGTCAGCTCGACGGCATCGCTGTGACCTATGCTCCGGGGCTAATCGGCGCGCTGCTTGTCGGCGTCAATTTCGCGAAGGGCTTGTCTTATGCCACAGGTCTGCCGCTGGTGCCCGTCCATCATCTGCGCGCACACACGGCGGCCAACTATATCACCTCAAAAGACCTCTGCCCACCGTTTCTGTGCCTAATTGTGTCGGGCGGGCACAGCCATATAGTAGAGGTACGCGACTACACCGACTTTCATGTTGTCGGACGCACACGCGACGACGCCGCTGGCGAGTGCCTCGACAAGGCGGCGCGGGCGATGGGTCTGCCCTATCCCGGCGGTCTCAACCTCGACAAGGCATCGGTTAACGGCGACTCGCTTTCCTATAAGCTGCCGCGCCCGTCGGTCGAGGGCAGCGTCTACGATTTTAGCTTTTCCGGTCTCAAGACGGCAGTCGTAAACATCATTCATAACGCTGCACAGAAAAACGAACCTGTCAACGTTCCCGACCTCGGCGCGTCCTGCATCCGGGCGGTCGTTAGATGCCTTGCCGATAACACCGAGAAGGCCGCGCGCGCGCTCGGCTATCAAAAAATAGTGCTTGCAGGAGGCGTTTCGGCCAATTCCGTGCTTCGCCGTAAGATGGTGGAGGTCTGCGATAAAAACAACTGGTCGCTCTATATGCCCGCGCTGCCGCTGTGCGGAGACAACGCCGCGATGGTCGGCGCACAGGGCTATTACGAGCTGCTGTCCGGGAACATTGCCCCGCTTTCGCTTAACGCCAAGGCGACGGTGGATATAACAGGGAGGTAAGTCTGAAAGATAAATCTTTCAGACAGGAAATTTTGTCCTTTTGCGCCATACAGGACGGCGCAAATCGGCTTCGCCGACCGATCAAAACTTCCGCGTTCAGCGAAAGGATGGTCATAAGATTGAATGATAAATCATTCAATCTGAAAGTTTGTCCTTTTACGCCATACAGGACAGCGTAAATCGGCTTCGCCGACCGGTCAAAACTTCCGCGTTCATCGAAAGGATGGTCATAATAATGGAAAAGATTATCAGATGGGGTATTGTCGGAACGGGCGGCATCGCCCACCGCTTTGCCGAGGCCTGCAACAACACGCCTGGCGTCAAGCTCGCCGCCGTCGCGTCGCGGTCACAGGCGACAGCCGAAGCTTTCGCGGACGAGTTCGGCATTGAAAAAAGGTTCGCGTCTTATGAGGATATGGCGTCGTCGGACGAAATCGACATCGCCTATATCGCCACGCCCCACGGCAAACACGCCGAAAACGCGATACTATGCATGAACCACGGCAAGGGTGTCATGACTGAAAAACCGGCGGCGCTTAACCTGCGCCAGCTCGACTCAATGATCGACTGTGCCAAGAAAAACAATGTGTTCTTTATGGAAGCGATGTGGGCGCGGCTTGTTCCGGGAACCTACAAAGCGCTTGAGCTGATTCGCGACGGTGTCCTCGGCAAGGTCGGCGGCGTTCAGGCGAGCTTCTGCTTCGAAATGTACGACGAGCCTGACCATCATGTGTTCGATCCCGCTTTGGGCGGCGGCTCGACGCTCGACGTCGGTTGCTACGCGTTAAGCTTCGCGTCGTGGTATCTCGGAACGAATCCGACGGATATCAAAGCGCTCGCCGACGTCGGTAAAACCGGTGTGGACGAGCACTGTTGTGTCTTATTAAAATACCCTGGCGGAGAGATTGCCCAGCTGTCGTCAGCGATTATGCTCGCGAAGCCCAACGAGGGCTATATCTTCGGCGAAAAGGGATATATTTATTGCAAACGCTTTTACGCGCCGCAGAAGCTGGAGCTTCATTTAAGCGGTCGGGAAACGCGGGAAATCGACTGCCCGTACCTTGGCAACGGCTTTGAGGAACAGATTCTTGAGGCGTCCAAATGCGTGCGCGAGGGCAAAACGGAAAGCGATATCCTCACCCACGCCCAAAGCAGGCTCATATCCGGACAGATGGACGAAATCAGGGCGCAGGTCGGGGTTCGGTATCCGGTCGACTAAGACGACGAGAAAACTAATTAAGATATCTGTCAAAGCTGTTCATTACCAAACAAAGGGCAATCAAAGTTAAAGACGTGTTATTTTCGGTGTTCGGAGACAAAGTGACCTCCGCACAGCGCTTTGAGGTGCGTTTTTTGTCTCCTCCCGTCAACAGCACGGTGGACGCAGGGTTACCATCCTTGCCGTAAATGATGCTTTCGACGCCGACGTCGTCACCCTTAACCGTGTAGTCACTGCCCGAAAGCTCATAGGCGACGGGATTTTCATAACGCAGCCGCACATAAAACGGGCTTAAATCTGTAAGCTTGACGAGGTATTCGACAGTCGAGGAGAAAAACGAACGGTCAAGCTCACCCAACGCACCGCCGTTTTGGTCGCGGATGGTGTAGGTTGTGCCCGTTAAGCCGTTTTGCTTGATTTGAATCAATAAATTTCTGTCGTCGTCGGAGACGAGGTATGCTTCGGCGTCGTCTGTAGAGCGAAAGATGTCGAAGCTTTTAACTGCGGACAGATTAATTTCGGACGAGATGTTGAGGTCAAACTTTTTAATTAATTGGTCGATATCGGAACCATCAACGAAAATTTCTGAAGACCGTGGGGCTTGGGCGGTTGTTGCAAGCCGCGAAGAATAAGGGGAATGTGTCAAGACGGCAGCCCGAAAGGTGTTGACGGGCTGCAAAACATCCACGAAATCAGCTTTGTCTTCGCTGTTGGGCTGTGGGAATTTTGTATCCCATGGCTCTTTTGTGATTTCGCGCTCTGCTTTGTCTTCACCGCTGGGCTGCGTAATATCGGTATCCCATGGCTCTTTTATAATTTCGCGCTTCGTTTCATTGCCGTAGGTCTCCGGCTTGTTTTGCTTGCGGTGCTTCGGTCTGACAGCAATGAATACACTTGAAAAACAGATCGCCACGAGCAGCATCATAGCAAGATGCATACCGACATTTATGGAAATTCTTTCGCCGGACACAGCGGTGTAAATCAGCCGGATAATCGGGTAAACAAACTGACCTATAATGAAGAATCCCATCGCCATAAAAACCGGGGAAATATGAGAAATCGACACTCTATGCTCCTTGTCGGGGACATCGTCGGTGTCTTCAAGCTCGGAGACGGCTATGACCTTCTGGCTGAATCCCTTGATTGTGACGGTATAATCGAGGCCGACCACCAGCTCGTTTGGCGACGCGGTATAGCAATTTATCGAATAATACCGCTTGTTCCAAGCGTCAAAAGACATATAGTCGATATCCTGACCCTTATATAATTCGGTTGTTTTTTTGACAAGTCTGGCTCTGTGTTGCTCGGGTCTTTTTAATAAACTGAAGATAAAACAGACAAGAAAAACGGCAAATATCGTGCCGAAAATTAGCGGCGTCCAGTTGCTGTCGAGATTCGTCATCAGGCTGTCGAGCGTGTAAACGCCGTTGAAGCTTTTAATGAATCGCATAAAAATGGCCACATCAAAAGCGAAGAAAATTAATGTGACGACATAGCCGATCCAAGCGGACGGTCTGTCACTTCTTTTAACGTAAACCTTCACACAATCCCCCCGTTTCGAATAAATACCGAGACAAATTACGCAAGGATAATGAGTGCGATGACATCGAGCGTTTCGTCGTCACCGCCGTTTTTAATGGCGTGACCAGTACCGACCGGCGTTATGGCCACATCACCCGCTGTCAGCAGAACTTCGGTGCCGCCGTCGTTGTAAAGGGCGGTGCCGCGTTCGATGATAAAAATTTCCGTCTCGTTTTCGTGGACATGATAGCCGATTCCGCAGCCTGGCGCCATGGACAGGCGGGAAAAAATCCTGCCCTTATCGAGCAATTCATCCTTGGTGACAAAATCGGTCACGTGGACGCTGCCGCTGCCGCCCCTCATGTTGACGCGCGCTTCAAACTTACAGTCGGATGCTTTTCTAATCATTTATTATCCTTCTTCCTTAATGATTTACAAAAATACAGGTAGAGTTACCCCTGTAATACTGACAATATACCACGCTTAAAGCTAAATGTAAACATTTTAGGAAGCTTCGCTAAAATTGCGAACAAGGCTTGTCATATGCCGAAAAGTGTTATATAATAAATTGTTACAGTTTTGTAATCTTTATAAACAGTTAATTTTACGGGCGAACGCAGTTCGCCCCTACGACATGGAGAAAGAGGTGAGGACGCGTTGGCCGATGGCATAGATAAAACAACGTACGGCAATTTCGGCATTCAGACGAACCCCCTCTCTTTCATCTATAAAAACATCGCCCTTTTAGGCATAGAAACATACCGGTACGGGAAAAGGGCTTTTCGCCATGTCGAACGTCGTCTGCTACGTCCGTTGCGTGTCATTTTTGCGTGGCTGAGGCTGATGGTGCTCGCCGTGGATTATTTCGGCTTTAAATCCGCCCGGGCGTTCACGGACGAGGCGCGTTACCTTAGAAACGAGGTCAAATCAGCATTCAGTTATATAAGGGTAGCATCAAAAACAAATTCCCATTCAATCGTTTACATACTTGCCCATTACGTTAAAAAAGCGCTGCGCCGACACAGGCATTTTTTTAGGTCGGCTCTCAACGTGCTGCTGCCGGCTTTCGCGCTCGCTGTTTTAGTACTGACCGTCGGTTTCTGGGACAATATCACCTACGCGCTGGAGGTCGTTTATGATGGCAAGACTATAGGCTTTATCTCGGACGAGTCGGTTTACCTCGACTCGCGCAACTTAGCCATGCAGAAGCTTTCGGTAGGTCTCAACGAGGCGGAGCGCTCCGACATACTCGGCACACCGAAATACACGCTCGCGTTAGTGTCCGTCAATGAACTCGTCGACGTCGACACCTTAAGTGACAGCCTGCTTGAGGCGTCCGACGCCAACATAACAAACGCCTGCGGCATATATATCGACGGCGAATTCCTTTGCTCGGTCAAGAATGAAAACGACGCGCGCAGCGTCTTCAACGCAATTCTTGAACAGAGTGATACAAAAAACGACGAGAAAGTCGGTTTCATTGAGGAAATCAACTATGTTCAGGGGTTATACCCCGACGACGAGAGCACAATGTGGGACGCGGCGCGCCTTGCGGAGCAGTTAAACAAGACGAAGCAAGCCCAAATGGTGTACACCGCGCAGTACGGAGACTCGTTTTCAAAAATCGCCGACGATTTCGACATGACCGTCGAACGGCTCAAGGAGATGAACCCAGAGCTCGCCTCGGCGAACAAAATTCTTGTGGGCGATACCGTCGTCATTTCGCAGGAGGTCAAATATGTCCGTGTCAAGGTGGTTCGCACGGAATCCCACGCCGTGGATGTTGATTACGACACCGTCGTCTCCTATAACTCAAGCCTGTTCCGCGGCGACTCACGCGTCGTGCGAAACGGTGTAAAGGGGCTTGACCTTGTTACGACACAAATTACGACCGTCGACGGCGTGGTGTTCTCGACGGAGGAAATCGACAGGGTACGTATCACCGACCCCATCGACGAAAAAATCGAAAAGGGCACAAAGTCTACTTCCATCAGCGGCGCCTACGGGAGCTACAACATTTCCGTTTCAAGCAGGGGCTTTGTCTGGCCGACGCCATCGGCGAGAACCGTCAGCCAGTATTATGGCAGGTACGGTCACAAGGGCATCGATATCACGGCGAGCGGCGCGAGTGGGAAAATCATCGTCGC
>CAZDWM010000002.1:0-4704 GCA_964509145.1 uncultured Eubacteriales bacterium | reverse complement strand
CGGCCTCGGGTACTGTCCAGATAGCGGGCTCCACAGGCGACAGCTACGGCCAGCAGGTGCTTATCAATCACGGCAACGGCATCAAGACACGTTACGCCCACTGCCTGTACGGCTCAATCACTGTCCGGCCCGGACAATGGGTATCGGCAGGGCAGATGATCGGGCGCATAGGCTCGACGGGCAACTCAACAGGTCCGCACCTTCACTTTGAGGTAATAGTCAACGGCGGCACTGTTAACCCGCTTAACTATGTCTCGAGATAATGATAAGTAAATAAATAACTGCATCAAAACACCGGTAAAGTCGACAGTTGACCCAACACCTTAAAGTCTGTGTAGGAAACTGTCTTGACCGTTCCGAATGTTTTGATGCAGTTTGTTTAATAAACCGTTATGGCTTTTCCGTTGTGCTTTCCTCAAGCTTCAGCAGATAGATTTCCATATCCTTGCCGGCCTTTTCGTAGTCCTTGAGCGGCTTTTTGCCGTCCGCATCGGCGAACACCCCGTAGCCGTCCGGCACATCGAAGCCAAACCTTGCCTCTTGGGCAATGTTGTATTGCGACATGCTGTTATAGTGCAGCGTGACAACCCTCATTTTATCGGCATTGTTGAGGTCGGAGACGAAGCCAGGCGTCGTTAACCGGTCGTTCGAGTAGGTATAGGTCGAGTTGCAAATGAGCAAATCGGTGTTTTTGCCCGACGCGGAGACGGCGAGGCTTTTGATTTCGAGCGTTTTCGCGTCGCATTCGTAGACAGATTTAATCGTGTCATAATTGTCGGCGTCAAAATATCCTGACAGATACTCGGTGTCGGCACCGACGGGTTTTTCAGTGGTGACCGTCGTTAACCCCTTGTCTGTCTTGGAGGAGACGAGTGTTTCGTCTTCGGAGACATAAAAGATGCTGTCCTTAAACTGCGATAAATACACATTGAGCTGATTGTCGACATAGACATGTACGGTGAAGGAATTGTCCTCCGGGTCAAAGATGGATGTCCTGTCGCCTGAGGTAAACTCCGCATAGCCGTTGGAGTCTTCGTACTGAGTAGCAAACCCGCCTTCATAAATGTTGGCAATGCTGCATTCGGAAAAGGTTTCGGAGCCGTTTTCGTCGTAATAAATCGTGTTGAACTGAACAGCTTGATGGGCTTTCATCATGGTGGTGAAGCTGTTCGCCTTGGCGAAGCTTTCAAGCGTGATATCCTCGCTTTTCGGCTCGGTTGTCCGTGCGTCGTCCTCGCCTGTCTTGCCGCCGGTGCAGCCGCACAGGACAGACAGACAAAGCAGGACAGGAAGGATAATTTTAATAGTTTTAATAACAATTCCTCCTTTGTGTGTATTATTCCCTTATTTAAGCTGATAATGATTTTCTCTCAACGCGGTGACAAGCTCATCGTTTGACTGGACGGGTGACGGGAAATAAAGCCCGCCGGGCTTCATGCCCCACATGCCGTGGTAGTCGGAGCCGGAGGATTTCAGCAGACCGTATTTATCCGCCCAAAGCATCGCTAAATCGTTATTTGAGTTGTGGCTTGAGTTGCCGTTGTAGACCTCGACGCCGTCGAGCAACCGGTAGTCGGTGACGGACATCCCCACGCGAAACGGGTGCGCCTGAAATATAAGCAGCCCGTTTTCGTCCGCGAGGCGGCGCAACGCCTTGAGGTCGAGGACGGTCAGGTCGCCGCTCCGGCGTAAAAAATCCTCGTCAATACCGTAGACAAGATAGTCATTCTCGCCGCGATTGAAGCAGACTTCCATACCGAGGAGCACCGTCAGCCCTTTGCCGCTTTTTTCGGCGGCGTCGAGAGCCGCGCGATACCCCGAAAGAAAAAAATCCACCTTTTCGTCCCAGGATTTATTTTTAAGCCGTCCGACCGAGCTGCCGCTCATATGGTCGGTGATGACGACTGCGTCGTACCCGGCGAGCTCATAAGCGGTGACGACATTTTTGGCAGGGGTTTGAGCGCAGCGGCTGACCTCCGAGGTGTGCGCGTGTGTCTCAAGCAGAAAACCTGACATTTTTTATTCCTTTCAAATTAAAGCGGCGATGATTGGGCAGAAACCGCATCATAAGCCGATAACACTACATTTACATTTTATAACTGCCGGGCGGTAATGTCAAGTCCCGCTACGCTTGTATTCACAAGGTCAAATAAGTTGACAAAAAAGCGGGCGACAGATATAATGTATGCATTAGCACGTAAAACCGTGAAAAAAGGACGGTTGATGGTTTTGTATGATGTTATCATAGTCGGACGCGGCCCCGCGGGTGTTTCCGCGGCGATTTATTCTGTTCGCGCGGGTAAGAAAACGCTGCTCATCGGCAAGGGTACCTCCGCCGCTGAAAGCGCTAAAGAGGTTGAAAACTTCTACGGCACGGGCGGTGTTGTCAGCGGTGCCGAGCTCCACGCGCGCGCCGTCGAGCAGGCCAAGGCGCTGGGCGTCGAGTTCAAAAACGAGGAGGTCACCTCCGTCGACCTTGCCGACGGCTTCATTGTCTCAACAAACGCGGGCAACTACGACTGCGTCGCTGTCGTGCTTGCCGTCGGGCGCAAGCGCGCGTCGTCGGGCGTTGCCGGCACCGATGCGTTTGAGGGCAGGGGCATTAGCCGCTGTGCCATCTGCGACGGCTTCTTTTTCAGAGGTAAAAAGCTCGGTGTGCTGGGCGCGGGCAGCTATGCCGCGCACGAAGCCAAGCAGTTGCTGTCCGTGACACAGGACGTGACGATTTTTACAAACGGACGCAAGTTTTCGGGCGGCGAACCTCCCTGCGCCGTTAATACAGAAAAGTTAAAAAGTGTTTTCGGCGATAAAAAGCTCGGCGGTCTTACGCTGAACAACGGCGAACAACTGCCGCTTGACGGGCTGTTCATTGCCGTGGGCACAGCCGGCGCTTTAGACCTTGCAAAAAAGCTCGGCCTCGCGACGGACGGTGGATATTTGATGGTCGATAAAAACAATATGACCTCCTGCCCGGGCGTCTTTGCCGCGGGCGACTGTATCGGCGGACTCAACCAGATTTCAACCGCCGTTGGCGACGGCGCACTGGCCGGACAGCGCGCGGCCGAATATGCCTCCGAGCACGGAGAGCACTAAGGCAACACATTATCCGAACTTATATATATTGACATTAGATTATCTATATGCTGGCTTTGATGGGGGGTCATATTTATGACGGTATCTCGAATCATATTCTTCACCTTTCTTGCGACGGTCGCGGGGTCCTACACATGGGGGATGAGGGGCACGATATTAGGCGGCGAAAAGGGCGCGATGCTGCCCGGCGCGGCGCTGGGGCTGATTCTTGCCTTTGCGGCGGGTCACCCGGCTGTTACGGAGGCTTATTTTATCCCGACGGCCGCGGGAGCGTCGGCAATGTTCTTCGGCGGCGCGCAGACCTACGGTCAGACCATCGGCATGTCGCACGACCTTGAAAACAGACGCCGCCGCATAAAGGGTCGGGTTGGTCTTACAATTAAGGGCGCGACATGGTTCGGCATCTACGGTGGGGTGATTGCTGTCTGCTTCGGCGCGATGGCCGGACGCTACAGCGTTACGGAGATTTGCATCTTTGCCGCGCTGCTGCCGGTGTCTAAATGGGTCGGCTATTTTGCTTTGAACTTTCCGCAAAACCCCAAGAAAGGTAAATATCCGAAGCTCTACTTCTCGGAGGGTCGCCATGAGGTCTGGGGCAGTATGCTCTTTGTAAATCTGATGATTATCGTGTTCGCGGCGGTCAAACGTGAATGGTTCCCGGTTATCATGACGCTTGCGGGGCTTTTAAGCGGCGGACTCGGCTTTCTTGTGGGCAATCTGTTCCAAACCGGCACGCGGCAAGAGGGCGTCCGTGGCAGGTTTCTTTTCGGCAAGCTCCAAGAAAACGGCTATATCAGCAGCTGGAAGTTCATGGAGTTCACATTGGGCGCGATGGGCGGTTTGGGTACGACGCTGTGCTTTTGCCTTTGCCGCGGCACCTTTGTGGAACCCTATATCGACGACATGCGGCTTTTTAGCGGCGCGTGGTCGCCTCTGACGAAGGAGACGCAAAGCATATTGTTTTATGTGTGGCTGGTGTTATTTATGTTTTATGTGGCGCGTTTTTTGGCACCCGAATTCAAAAACGCGCGGTTTAATCAAATTGTTAAAGGCTCGGAAGAGGTTCTGATATGGCCGGTGTACGCCTACATACCGCTGCTGCTTGTTCTGCTCGGCTGCGGACAGACGGCGCGTGTGGCTTCCGTTTTCGTAATTTTGTGGGTACTTTGCGAGGAAATCGCTTTCACACCCGATAAAACCGAACAATACCGGCACTATAATATGCTGTGCCTGATTCTCGGCAGTGTGTCGATTATTATTCTGGTGTTCCAGTTGATGCTCGACATCACGGTTCCGGCGCTGATTGTCTGGCTTATCTACGCGCTAAGTTATGAGGCTGTTGAGGTCTACGGCGAGTTTGAAATTTTCGGGCTTAAAAAGCTGGCCGCCGAAAAGGGCGGGCTTAAAAACGCTTTGCTTTCAAAGAAGGGAACGCTGAGCGTGAGAGGCTACTCGGGCATCTGCATTATCGCGATGATTATTATGGGTGTATACCTGTTATGATATTTAGATGAGAGGCATGTTTAAATGAACATCAACCCTTCGGACAGCAGTTATGAATTTCTTTTTAAAGCCATTTTAGCGCTTGAGACGATGGATGAGTGCAGCGCG
>CAZDWM010000001.1:0-44184 GCA_964509145.1 uncultured Eubacteriales bacterium | reverse complement strand
CATTTTTGAGTCGGCTGCCAAAAACGAGGTCATCAAGTTCTGATTATGACAAAGCGCATTATTGTGGCAGGCGCGGGTCACGGCGGGCTTGTCGCGGCGGCGCGGCTTGCTAAAAATGGCTTCGATGTAACTGTCTGCGAAAAAAACGTCAGGGAAACGCTTGGGCATGACTGGGAGGATCGCTTTACCTTTGATGTGCTGCTCCGCGCCGTCGGAAAGGAAGCGCTGCCGGAAGGCTCATGGCGATGCCGCGGCGACTGCGCATTTCTAAGCCCGCGGCAAAACGCATCGGTCGTCATCAACTTTGATGAAACCACCCGCCATAAAATCATGGAGCGCAAAACCGTCATCGGGATGTTGCTCGACCACGCGCTGACGTGCGGCGTCAACGTTGAATTCGGCACAACCGTCACCGCACCGATTATAGAGGGCGGTCGCGTGCGCGGCGTCGTGACAGACAAGGGCGAACGCTACGGCGATTTGATAATTGACGCGCTGGGTGTTAATTCACCATTGAGGTCACAGTTGCCGAAGGAATTTGGCATTGAAAACAATTTCGAGCGCGGCGACGCATTTTACGCCTGCCGCGCGTATTATAACCGCCTTGAGGGCTTTAAAGACCCGGCTATTCCGTTTGAGGTGTATCTTTATCATGAAGGCGAGCAGGGACTTTCGTGGTTTTACACAAGCTTCGACAGCGCAGACGTGCTCATTGGGCGTATCGATCCGCTGACCGACGAGAAAAGGGACGAAATACTGCGAGTATTCAGGCAAAAACGCCCGTGGCTCGGCGAACGCGTTCTTCGCGGCGGGCAATACGCCGTCATACCCGTGCGCCGTCCGCTGCCCGTCATGGTGTCCGACGGTTACGCCGCGGTGGGTGACAGCGCGTTTATGACGACGCCCATGAACGGAATGGGCATCGACCTGTCGATTAACGCGGGCGGTCTGCTCGCCGACGCGGTGCTCGCCGACAAAAGCGGTAATTTTAATGTCGACACGCTCTGGGCGTACAACCGTGACTATCACAGAATATACGGCGGTGCGACTGCCGCGAACGAGGGGCTGAAAAACGCGCTTTTAAACATGTCGCCCGACGACGTCAACCATTTGTTTGAAAACGCTGTCATTCAGTCGGCCGACCTTACGGGCGCCGGGCGGAACATGAACCTCGGCAATCTGATCGGCAAGCTCGCACGCGGGCTGCGTAATCCCAAATCATTTTTTGCCGTAGTCAGCGGTCTCGTTAAAGGCGCACGCCTGAAAAAGCTTTATGAGGCGGTGCCGGATGTTTATGACCACGAAAAAGTCGCGCACTGGCAGCAAGGGATATCATCTGCCGCGCTTAAGGTAACACTTTAAACCGCCGCGCGCCTCCGAATAAACGGAGGCGTGCGGTTTTAATGTCTTTATTTGCGTTTTAGGAACGGCAAAACAACATCCATTGTCCTGTCGCCCTCATCATAGAGGAAGATATGACCTGAGCCCTCGAAGGTGTGCAGCTCTGTCTGCGGGCAGGTTTCAAGCAGGCGGGTATGCTGGTAATAGGGCATTGTCCTGTCGTCCGTTCCCCAAATACAAAGCAGCGGGATTTTAGCTTCGGCGACATAGCGGTAGCCCTTCATCGCCTCCGTTGTGTTCAGGATGGTGTGCCTCATGCTCGAAAGCGTGCACCTCAGGAAGCCCTTGTACCTTGAACCTGCCGCAAAGCTGCGGATATAATCGTCGCCGACCTCCTCAGACGAATATTTCAGTTCGCTCGCGCATTTTGTGAGCAGCGCCTTTCCGCCCGCAAGCCTGAAAATAAGGTCGCCGAAAACAGGCGGCTTGCACAGCTTCATGTACAGCGGCGGCTTGAAGGTGTCCATGCCTGCGGGCGCGAGCAGCACAAGCTTTTTAACCCGACCCTGATAAAGCCGGCAAAACGCGGTCGTGATTGTTCCGCCCATCGACGTGCCGAAAAGATAAAACGCTTCTTCGCCGAAAAGCGCCCTTGTCAACTCGTCAAGCTGGCGGACAAAAAACGCGGGTGTGTAGTCGCCGTCCGTGCGTTCGGACAGACCGCGCCCCAAAAGGTCGTAACGCAGCACCTTATAACCGGAGGAGACAAGCCTGTCGAATACCTTGTCGTAGATGTAATAAGGCGTCGCGTAACCGTGCGTCAGCACAACAAGCTCCCCCTCGCCCGCGAGTTGATAATGCGTAACGCCCGAAGGCAGGGCGATGAACGCGCCGGACGCCCCGGCGCGCGCCGCGTCGTCAAGCTTATATTTATCGGTCTGTCTGTTCAGCTTTTTAAGCTCCGTTTTTTCCACAAAATCGCCTCCGCATGATGTTTATAATTGCTGTTTCCAGACCGGACTTCGCGGTGTGATTTTCATCAGACACATATTGTCACCCGCCTTGATGCTTTTGAGCAGTTCAACATCCACCTCGACATCGAACGCTTTTTCAAAAAGCACCTTGCTGTAACCCGTTGTGCACTGGCACCATGTGTATGAATCGAGCCTGTCGACCTCCGCTAGCATCGGGCAGGGACAAAAAGCAAAGCTCAAATAGAGCTGACCGTCCTCGCAGAACAGTCCGGCGGCTCTCGCTTGTTCCTGATTCGCGAATTCCTCCATGCAGGACGCCGCCGCCATCAACTCTTTTAAAAGCGCCAGCTTTTCATCCATGCCGTAGCCGCACTGACAATTCATCCTGATTTGCTTGACGTCAGGCATGTTAAAACGGCTTTCGAGCCGGTTCATAGCCGACTTGACCCATAAAGCGTTATCCTCATGCGCCGCCGTAACATTCTTGCCGTAGACAATTTCTGCCGCCGTTTCGTCATCGCTCGCGGACTTGACCGCGTGATAGAGTGCCTGTTCCTGTATTTTTCTGATATCAAACATAATTTTCCTCATTTCAAATATTGATTGTTAGGCGCTGTGTCAACAAAAAAGCACACCGAAACAGTGTGCCGCCGCAAAGGGCATTCACACAGCTTGACGATTAACGCGTTTTTAGCCTACAGAAAACCCAGACCGTCCGCGGACAGCCATTTAAGGTCTTATGAGCTAAAATTCAGCGATAAATCGGATCAAGCATCTGTGCAAATCCCTTTCAATATTTGAATACTTAATTATTATAACATATAGCGAACGTTTTGTCAAAGTCTTTATACATTTTTGCCGCGTTCAGAAGTAGAAAAGACATTAAAAACACGAAATAGTAAACTCGAAAATTGTCTTGAAAAGGTTTTGTTGATATGCTAAACTCTGTTATAGCAAAGATGAACCGATAACTTGCCGTTATAATCAGATGTGAGATTACCGAGGACACAGCTTGCAGGAGCAGACGATAAATGAAGACATATAATTTTGATGCCGAGCCGTTTTCACGGGCGTTTCTTGAGCGGCGCGGTCTCACCATGAATGAGCGTGTGGCTTTCGGGATGCTTGAGGCGGCGAAGTTTCTGCCAATAAGCTTTCCCGACAACTGCCTGTTGCCCACAGTGGAGGAAAGAGCAGAAAACGGCGCGGTCGGCTACCGCTTCGGGCGCGGAATTTTTATCGACGACGGGCAGTATGAGCGGTTATTTGCGGAAAATTCCGAGCACACCGGGGAATTGCGGGAAATCCGTGAGCGGATGAAGCCGTTCGAAACCGACTATCGCTACCGTTCGATGTGCGCCGAGGCCGACATGAACCTCCGGCGCGTCTCGGCCTGCTGGGGAGGCGGCTGGGGCGGTCACGCCAACCCCGACTACGACCGGCTTTTGCACCTCGGAACAAACGGCATCCGGCGGCTCATTGAAGACTTCCGCGTCAAAAATCCAGGCAAAGACGGCTTTTATAACGCCGCAAGGCTGGCGATGGATTCGCTTGATATTGTCGGCGGGCGGATTTCGGCGCTTACCGCGACGCGCGCACAGACGGAAACAAATAGAGACAACAAAGCAGAATACGAACGAATAGCCGAGACTTTCCGGCGTGTACCGATGGAACCGGCATACGATATGTATTCCGCCGCCATGATGTTCTGGATGGTTTATACGCTCGACGGCGTCGACTCGCCCGGACGCTTTGACCAGTTTATGATAGACTTTTACCGCGCCAGTCCGTCACCGGAAAGGGAGAATATCATGGCGCGGCTGTGGCAGGCGATGAAAAATGTACGCGCGTGGAACCTTTGCGTTTCCGGCTCCGACGAAAACTGGAACGACGAGACAAACGAGCTGACCTATTTGATTCTCGACCTCGCGCTTCGTTATAAATATAACACACCGAACCTCACGTTGCGTGTCCACCGTAACACGCCCGACGCCGTCTGGAAAAAGGCGACGGAGAGCATCGCGACAGGGACGGGCTTGCCCGCGCTCTACAACGACGAATGCGTCTGCCCGGCGCTTGAGGCTGTCGGTATACCGCCTTGCGACAGCCACGACTATTGCATGAACGGCTGCAACCAGATTGACATCATGGGCAAGTCGCACATGGGGCTTGAGGATGGCGAAGTTAATCTCGGCAAGGTGCTTGATCTGACGCTCCACAACGGCTACGACTTCAGCACCGGCGGGGCGGACTTGCTTTCCTGCCAGTCCGGCGACCCGCGTGGCTGCAAAACCTTTGAGGATTTTCTAAAGCTGTTTTATTTGCAGCTTGATTATGTCACCGACGCGGCCATTCGCATGGCCAACGCGTCGCAGGAGGCCTACGCACGATATGCGCCCAACCCCCTGCGTTCATGCCTCATTCAGGGCTGTCTCGAAAAAGGGCGCGACTACAAATGGGGCGGGCCGCTTTACGGGCACGGCCAGATTCTCACCGAAGGCATCGCCGACACGGCGGATTCGCTTTACGCAGTCAAAAATCTGGTATTTGACGAGAAGCGATATACTATGACCGAGCTAATTGAGGCGCTTGAAAACGATTTTGTCGGTTTCGAGCGGCTGCGTCACGACTTCGCGTCCTGCCCGAAATTCGGCAACGACATTCCGGAGGTCGACGAGCTGTGCGCCGAGGTTGTCGACTACTTTTTCAAATATCTTAAAACAAAGAACACCTTCCGCGGCGGCGTCTACACCGGCGGGTGCAGCACCTTTAACCGCGCGGCGGACAACGCGAAAAAAACAGCGGCGCTCCCCAACGGCAAGCGAAACGGCGAAACGACCTATGCCGACAGCATCGCCGCGACGCCCGGCCGCGACGGCAAAGGGCCGACGGCGCTCGTGCTGTCGATGCTTCACTACGACCAGAAGCAGGCTTGCTCAGGCTTTGTAGCGCAGATGAAATTTGATAAAACGCTGTTCGACACCGAAAAAGGACGCGCGGCATTTATCAACGTCGCAAAGACTTATTTCGCGGGCGGCGGACAGCAGCTGTCCGTTAACGTCCTCGACCGCGAAACGCTGCTCGCCGCGCAAAAAACGCCGGAAAACTATCAGAATTTGATTGTGCGTGTGGGCGGCTACAGCGATTATTTCTGGCGACTTTCAAAGGAACTGCAGCAGAACGTCATCGACCGGACGACATATGCCCTATGATTAAGCTGAGTGTTTTTGATATCCAGCGGTTTTGCCTGCACGACGGGCCGGGCATCCGCACGGCGGTCTTTTTAAAGGGTTGCCCGCTGCGCTGCGTCTGGTGCCACAACCCGGAGTCGCGGAACGGCGCAAAGGAGCTGATGTTCTTCGCCCACAAATGCACCGCCTGCGGTCTTTGCTTGGGACTGTGCGACGCGCGTCGGATAGACGACGGTAAAATGTCGGTCTCGCGTGAACTGTGTACTGATTGCGGCGCGTGCGTTGACGTTTGTATGAACAACGCGAACGAGCTTTGCGGCAGAGAAGAAACTCCGGAAGAAATTTTAGCGCAGGTGCTGCGGGATAAAATATTCTACGGCGACGACGGCGGCATGACCGTCTCCGGCGGCGAACCGGCGACGCAGCCGGACGGTGTGTTATCGCTCTGCCGTTTGGCGAAGGAAGCTGGTCTTTCAACTGTGATTGAAACAAGCGGGTTCGGCAGCCCTGAATTCTTCCGCGACACGGCGGCGCTGGGTGTTATGTTTTACTACGACATTAAGGCGCTCGATAACGAAAAGCACCGGCGGCTGACGGGCGTTTCAAACGCGCTGATTTTTCAAAACCTTTATGAGTTGTTTTCGCTTAAAGCTAGGGTTGTCCTGCGTGTGCCGCTTGTGCCGTTCATGAACGATTCCGACGAAGATTTACTTGCACTGGCGGACTTTTTAAAGGCAAACGAGAGCAGCTTTGAGTACGCCCAAATCATGCGCTATCACGCGCTCGGTAAGGGCAAGGCCGACGCGCTTTCAAGTGAATATCTCGCTCCGGCACGGGACGCGACCAACGAACAGGCCGAGCGGTGGCTGACAACGCTTCAAACTGCGGGAGTAAAAAAGATATCGTTTGCATAGATTTTACAGAGATAATTAACAAACTATTCAATCGAATGAAAGGATGATAACATGAACAAACTGACAGACACGTTCACCCTCAACAACGGCGTTAATATCCCCTGCATCGGCTTCGGCACTTGGCAGACGCCCTCGGGCGAAACTGCTAAAAACAGCGTAATCGCGGCGATCAAGTGCGGTTACCGCCACATCGACACCGCCGCTATATACGGCAATGAGGAGAGCGTCGGAGAGGGCATTAAGGCGAGCGGCGTCGGGCGCGGGGAGATATTTCTC
Source organism: uncultured Eubacteriales bacterium (assembly GCA_964509145.1). Taxonomy (GTDB): domain Bacteria; phylum Bacillota; class Clostridia; order Oscillospirales; family Acutalibacteraceae; genus UBA1425. Next base: position 37,488 of record CAZDWM010000001.1, on the reverse strand, counting down.
ACGACGAAGCACTGGGTTACCGAGCGCGGCTATGAAAAAACCGTCGCGACGGTCGAGGACTCGCTGCGGCGGCTCGGGACAGATTATCTTGACCTGTATCTGATTCACTGGCCTGCGGTTGAAAAGGCCGATAAAAACTGGCGCGAGACAAACGCCTCCACTTGGCGCGGCTTCGAGAAGCTTTATCGCGACGGCAAGGTCAAAGCTATCGGTGTGAGCAATTTTTTGCCCGAACACCTCGCGCCGCTGTTTGAAACGGCCGAAATCAAGCCCGCTGTCAACCAGATTGAATTCCACCCGGGCTATTACCAGCCCGAAACGGTTCGCTGGTGCCAGGAGTGCGGAATTCTTGTCGAGGCATGGTCTCCGCTGGGCTGCGGCAGGCTGTTAAACGATGCGACGCTTTTGGAGATTGCCGGAAAGTACGGCAAAACCGTCGCCCAAGTTTGCATATGCTTTGCTCTGCAAAGCGGCGTATTGCCGCTGCCCAAGTCGACCCACGCCGATTTCATCCTATCAAACACCGAGGTTTTCGACTTCGCGCTGTCGGACGACGACATGCTGCGCATCAAGTCGATGCCGCCAGTTGGCTTCAGCGGCTTCCATCCTGTCGAAGCGCCTGCGGACGCCTTATAAGAACTATAGTCAATTAACTCCAAAACCAGCCCGTTTTTGCGGTCTATTTTCCGTGCTGTTGCGTTGTCCTCCTCGCCAGGCGCCAGCCTGGTTTCGTCGTCCGCCTTACAGTACGAAAAATATCCTCACAAATCCTTAGGCTGTTTTAAAGTTAATCGACTATAAAACAACACCGCACAATTATTTGTGCGGTGTTTCCTAAAAACTGAACAATATACCCTGTTTTAAGCCCCTTGTTGCCTGTCAGCGCGGCGAAAGCTCCACCGTCTTTGTCGCGACATGCTGCGTGAACATCTGGTCGTGCTCAACGAAAATCATGGTCGGCGCACAATTCAACAGCAGGTCTTCAATTTGCATACGCGAAATTACGTCAATGAAGTTTAGCGGCTCGTCCCAGACGAGAAGATTCGATTTTTCGCACAGACTCGCGGCGATGAGAACCTTTTTCTTCTGCCCGCCGGAGTAGTCCGCCATGTCCTTTTCAAACTGAACGCGCTCGAAGCCAAGCTTGCGGAGAATCGCTTTAAACAGCGTTTCATCAACGCCGCGAAGCGCCGCATATTCCTTCAGCGTGCCGCACAGGTGTGATGTGTCCTGCGAAACATACGACACGGTCAGGCCGCCGCCCCGGTAAAACGTTCCGCGATATGGGATGTCATTGCCGCAGATGAGCTTTAAAACGCTCGTCTTGCCGCAGCCGTTGCGCCCTAAAAGCGCTACGCGGTCGCCGCGAAATAGCTCAAAGCTTAGGTTATCAAAGACGGTTCGTTCACCGTAAAAGACGGAGACACCGAACAGCTCAAGCAGCCGCTCGGCGCGGTATGGAAGCTGGCTCACCTTTAATGCGTCGGATGCGTCGATGTTTTTAAGCAGCACCGACTTTTCCTCGAGCGCACGGCTTTGGCGCGCCTCAAGGTTTTTCGAGCGCTGCGCCATCTTAGCCGCTTTCGCACCGATGTAGCCCCTGTCGGGGCGCAGACCGGAATTTCTTGTGGCGTACTTTGTTTTTTCCACATCGTCCGACCATCCCTGCGTCCGGCGCGCGGCGGCTTCAAGGCGTTTGATGTCCTTTTTAAGGCACTCGTTTTGTTCGCGCTCGGCGGTGTCACGGCGCTCCTTGTCCTCAAGCCACGCCGAAAAGTTGCCCTTGCGTACCTCAATGTCGGCGCGATTGATGGAAAGAATGTGGTCGACACACCCGTCGAGCAGCGCACGGTCGTGCGAGACGAGCATAAAACCCGACTTTGTGCCGAGATATAGGCTCAAGACCTGTCGCCCCGCCATGTCAAGGTGGTTTGTCGGCTCGTCGATGAGCAAAAAGCGTTCCTCTCCGCAGAACATCGCCGCGAGCAGCGCTTTTGTTTTTTCGCCGTCCGAAAGCGTTTCAAACGGTCTTAAGAGCACACTTTCGTCAACGGCCAGCAGGTTCAGCTCGCGTAAAAGCCGCCATTCCTCGCCCGTGTCGATGAATTTCGACAAAATTTCCTCGGTGCTGCGCGACATGTTTTCAATGACAGGCGGAAAATATCCGAACGATACACCGCCCGTTTCGATGGAACCCGAATAATCATATTGACCCAGCAACAGCCGAAACAGCGTCGTTTTGCCGCGGCCGTTGCGACCTGTCAGCCCCAGCCGCCAGTTGGTGTCGAGGCAGAAGGAGACATCGGTGAACACGTTATCGAAGCTGCCGGGATAAGCAAATGTCAAATGGGAAACGTTGATAAGAGACATAAAACCTCCAAAATTTATTTATTTTGGGTTTATGTTGTTGATGTTCATTGTATGGTCTCCTTTCGGTAAAATTAATAGTATTATGGAACAAAATCAAGCGGATATCCTGCGGACACGGCACGCCGTGTCCCTACGTCGTTTTGCTTTTTTGTAGGGTCACGGCGTGCCGTGACTGAACTTAACGATATGGCGTTAATTATTTTAAAATCGCTTCGGGCGCGGGTTTCTCTTCCGCCGCCGACGGGACGGCTTTCGGCTTATCCTTAAAAATGCCTGTAAAGTTAACGAGGAACAGCAGCAGGTACGCCGCCCAGGACGGCAGACCCTCGATGACGCCGTTCTTGCCCACCACGACGAGCAACACAAGCATCACCGCGAGAATCAGCGTAAAAACGGTGAGCAGGACTATGTAGCGAGTGTTCCGCTGCCTTGCCTTGTTCACGAGAAAAACGAGGATGGACGCCGACAGCAAAAATGCGAACATCAGCGCGCCCGTCCAGTGGGACATACAGCGCAGGGAGTTAAGAATCAAATCCTCACCCGCGGAGGGTACATTTATGGTGACGAAAATCGCCGCGCTGCCGATGGAGCCGCAGATGACACCCGCTTTACTGTGGTAGCCGTTTATACGGTACATGTAAAGCACGTTTGCGAACACCGTCGAGGAGGCAATCAAACCCCACAGCTTGAATTCGATCGGATAGTAAAGCCCTATCATGCTTGCCGTATACACAAACGGATCCTTTAAAAAACCAAACCATGTGATATAGGCGCACCCTCCGACAAGTCCCGCGAAACAGATATATTTTAGAGCCTTGCCGGGCGTCGGTCCGTAAAGGAAAACCCGAATGTACACAAGGAACATCAAAAGCGCGGCCACCGTAAAACACGCCCAAACGATGTAAAGTCCGAGGCTTGTGATGCCCGATTCGTTAAACGGATAGGTGTCATATTTGAGGAAAAAGGTCATCCACACGGCGTACACACATGTCATGACGAGCCAGAGAACGAGATAGGTCTTAAAGTTCTTTTCCGTCGCTTTTTTTACCATAATCGTCAACCCCTCTCAATGATGGTTTTATTATACTGTCAATATTCCGTTTCGTCAAGAGAGGTATCCGCTTCTCCATGTTAATATCTCAAGGTATTGATGAATGGAATATTAGAGGCTGTTCGAGATATACCGCCTACTAAATCCATAGAAAAAGATATTGATTGGTTTCTTCAAAAAATATGTAGCAATTTCAATAAGTGCACAAAATCAATATAAGACAGGGATCAATCCCTGTCTTATGTTTTATGACATGTTGTTAACCGTTGTTGTATAAGCCATACATCTCAAGCGCGGGCGTTGTATAATTGCCGTCGCCGTCTTTTAAAACAAGCTCCGGCTCGATGACAACACCGCTTTTGCCACCCTTTTTGCCCTCGACGAGGATTAGATTCGGCGGCATACCGGCCTTATGGGTGACCATCCTTATACGCTTGGGCTCAATGCCGCATGTACGCATGTCGCAGATAACATCCGCAACGCGTTCGGGTCGGTGGCAAACGCAGAACCGTCCGCCGAAGCGCAGAAGCCTTTCTGCCGCTTTAGCCACATCACTAAATGAACACATGACCTCATGCCTGGTTATCAGTGCCGCTTCTTGGGCGCTCGTCAAGCCCGCCTTTGGCGCTTTGTACGGCGGATTCATTGTCACTAAATCATAACTGTAAGGCGTTAAGAGTTCCGCCGCTTGACGCAGGTCGCCGCAAACGACCTCGATTTTTGTCAACCCGTTGAGCTTGACGGTCTCCCTCAACTGCTCACAGGCATTCTCCTGAATCTCGAACGCCGTTACGCTTTTACATAAGCCGTCGCGGCACCATAAAAGCGGGAGGATGCCGCAGCCGGAGCCGAGGTCGCACGCTCGGTCGTTCTTTTTCGGTTTAGCGAAAGCAGCGAGCATCAGCGCGTCGGTGCCGAAGCCGTGCAGCTCCGAAATCACCGCCGTCACGCCGCCGCCGAGGGCTTCGAGCCTTGTGTCTGACATTTAAAACCGAACCTTTTCAGCCGTCTCTTTAAGCGCCATCGCGGTGAAGTCCTCTGCCGATATAGCTCCGATATCGCCCTCACCTCTGCGGCGTACGGAAAATGTGCCGCTTTCAATCTCCTTGTCGCCCACAAGAAGCATATAGGGTATCTTTTCAAGCTGGGCTTCACGGATTTTATATCCGATTTTCTCGCTGCGCTCGTCATATGTCACGCGGAAGCCTAATGACTCAAGCTTTTCAACAGCCGCCTTGGCGTATTCGTGGTGACGGTCTGAAATCGGAAGAATTCTGATTTGCTCAGGTGCGAGCCACAGCGGGAACGCACCGGCATATTTTTCAATCAGCAGCGCCAATGTACGCTCATAGCAGCCGATGGACGTCCTGTGGATGATATACGGATTTTTCTTTGCGCCGTCCGCGTCGACGTATTCCATGCCGAACTTTTCGGCCAGCATTTGGTCGACCTGAATTGTAACAAGCGTGTCCTCCTTACCGAACACGTTCTTTATCTGGATATCAAGCTTCGGCCCATAGAATGCTGCCTCGCCGATACCGATTTTATAATTGATGCCGAGGTGGTCGAGGATTTTGTACATCACGCCCTGTGCCTCGTCCCACTGCTCAGGGGTACCGATGAATTTTTCGCGGTCGTTCGGATCCCACTGCGAAAAGCGGTAGGATACATCGTCATAGAGACCAAGCGTCTTGAGCATGAAGATGGCAAGCTCAAGGCACTTTTTAAACTCATCCTCAAGCTGCTCCGGTGTGCACATTAAATGACCCTCTGATATAGTGAACTGCCGCACCCTGATGAGGCCATGCATCTCGCCCGAGGCCTCGTTACGGAACAGCGTGGAGGTCTCGTTGTAACGCAGCGGCAGGTCGCGGTAGGAGCGACCGCGGTTGAGATAGGCCTGATACTGGAACGGGCAGGTCATGGGGCGCAGCGCGAAAACTTCTTTATCCTTTTCCTCATCGCCCAAAACGAACATGCCGTCCTTGTAATGATCCCAGTGACCCGAAAGCTTGTATAAATCGCTCTTAGCCATAAAGGGCGTCTTCGTTAGCAGCCAGCCGCGCTTTTGCTCCTCGTCCTCGACGAAGCGCTGAAGCAGCTGGATAATTCTCGCACCCTTCGGCAGAAGTATCGGCAGCCCCTGACCGATGAGGTCTGAGGTTGTAAACAGCTCAAGCTCCCGTCCGAGCTTGTTGTGGTCGCGCTTTTTCGCCTCCTCAACGGCGGCAAGATAGGCTTCCATCTCGTCCTTTTTTGTATAGGCGGTACCGTATATTCTTTGCAGCATCTTATTGTTTGAGTCGCCGCGCCAGTAAGCACCCGTACAGGATGTGAGCTTGAACGCCTTCAGCCTGCCCGTGTCGGGGATGTGAGGACCCGCGCAAAGCTCCGTGAACTCGCCCTGCTTAAAGAATGAAATCTTCTCGCCCTTGCCGGAATGCTCACGGATAAGCTCCGCTTTGTAAACCTCGCCGCCTTTTTCAGCCCATGCCAAAGCTTCGTCTGCCTCAAGCTCGAAACGCTCAAGGGGCAGCTCCTCCTTGACGATTTTTTTCATCTCATTCTCAATTTTTTCGAGCACCTCCGGTGTGAAGGGCACCTCGACGTCAAAGTCGTAATAAAAGCCGTTGTCAATGGCGGGACCGATGGCAAGCTTCGCTTCGGGGAACAGCCTTTTAACCGCCTGCGCCAAAACGTGCGACGCGGTGTGCCGAAAAGCGTATTTGCCCTCGTCGGCGTCAAATGTCAGTATTTCAAGCGCACAGTCCCTGTTAAGCTCAGTACGCAGGTCAGCTGTCACGCCGTCGATTTTACACACGCACGCCGCCTTGTAAAGCCCCGCTCCGAGCGACTTCGCGACGTCCAAAGCGGACACACAATTGTCGTATTCACGCACAACGCCGTCTTTTAATGTTACCTTAATCACTTTTATCTATCTCCTTGTAAAAAATTAGTAAAATAATAAAAAGCCCCATCCCAAAATTGGGATGAAGCTCTAAAAGCCCCACGGTTCCACCCGATTTGCGGGAATATCCCGCCGCTCAAACGACCTTAACGCGGTCAAAACGGCGCTCCTCAGCACAGAGGGATTGGAGCACGCTCCGCAACGGTCTCATGTCCAAAGCCTTTACCCGCGTTTTCAGCCACGGCGCGGACTCTCTGAAAAGCCTAAACGGACAATCGGTTTGCATCAACGCTTTATACTATGAAATTAGAATAAGTTTATCACTTAAAACACGCGCTGTCAAGCATTATTTTTCTCCTCCAATTCCCAAATATTTTATATCAAACAACTTGCATTTTTTGATACAATATATTATAATAGCCAAGTAAATCTGTTATTTTTAATTTTCCAAACAGGGCAAAGCTTTGTTTTGGTCATGTGGCGTGTGGGTCCTGTGCGGCGGAACGCTGTGAACCATGTCAGGCGGGGAACCGAGCAGCATTAAGCGGTTTGCTCCGTGCGCCACAGTCCGCCTACCGCCACATGACCAAGATTGAGATTTGCTCTGTTTTTATAAAACAGAGCTTTTTTCTGCTTTGAAGGGAGCCGTTTTTTTGTATCAGGCACTTTACAGAAAGTGGAGACCGCAGGTTTTCTCCGACGTGTCGGGTCAGCCTCATGTCACGGCGACGCTGGCGCATGAGGTCGCGTCCGGCAGGCTTTCTCATGCCTATCTTTTTACCGGCTCCAGAGGAACGGGAAAAACCTCCTGCGCTAAAATCCTCGCCAAGGCCGTCAACTGCCTCGCTCCCGTCGACGGCAACCCCTGCTGCCAATGTGAAATCTGCAAGGGTATTGACAGCGGTGCTGTCCTTGACGTTATAGAAATTGACGCCGCCAGCAACAACGGCGTCGACAATATCCGCGATTTGCGCGAGGAGGCGGCGTTTACGCCCGTCAAAGCCCGGTACCGTGTTTATATCATCGACGAGGTTCATATGCTGTCTATCGGCGCTTTCAACGCGCTGTTAAAAATTCTTGAGGAGCCGCCCTCATATGTCCTCTTTATTTTGGCGACAACAGAGGTTCATAAGCTTCCGGCAACCATCCTGTCGCGCTGTCAGCGCTTCGACTTTAAGCATATCCCGCCCGAGGATATTGCGGCGAGGATTTTGTATGTTGCCGAAAAAGAGAATCTCCGGCTTACTGGCGAAGCGGCGGCGCTTATTGCAAGGCTGTCAGACGGCGCTTTGCGCGACGCTTTATCGCTTTTAGACCGCTGTTCGGCGCGTGGCGCGGAAATAACCGAAGATATAGTTAGCGAGTGCGCCGGCATCACAGGGCGCGACTATCTTTTTAAAATGGCCGACTGCGTCAAAAACGGTGACGCCGCCGGGGCTTTAACGCTTGTCGACACACTCAACCGTGAGTCCTGCGGCATGGAGCGCTTTTGCTCTGAGTTTCTCAACCATTTTCGCAACTTGATGATCGCTAAAACCGTACATTCCCCCGAAAACCTGATTATTTGTTCAAAAGACGAGCTTGAAGCAATTAAAACACAGGCATCCTGCTTTTCGCTTGAAGCTGTCTTTTACGCGCTCTCGGTGCTTGAGGAAACGGCGCTTAACCTGCGCAAGGGGCTTGACCGCCGCACCGAAACCGAGATGGCCGTCATCCGGCTTTGCAGCGCTTCGCTTCGCACCGACAATTCGGCCATTTTAAAACGTCTGTCCGACCTTGAGGCTTCCGTTAAAAATGGGGTGCGTTTATCACCCGCCGCCGCTTATATTCCCCCGGTAATGGAAACGCCGGTCGTTACGGTTACCGCCGATTTAAGCGATAATTCGGCAGCACCTCTTTCCAAAGAACCGCCGGACACTAAAACAAAACCGACTGAAAAAGACGTTGACCCGCAGGATGATTTTAAGCAAAAAATGACTGAAAGCGGTGCTTCATATGGCGTACCGCAAATTTTTAAAGCCTGGCCGGAGGTTCTGCTCGCACTCAAGGATATTTCAGGTCCGCTGTCCGGCATTCTTATTAATTCAAGCGCTACCTTCAAGGAAAATATAGTCTTTGTAAAATCAGCTAACGCTGCTTTTGAGCAGTTTCTTCATATTCCGACCTATTCCGCCGCGCTTGAGGAAGCTGCCTTAAAAGTAACAGGGCAAAAATACAGGTTTGAGGTTTTCCGCAAGGAGAGCGATGAGTACGCTTCATCAGACCCTCTTTCGAGGCTGATTGAAAAAATTGACGGATTACAGTAAATAATAACGGGAGGATAAATATAATGAAAGCAAGAATACCAAACGCCGATAACGGCAACATGATGAAAAAAATTCAACAGATGCAGGAGGATATGGCGAGGGTTCAGGAAGAAATAGAAGCTACTGAATTTTCGGCTACCTCCGGCGGGGGCGCCGTCGAAGCTGTTGTCAACGGCAAACACGAATTAGTAGCCGTTAACATCCAAAAGGATGTCGTCGACCCTGAAGACATCGAAATGCTTCAAGATATGATTATCGTCGCTGTCAACGAGGCCATTCGAAAGGCGGCCGAGGCGATGGAAAAAGCTCTTGAAGACGTGAAGGGCGGACTTTCGATACCGGGACTGATGTAGCATGGAAAAAAAAATTGCCCCTTTGTCGCGGCTCATCGACCAGTTCGAGCGTATGCCCGGCATTGGCCACAAAAGTGCCCAGCGGCTTGCTTTTTACGTCTTGAATATGACAGGCAGCGAAGCGGCGGTCTTTACGTCGGCTGTCACAGAAGCACATGAAAAAATTCATCGTTGTCCCGTCTGCTGCGACCTCACCGATTCCGAAAGCTGCGCCGTCTGCGAAAATGAGTCAAGGGACAAAAGCATCATCTGCGTCGTCGAGGATCCGCGTGATGTGATGGCCATTGAACGCACACGCGAATATAACGGTCTTTATCATGTTCTGCACGGTGTTATATCACCCTTGAACAGTGTCGGTCCAGAGGATCTGACGACAAAGGAACTTATTGCGCGCTTGAGCGACAGTGCGGTTAAAGAGGTTATTATGGCTACAAATCCAACCGTCGAGGGAGAGGCTACAGCTGTTTTCCTGTCACGTTTAATTAAGCCTCTTGGTGTTGAGGTGTCCCGTTTAGCCTACGGTGTGCCTGTCGGCGCAGACCTTGAATATGCCGACGAGGTCACCCTTTCACGAGCAATTGAGGGCAGAAAAATTATTTGAATTTTTCCACCGGTTTTTCAGTTTTCAACAGGCATATTTCAACAGTTTCAACAAGTCCAGATAACAGCCTGTTAAAATGTTGAAGTTATCCATTTATTTTCAACCGGAGAGACTCGCCGTTTTTCCTTACAAATGAACGGCTGCCGAGGTTTTCCAAATTTTCCACCGGCTCTACTGCTACTACTAATAAAATATTATATGATATCTTTGCGTTTTCTGATATGAAAGGGTTGAACAGTATGAATTTTATATGTGAAACAGCGGTGCTTTCCGAAGCCTGTTTAAATGTCCAGCGTGCGGTATCGACAAAAAACGCGATTCCGGCTATCGAGGGAATTTATTTAAAAGCGCTCGGTAGCGAGGTAATTCTGACGGGTTACGACCTTGAATTCGGAATCAACACTTCTGTGAGCGCTCGCGTCGAGGAAAACGGCGGTATTGTATTAAACGCCAGAGTTCTTTGCGACATTCTGCGCAAACTTCCCGGTAATATGGTGCGCATTGAGTCCGACGAGCGCCAGATGGCGTCTGTCACAAGCGACAGTGCCGCGTTTTCACTGGTCGGAATTTCCTCTAAGGAGTTTCCGGAGCTGCCGTCCGTTACTGGCGGATTCCCAATTGTCGTCTCACAGGAAATACTGCGTGAAATGATAAGGCAGACGATTTTTGCCGTCGCTACAAACGATACAAAGGTTGTTCATACCGGTATTAAGTTTGAAATCGGAGACAATCTGATTAAGCTTGTAGCAGTAGACGGCTTCCGCCTAGCTATACGCAAAGAGGTCATCAACTACAGCGGAGAGTCTTCGACATTCATTGTGCCTTCAAAAACGCTTTCAGAGGTAATTAAATTATTTAACAGCGATACTGAAACGGTTTCTATTTCAGTGGGCAAAAAACACATTGTTTTTGAAATCGGCAGCTACAGCGTCGTCTCACGTCTGCTTGACGGCGAATTTCTTAATTATAATTCGGCGATTCCTGTTGAATGCTCGACAACGGTAGTTATTAATAATAAAAAATTCATCGACAGCATCGAACGTATATCCCTAATTATTACCGACAAAATAAAAAGTCCGCTGCGCTGCTCGTTTAAGGATAATTCCGTGAAGCTTTCATCCACAACGGCGCTTGGTTCTGCAAACGATGTTGTGGATGCAGTCATCGACGGAAGCAGCGTAGATATAGGTTTTAACAACCGTTTTCTTATCGAGGCGTTAAGGGTTTGCGACACAGATGAGGTTAAAATTCTTTTAAACGGTTCCGTGGCGCCGATTTTGATTGTTCCGCCTCAGGGAGACAGCTTTCTTTTCCTTATATTGCCTGTCCGTATTAAGTCCGAGGGTTGATTAACCGTTCTGTTAAGAGAAAGGCCGGCGGTTATATGAAAATAAACGTCCATATAAAGAAAAAGACAATTGTCTCAAAAAAAATAAATACACCTTTTATCCGGCTTGATTCGTTTTTAAAGTTTTGTGACGCCGTCCAGACAGGCGGTCACGCAAAGAACATCATTCAAAACGGCGAGGTTCGGGTCAACAACGAAGTTTGCACACAGCGCGGTAAAAAGCTTCACATAGGCGACGAGGCCGAGTTTGAAAACGTAATTTATAAAGTGGAAGCGCCATGATGATATCCGAATACAGGGCGAGAGATTATCGCAACATGTCAGACATATGCCTTTTTCCAGACCAAAGAACTAACGTCATCTACGGTGAAAACGGGCAGGGCAAAACAAACATTATTGAGAGTATCTGGCTTTTCACCGGTTGCCACAGCTTCCGCACCCACAAATACAGCGAGCTGATTAAAAATGGAAAGCGAGAGGCCGGCGTTAAAATTCTTTTTGATTCACAGGGGCTGTCAAACGAAGCGTCTCTAAGAATCAGCAGCTCAAAAAGAGAGTTTTCTTTAAACGGCATTCCGAAAGACAGCCCGCGACGGTTTTTAGGAGAGTTTCGAGCGGTAGTATTTTCACCGTTTTCGCTTTCAATTGTTCAGGACGCGCCGTCGGAACGCAGAAAGTTCTTAGACATCGCCGTAAGCATGATAAGACCGGCATACGCGTCGCATCTGATTAAGTATTCAAAAATACTCGCCAACAGAAACGCGTTACTTAAACAGATAGCACAGGGCTCGGCCGACGAGGAAACGCTGGCAGCCTGGGACGAGGAATTGGCCAAAACAGGCGCAAAAATTACTCTATATAGATTAAGCTATGTCGACAATCTTGCATCGGTCGCTGGAGAGATTTATAAAGAAATATCCGGCGGGCGCGAACAAATGAAGCTTGAATATCTGCAAAGCAGCCGCAGCGAGGCCGCCGACGAATATGAGATGGTCGAAAACATTTTTATAGCGCTGCAAAAAAACAGGAGCGCCGATATCCGAAGGCTGATGACCACAGTCGGTCCGCACAAGGACGACCTTTTAATCCGGCTCGACGACCTGTCATCGCGAAGCTACGCGTCACAGGGGCAGCAGCGGTCTTGCGCGCTTTCCTTAAAGCTTGGCGAGGCCTACATCATCAAGGACGTTTCCGGCGAATACCCGGTGGTTCTGCTCGACGATGTAATGAGCGAGCTTGACGGAATGCGTCAGGGCTATCTTACGGAATATTTAAAGGACTGGCAGGTTTTTATTACCTGCTGCGATGCGGGTCATTTTTCAAGGCTCACAAGCTGCAAAACATTCCGCGTAGAAAACGGATGTGTTATTGAGGGATAAAAGGACAGGCTTATGTATATACATATCGGACAGGAAACGTTTATAAACAGCGGCGAAATAATCGGCATCTTCGACCTTGACAACACCACGGTTTCCAAGATCACGCGTGACGCGCTGTCAAAATCCGAAAAGAGCGGACGGGTTGTCACCGTCGGCTATGAGCTTCCCAAGACCTTTGTTTTGTGCGGAAAAAACAAAGAGACGGGGAAGCTGTATATTTCCCCCGTTTCCGCCGCGACTTTGGCAAAAAGGGTTGCACAACGATGACAAAAAAGCAAAGGGCAAAAATGGCAGTCAACGCGCTCGAAAAGGAGTATCCGGATGCTATATGCTCTCTGACGGCAGTTAAACCGTTTGAACTGCTCGTCGCCGTCAGGCTTTCGGCGCAATGCACCGACGCACGGGTAAACCTCGTGACGCCGGCGCTTTTTTCGCGCTATCAAACACTGGAGGACTACGCGAACGCAGAAATTGAAGAGGTAGAAGAATATGTGCGTTCATGCGGATTTTATCACACCAAGGCGCGTGACATTGTCGCCATGGCGAAAGCACTTTTAGACGAATATAACGGCGTAATACCAGATACTATAGACGAGCTTGTGAAGCTCCCGGGCGTGGGACGCAAAACAGCAAACCTTATCGTTGGCGACATATACGGCAAGCCGGCCGTCGTCGCGGACACACATTTAATAAGAATCACGAACCTAATAGGTCTCGTAGAAACAAAGGATCCGAAAAAGGTAGAGCATGAGCTGAAAAAGCTTCTTCCGCCGGAAAAAAGCAACGACTTCTGCCACCGCTGTGTGCTTCATGGACGGGCGGTGTGCGTCGCGCGCAGACCTAAGTGCGATGTGTGTTGTATGAAGAGCTTTTGTAAATATGGGAACAATTGAAAATGTAAAATGAAAGTTGAAAATGGAGGTGAAACCTTTGGAATATACGGCGGAATATTATGATGTTGCGGTTATCGGGGCAGGACATGCCGGAATTGAAGCGGGACTTGCTTCGGCTCGGCTCGGCTGCAAGACGTGCGTGTTTACCATCAACCTCGACTGGGTGGGCAACATGGCCTGCAACCCCTCCATCGGCGGCACCTCAAAGGGTCACCTTGTCCGCGAAATAGACGCGATCGGCGGCGAAATGGGTAAAGCAGCGGACGCGAACACTCTCCAGAGCCGGATGCTTAATCTCGGCAAGGGTCCCGCTGTCCATAGCCTGCGCGCACAAATTGACCGTCGCCGTTACTCCGAGCATATGAAGCTTGTTCTTGAGCGTCAGGAAGGGCTAGACCTGAGGCAGGCCGAAATTGTTGATATTTCCCGGGAAGAAAACGGTTTATGGCGTTTGAAAACAAAGCTTGAAGCAGTTTACCACGCTAAATGCGTTGTCCTCGCGACTGGTACTTTCCTCGCCGGCAAGGTCTATGTCGGCGATGTGTCCTACGACAGCGGTCCAGACGGTATGTTTCCCGCCACAGAACTGGCGGTGTCTTTAAAAAAGCTTGGCGCACTCACAAGACGGTTTAAGACGGGCACACCGTCACGAGTTAACAAACGCAGCGTAGAAATTGCTAAAACAGAACAACAAGACGGCGACGAGCACATTGTGTCATTCTCATTTGAAGATAATATAAAAATAGAAAATAAAACTCCTTGTTATATTACCTACACGAACGAAGAGACAAAAGCCATTATATTAAAAAATATTCATCGTTCTCCGCTTTACGGAGGTAAAATAGAGGGTGTAGGACCAAGATATTGCCCGAGTATTGAGGATAAAATTGTCCGATTCGCCGAAAAGGAACGCCATCAAATATTTATTGAACCATGCGGCGAGTATACGGACGAGTTATATTTGCAAGGACTATCGTCGTCACTGCCGGAGGACGTACAACTCGCGTTTCTGCACAGCATTCCGGGGCTTGAACATTGCCAGGTAATGCGCACCGCCTACGCCATAGAATATGACTGCGTTGACGCTCAAACGCTGAGACCGACGCTGGAATTCTTAAGCTTCGACGGGCTTTACGGCGCGGGACAGTTCAACGGTTCGAGCGGCTACGAGGAAGCGGCGGCACAAGGGCTTGTCGCGGGCATTAACGCAGCGCACAAGGTACTAGGCAGAGCACCGCTTATTCTTGACCGCGCAAGCTCCTATATAGGCACACTCATTGACGACCTTGTTACAAAAGGCTGTTCCGACCCCTACCGTATGATGACCTCGCGCTCTGAATACCGCCTCATTCTCCGGCAGGACAACGCTGACCGGCGACTTACGGAAATAGGTTATCAGATAGGACTGATTTCAGAAGCGCGGCACAACGAATTTCTAAGAAAGCTTGAGATGATAAAGGCAGAGATGAGGCGCGTCGAAAAGGTTGTTATTCCGCCGACAGAGGCGCTCAACGACCTGCTTGTTTCACGTGAAACATCGCCGATTGTCACAGGCGTACGGATGACAGAACTTATTCGCAGACCGCAGCTCAATTATGCGTTGCTTGCGCCGTTCGATGTAACAAGGCCGGATTTACCGGACGAGGTGTTTGAGCAGGTTGAAATTGAGCTTAAATACGAGGGCTATATCAAGCACCAGTTCGCGCAGGTCGAGGAGATGCGACGACTTGAGTGCCGCGTACTGCCGGAGAAAATTGATTATAAGATGATAACGGGGTTAAGGCTTGAGGCGGTTGAAAAGCTTTCAAAGATCAAGCCCGCCAATGTAGGGCAGGCCTCCCGCATTTCCGGCGTAAGCCCGGCAGATATTACCGTACTGCTGATATATCTTGAAAAGTGTGACAGGACAAACAGACAAAAGGGTGCGACGGATGATAGATGAATCAAAACTGAAAGAATGCGCGCAGGGCTTCGGCGTCAAGCTTGACGAAAAGACGCTCGAAAGCTTTGACATTTACGCCGAACGACTCATCGAAAAAAACAAGGTTATGAACCTCACAGCCATTATCGAGCCGGATGAAATTGTTGTCAAGCATTTTATCGACAGCCTTTCTGTTCTGTCTTATGTTGAACTTCCGCAGAGCGCGCGGGTGATGGATGTAGGTACTGGCGCGGGATTTCCGGGAGTTGCGATGCTGATTGCTCGACCAGACCTTAATATTACGCTTTTAGACGGTACGAAAAAAAAGCTTGATTTTGTTGCAGAGACGCTTGAGTTAATCGGACTCTCCGCTAAAACATGCCATATCAGGGCGGAGGAAGCGGGACAGTCTGCCGTTCATCGGGAGCGTTATGACCTTGTGACAGCACGGGCGGTTGCATCTCTGCGCGAGCTGACGGAATACTGCTTGCCGCTCGTCAAGCTCGGCGGGACGTTTATCGCGATGAAAAGCGCGAGCGCCGACGAGGAAACGGAGCAGGCGGCAAGCGCCATTAAGTTGCTCGGCGGCGGTGAAACGTCAATTGAACGCTTCACGTTACCCGACGGAAGCGAAAGAAGCCTTATTATAATTAGAAAGATATCGCAGACTCCGACAAAATATCCGAGACCATCGGCAAAAATCGCGAAGCAGCCGCTCAGATAACCGCCGCTGCTGTCGAGACCGCCCCGAAAAGGTCGGACGGTTTATGTGGACAAACTCCCTTTACGGTGCTATGCTGTGTTCAACGGAAGCGAACACAAGGCGACGCACCGGGAGGGATTTTTTTGAAGCCACTCGACAGAGTCAAAAGCGGCGGACAAATCCTTCTTGTTCCGCACGAGGATATTGTCCCCAACATCCATCAGCCGCGTAAGCGGTTCGACTGCGACGAACTGGAGGGCTTGGCCGAAAGCATACGCCTCAATGGTATTATTCAGCCCGTAAACGTAAGAATACGTGAGGACGGCAAGTACGAATTAATTTCCGGTGAACGCCGACTGCGTGCCGCCAGAATCGTCGGGCTCGCGAGAATTCCTTGCATCGTGATGGACGCGAGTGACGAAAAGTCGGCTATCTACGCGCTTATCGAAAACCTTCAGCGTGAGGATCTCGGTTTCTTTGAGGAAGCGGACGCCATCGCAAAGCTGATGACCGAATTCAGCTTAAGCCAGGAAACCGTTGCGCGGAGACTCGGCAAGGCACAATCCACCATTTCGAACAAGCTGCGGCTTTTAAAACTTCCGCGCGAAATCCGTTATGAGGCCGAACGTGCCGGGTTAACGGAACGTCACGCTCGTGCCCTCTTGAAACTCGAAAACGAGGCGCAGCAAAAACGCGCGCTCTCCATCATCACAGACAGGCGTCTTAATGTCGCCGAAACGGAAAGGCTTATCGAGCAGATGCTTGAGAAGGGTTTATCGCCTAAGAAACCGCCGCTCAAGCTCTTTAAGGATATAAGATTGTTTGTCAACACATTAAACCACGCCGTCGACACTATGCGGCGCGCCGGAATCGATGCCGACTCGGCTAAAAGCGAGACGGAGGAATACATCGAGTATGTCGTCAGGATTCCGAAAACGGTCGGCTACACTGTAAGGGCAAAAAACAAAGGCGCTTAAACCACCCACACCTAAACCCAACCATATCTTTCTCTTTCACACCCCACATCCAGCAGACGGGCAGACCGAAAGGTCTGCCCGTCTGCTGTTATATGCAGTACATTCTTAGGTAAGAGGTAAAAAGACCGTTTCGGTGTTTCACGTGAAACATAAAACCATAGGACATATAATTAAATAAAACCTGATAAAAATGTCAGATTCCTGTCGAAAAAGGCTTTTCAGCAGTCTTAATTTATGATACAATTAACTATCATGGTTATTTTTGAAAGGATACATGTTTAATGGGCAAGACTGTTGCGATTGTAAACCAGAAGGGCGGTGTCGGCAAGACGACGACCGCTGTCAACCTTGCCGCGGCTGTCGGCTCGCTCGGACGCAGGGTGCTGCTTGTCGACATCGACCCTCAGGGCAACGCGACTAGCGGCTTCGGTGTCAACAAGCGACAGCTTCAAAAATCGGCCTACGATTCGCTGATTTCCGCGACGCCTGTTTCGGAAACGATTATTAAAACCGCTTACGACAATGTATTTATCCTGCCGTCGAGCATGAGCCTTGCCGGAGCGGAGCTTGAGCTTGTTGAGGCGGAAAAGCGCGAGGCGAAGCTCAAAACGATTTTAGCACCATCAAAGGACGACTTCGACGATATTTTTTTCGACTGTCCGCCGTCTCTCGGGTTGATTACACTCAACGCCTTGTGTGCCGCCGACACCTTTCTTGTGCCGATTCAGTGCGAATTTTACGCGCTTGAGGGTCTTTCACAGCTGATGTCCACCGTACGGCAGGTAAAAAGGCTTTACAACCCGATGCTGGAACTTGAAGGTGTGCTTCTGACAATGTACGATGGCCGGCTGAATCTAACCCAACAGGTTGTGACGGAGGTTAAACGGTATTTCCCTAAAAAGGTTTATGCTACAACGATACCGAGAAACGTCAGGCTTTCCGAGGCGCCGAGCTTCGGTCAGCCCGTGATTTATTACGATAAATATTCAAAAGGAACGTCGGCTTATCTGGAGCTGGCAAAGGAATATATTGGCGTTAACGAAATTAAGACAACTGGAGTGGACGGGTATGACAGCTAAAAAGAGCGGACTGGGCAGAGGGCTTGACGCGCTGTTTGTAGATAATTCCGCGGAGGAAACAAGCGCGGTAAGCGCCGTCAAGCTCAAGCTGATGGACATTGAGCCTAACAGGGATCAGCCTCGTAAGACGTTTGACGACGAGGCTTTAACCGAACTTGCCGACAGCATCGCGAGGCACGGTGTTTTGCAACCGCTGCTTGTCAGGCCTCTGTCGGGGGACGGTTATCAGCTCGTCGCCGGTGAACGCCGCTGGCGCGCCGCGCGGATTGCGGGGCTGACGGAGGTGCCTGTTGTTGTGCGTGAAATGACCGACGAGGAAGCGGCTGCTTTCGCGCTTATTGAAAATCTTCAGCGGGAGGATTTAAACCCGCTTGAGGAGGCGCAGGGCTTTAAAACACTGATGGACAGGTTCTCGTTAACGCAGGAGGAGGCTGCCGAGCGCGTCGACAAGTCGCGTCCCGCCGTAGCTAACGCGTTAAGGCTTTTAAAGCTGCCGCGGGTTATTCTGTCGCTTGTCGGAAACGGCAGTATTTCGGCAGGTCACGCAAGGGCGCTGCTGGCGTTTGAAACCGAGGAGCAAATGCTTGAGACGGCTCAAAAAATTATAGAAAAGGGGTTGTCGGTACGCGAGGTTGAGCGCCTCGCGAAAGCGGCAGCTAAAAAGAAAAAAGAGCCTGTCGCGCAACCGCGCAGAGAGGCTTTTTTCGATGAGGTCGAGCTGACGCTGTCAGACGCGCTGTGTCGGAAAATTAAGGTTGTCACCGGAAAAAACGACACAGGAACGCTTGAAATCGCCTTCAACGACAAGGAGGATTTGCGACGCATCGCTGCCGCGCTAGGCGGGGTTGAGGAATAAAACGTTTTATTTAGTCACATAAAAGCGAGGTAAATATGAACGTACAACCCTTTGACAAATCAAACACACAGCTCATATCGGAAGCCGCAAGGCTTTTAGTGTCGTGCTTTCCGCAGGCTTACACCGACTGTGCAGAAGCTGAAATGGCATCAATACTCGAGGACGGGAAGCTCGCCATGTTAGCCGTCGAGAACGGTCATCTGGTTGGTTTTATTGGGGCAATGCCGCAATATGAGACCACCGGCTGGGAACTGCACCCGCTTGCGGTGGTTGAAAGCCACAGGGGAAAGGGAGTTGGAACGGCACTTGTCGCCGCGCTCGAAAGAGCGGCCGCGCAAAAGGGCTGTATCACGATGTACCTCGGCACAGACGACGAGCTCGGCAGAACCTCTCTTTCCGGAACCGATTTATATGAGGATACATTTGAAAAAATAAAAAACATAATAAACCTGCGCTCACACCCGTACAAATTTTATCAAAAGGTTGGCTACACCATCGTCGGTGTGATACCCGACGCAAACGGCATCGGGAAGCCGGACATCTGGATGGCAAAGAGAATTATGTAAACACATTAATAAAGCGGAACGGTTTTAGCCGCTCCGCAAAAATGAAACCGATGTTATTTCATCATATACTGAATGTTGTCGAGCACATCGCTGACGGTGCGCATGGCCTTCGCAGCCGTCTTTTTGCCCGATTTCATCGTGCCTCTGTTCATGACGGAGCTGCTCACTGCTCCGGTGAGTCCGCCCAGTGCCATACCTATGCCGATGCCCTTTGCGATGCTTGAGGTACCGCTTTTCTTCATTAATTTTCATCCCTTTCACTTAATTTCAAGATTATCTTGCCCCGCGAGGAAGTAAAAATTGATGTCAATTTTTTCTCTACAAAAGTGAATTTACACATCGAGGATCAAAGAAAAGGAGGAGGTTTAACGATGAAGTTTTTAAAAACGCTTTTGTGCGTCTTCCTTTCCGTTGTTTTTGCGGTGGCTTTAATCCGTCCGGGGCTGACGACAGGCAAAGGAACGCTCGACGCGTCTCTTCGGTCACTGAATGCGTCGGCGCAAAGCGTCTGTAAGCAGACAAGCGACGTTTTTGAGGCAGAAACGCACGCGCAGCTCAAGCAGGCGGCGCTTGAGGTCGATGCATTAAATATTGTCAACGCGGGCGGCGCGGATTTTTACCGTGACGCGGGTGCGCAAGATGTTGAGCGATTGTCAGGCGAGGTGGGCTATATCGCCGACGAGGTGCTGATTTTATTTGAGGACGGCGTGTCGATTCTTAACAAGCTTTCCCTGTTCGCCGAAATCGGCGGAACTGTGGTAGGCTATACGGCCATTTTAAACCAATATCAAATAAAAATCGATGCGCGTCCTTTTGACGAACTCAACTTCTTATGTGAGACGCTGACACAGCGCGACGACGTGGCGCTCGCCGTGTGTAACATGGCTTTCCAGCGTCATGAGGCGGCGGTGCCGGACGACCCGTGGACGAACTCCGGCGGCGGTGACGAGGCCTACGGCTGGAACGAAAGCGCTCCCGACGGCGGCAACTGGTGGCTTGAGGCGACCGAGACGGTGAGCGCGTGGGATTACGGCGACTATTTCAACAGCATCAAGGTCGGCGTCCTTGACGGCGGCTTCGACACTGCACACGAGGATCTTGCGGGTAAAATATCCTTCCCGTCAAGGTGGTTTGAGCGCCGCAGCGCGCCGTCGTCCCACGGGACGCATGTTGCCGGAATCATCGCGGCAAAGGCAAACAATCAAAAGGGTATCACGGGCATCTGCGACAAGGCGGAGCTTGTCTGCGTCGACTGGGAGGCTGACAGCGACGACCAGCACTGGGTCAACGAGGAGCGCATTGTAACTGGCTTTATAGCGCTCGTCAAAAGCGGAGCGAAGGTTATCAATCTTTCGCTTGGTTCAAGCGGTTCGTTTGAAAAGAAATACGAATATTTCTGGAACATCGGTATGGATATTGAGGCGGGCTTTTTCTCGCTTGTCATATCGCGTCTGCTCGCGCGGGGCTATGATTTTGTGGTCATCCAGTCGGCGGGCAACGGCGACGGCGACGAGGGAGACCCATGCGACGCCTACTATAACGGCTCGTTTGCCTGTATCCGCGAGGACAACTGCTTTGTCGGATTGTCGCGCGTCTCAAAGCAAGATGTGCTTGATAGAATCATCATTGTAGGCAGCGCCGTCAATGTCCGCGACGGAGAAAGCTATTACCAGTCGTCGTTTTCAAATATCGGCGACACGGTCGATGTCTGTGCGCCGGGTAGCTGGGTTTTCAGCTGCGACACCGCGGAAAACGGTTATTACAGCTACAAATCCGGCACGTCCATGTCGGCACCTGTCGTAACGGGCATTGCCGCGCTCGTCTGGTCAGTCAATCCCGCGCTGTCGGGCGCGCAGGTGCGCGATATCGTCTGTTCACCTCAAAACAGCCGCTATAACACAGTTGTCTATTTCTATGAGAACCTTCAAGACTATGTTTACCCGCTTGTCAACGCAAGGCTGGCCGTTGAGGCGGCGATTGCAACGCTTCCGACAGAGTCCGAGACAGAAACTGAGACGGAAACAGAAACACAGGCAGAAAGCGGTGCTCAGACACCCGCTCCGGCGGACGGAGGGGGAACAACAACGAAATTCTTTGTCGAAAGCAACTTCTCCGCAGACCTCGCCGAGAGCTATCGAGGTGAAACCGGCGAATAAGACGGACAGGGTGGCATATATTGACAACAAACGAACTATAATGTATAATGATTTGGTTAATAATCCGATTAGATATTAAGGAGTGAACGGCGTATATGAAGAAACACCTGAAAAGAAGCCTGATTTTGCTGACGACCGCTATAATTTTTGCCAGCTGCACTATATTTTTCGCAGTGGCCGACGACGATCCGCCCCCGGCTAATTCAATCACCATTTCCTCTGAATCAATGTCTGTCAACAAAAACAAGACTGTTCAGATGACGGCGACGCTCGTCACGGCGGATTCAAACAGCTACACCATTAACTGGAGCTCGTCGAATACAGGCGTCGCGAAGGTTGACCAAAACGGTCTCGTCACAGGTGTTTCAATCGGACGCTCCACCATCACCGCGTCAGTTTCCGCGCTCGGTATCTCCGATACATTCGTGATTTATTGCGTCAGAAGCAGCAATTTTCTCCTTGACAGATTTGAAAGAAAACAGGTCGTGGGTTACCGCTACAGCTATCAGGACGACTATTATTACACCGACGACAAAGACTGCTGGCAGGACTATTTCGGGTTTTACAATTTGTACGACCTGGTTTCACCGTATATCCTGCTTGAATACGATTACATCCGCGTTTATTTCAGATACAACGACCTCGACTGGATGATTCAGCTCTGGAAGGGACAGTACGGTCTGTTGTTCTACGGCAGCGAGGTTGGTGTCTATACCAAGGAGATGTCCGACAAAGAGGTCACCGCGTTTACTCACTTCAAGTGCCCCGAGCAGGAGAACTGGCTCGACATGACGATGTCGCTCTATCATGATTATGAGGACGACGGTAATTATGTGTTTGAGCTTGAGCGTCCCTACGGTAACTATTGGTGGTGCACGGGCTTTAAGGCGGGTCATCTCAACGACGTTGAACCGGCCGATGAGCTGCGCATGACGACAACCATTACCATGAAGGATGAGGAAATGACGCGGTTATTTGCGCAGGGTCTTGTTGACTGCGGCTTCATCAGATGCAGCACGGAGCAGGCGCTGATTCACGACAAGTTCTATATCGAGGGCAATGATGTAAGCATCATCTGGCAGGATATTTCCGAAGCCGAGAACACCATGGCGATTAAAACGACCTTTGGTGTTTTAACGGCAGCGGGCTTCATCGGCTTTGTGCTGATGATATTCATCGCGTTGTGCCTGATGTTCCTTGGCGGCGGCTTTGCGATGCTGCTGTTAATTATCTGACGGGCGACGCGTCAAACAGGAAATAGAACCGGAGCCGTTTCGCGTTTTGCGCGCAACGGCTCCCTTTGAAGTAAAACTTGGACGGGAACGGAAACGCATGAAAAACGCCGGACTTAACGAAACAAAACAGCACGTCGCGCTGACGGTTGAGGAGCACTTCAGGTGCGTCGTAACCGGCTGCAAGGTTCTCGGCGGCGGCGCTTCCGGTCAGATTTTCGGCGTTGCGATGAACGTTCCTCCGTTTGCGGCGGCTGTCAAGGTATACGCAACAAGGGGGATGCAGGAGCGGGAGGCCTTTAACCTTATGCTGCTCAATAAACTATTATCCGTACCTGTGCCGGAGGTTTATTTCACAAGCGCGGCTACGCCGGAGGTGCCCATAAGCTGCCTGTGCATGGAACTCGTCCGAGGCTGCAACGTGTTTTCGGACAGGCACTTTCTACATCAAAACAGAGCGCGGAAAGAACGCTTTGCCGGACTTGTCGCCGACGCGCTGATTTCACTCCACGCTAACACGGGCGATAAATTCGGCATCGCCGAGCATCCCGTTTTTGACAACTGGGCGGCGTACTACAAGCCGATGGCCGAGGTCGTTTTGCGGCGCGCGCGCGAAAAGGCGAAGAACGGACGCTTTGACATGAGGACGCTTGACGCGATGGAGGATGCGTGGCAGCGCTTCGACGACCTGTTTTCAGATACGCCGGCTACCGCGGTGCTGATACACGGGGGTTTAATCGTAAACAATATAATGGCGGATCCAAAGACCTTTCTCCCGACGGCGTTTGTCGGTGCGACGAACACACTGTATGCCGACAGGGATTATGAACTGTTCCGGCTTAAAAGTTTGACAGGCGATAAATTCGGTCTTTATGAGGTTTACAAAGCAAAGGCCGGGGTTTCGGATAAATGCGACCTTAAATGCGCTTTTTATGCACTGTGGGACGAGACGACGGTTTGCCTCAAGGCGGGGTATCGGTCGACACCCGCCGTCAAAGCGGCGGCAAAGGAAATGAGAAGGCAACTGGCACATGCCAAGAACGTACCGGCCGATGAAACAAAAACAAGGAAACAAGAGATAACAGAAGGAAGGGAGTTAACGCAAATATGAACATGGTTTATAAAATCAAACAGTTTGCGTATCGCATGGCTTACGGACCGAAAAACACAAGCGCCGAATACATTGAATATCTACGCGGGTTAGGTATGCTTATCGGTGAGTATACAACCTTTTACGACCCGAAAACGGCAAACGTCGACATCACAAGACCCTTCCTTATCGATATCGGAAGCTGTGTTCAGATAACCGCGGGATTTACCCTGCTGACCCACGGCGCAGACTCAATGGTGCTCGAACGGTGCTTCGGGGAGGTTCTCGGCTCGGCGGGAAAGGTTAAAATCGGAAACAACTGCTTCATAGGCATGAACACGACGGTTCTCGGCGGTGTTACAATCGGAAACAATGTCGTCATCGGGGCAAACAGTCTTGTATCAAAGGATATACCCGATAACTGCGTTGCAGTTGGAAATCCGGCACGCGTCATTCGATCCGTCGGGGAGCACTTTGAGTCGCGAAAAAGACAACAGACAGCTGAGGCAAAAATGCTTGCCGTCGAATACTACGAGCGAACAAAAATGCTGCCCGACCAAAACATCATGCGCGAATTTTTCTGGCTTTACGAGCCGAGAGTCAAACGGAACCTTTGGCGGTACGACGCTTTTTTGAAGCAGACGGGCAACGCTGACGAGGTGACGGAAAAATTCCTTTCGTCCGAACCCGTTTATAACGGCCTTGACGAGATGCTTAAGGACTTCGGTCTTCCGGTCACATCAGAATAGAAAAGGCAACAAAAACAACCGCATCAACGTGTGTGATGCGGTGCTTTTGCCAAGATGGACACGCCGGGGTTTATAGCGTCTATTTCTTGTATTTTTCCTTTGTGGCAAGACCTCCGCGAATATGACGCTGCGACTTGTTTATGTCAAGCACTTC
Source organism: uncultured Eubacteriales bacterium (assembly GCA_964509145.1). Lineage (GTDB taxonomy): Bacteria > Bacillota > Clostridia > Oscillospirales > Acutalibacteraceae > UBA1425. The sequence goes on along the minus strand of CAZDWM010000001.1, from coordinate 12,796 downwards.
GCGCACCTCATTGTAAAGCTGCGGATTAAGCTTGCGAAGCCGCTGTGAGACGTCCATATGTACCGTGGATTTGCTTACTCCGAATTTTTTTGCGGCCGCGCGCACAGTCGTCTTGTTTTCAACGATATATTCACCAAGGTCGACGGCTCTTTCTTCAACGATGCCTTTCAATAAAAGACCTCCCTTGCAGACGTATCACTAATAGTATGCCGAGGGGGTTGTTTTTATGAATGATTTTGTCTGTCATCGGGAATAATGAACAAAATGCCCGCGAAAGTGCAAAAAAACCCTTGACAACGTTCTGCGAATCATATATTATATTTTAGCGCTTTACAAGCGATCCATTAGCTCAGTTGGCAGAGCACTTGACTTTTAATCAAGGTGTCCGGAGTTCGAATCTCCGATGGATCACCAGACAAAATACGCGGATTTGCCGTTCGGCAAGTCTGCGTATTTCATTTTCCTTAAGAGGCGGTAGCATAAAGCTATTGTCTGTGTTACAATGTGGAAAACAAAACAGAGGTGTTTTATATGACAACCAACAAAAACATTGATATGGGAAAGGCGTTTGACTGGGGGCAGACCTCAAAGGATTACGCAAAATACAGGGACATATACCCCGAGGCTTTTTACAATAAAATAATTGATCTCGGTCTTTGCGTAAAGGGACAGAATGTGCTGGACTTGGGAACCGGAACCGGCGTGCTTCCCCGAAACCTGTATCAATACGGCGCGAAGTTCGTCGGTGCGGATATCTCCGAAAACCAGATTTCCGAGGCGAAAAGATTGTCCGAGGAAGCAGGCATGGATATTAAATATATCGTATCGTCTGCGGAAAATATTGATTTAGAGGACAAGTCTTTTGATACAGTTACGGCGTGTCAGTGCTTCATGTATTTTGACAGGCAGGTCGTAATGCCGATTATACACCGTGTTTTGAAGGACGGCGGACGTTTCTGTATCATGTTTATGGACTGGATTCCCGACAAAAGCGATATTGCGCGGTTTAGTGAGCAACTGGTGTTGAAATACAATCCGTCTTGGACAGGCGCAAAAATGAGGAGAAGCGATATTGTTGTCCCGAAAGACATTAAGGGTCTGTTCGAGGTCGAAGATAAGATTGGTTTTGACGTCGATGTATCGTTTACACGGGAGAACTGGAACGGCAGAATGAAAGCTTGCCGCGGAATCGGTGCGTCCACGCTGGGCACAGACGAAATCGCGGCGTTTGAAGCGGAGCATGTCGCTTATTTAAACACCGCGCCCGAGAGGTTTAACGTTCCCCATCGTGTGGCAATGCTTATTCTCCGTAAGCTCTAACAACTTTCGGATAACAAATAACTACAATTTTCTCTTTTATCCATGCAAAAGGACAAACATGTGCTATAATCAAACCAATTGTTTATAATGGAGAAGCATATGAAAAAGCACCGTGATGGCGGATGGACCGCAACGCTGAGCTGATTAAAAATCCTGCCCTATATAAAGCGCCAGCGCATTCTTGTGTTGACCGAAACGGAATAGAGGAACAGGGCTGCCACGACGAGCTTGTTCGAAGCGGAGGAGTTTACAGCCGGATGTACGCCCTGTATTAGAAGTATGAAATAAGAGGTAAGAAAATTCATTATATTAACCCTAAGGAGAGATATTTTTGAACAAGGATCAAAAAGTTCAGGAACTGGTCGATTTTTATGCCGACTGGTTCAAGGACGGAAAAACACTGAGCGACGGAAAAATGTCGTCTGAGCTTTACCCCTACGACGCGATTTTTTCGCCCATCCGTATCAACCGGATGACGGTGAAAAACAGGCTCGTCATGGCGCCAATGGGCAACATCTCCATGTGCGAGGAAACTGGTCGCCCCAATGAGAAGATGCTTGCCTATTTTATGGAGCGCGCGAAGGGCGGCGTCGGACTTATTACAACGGGTCTGGTTCCCGTCTCCCACGGTATCGACAACTCTGTAACCGAGTTGGGCAAGCTGTCTTATTTCCCGCGAATCGACAGGAGCCGCACCGTTTTTGCCGGCTGGCGCGACCTCGCCGAGGGCTGCCACGCCTACGGCGCACGGATTTTCATCCAACTGACGGCGGGCTTAGGCAGAGTGGGCAACCCGCAGTGCCTCGTCAACGAGATGAAGTTCCCGAATTCCGCCTCCGTCAACCCGAGCTGGTATATGCCGCAGGTGCCTTGTATGCCCTTAACGCCGTTAAAAATCCACAAACTCATTAATAATGTTGGACAAGCGTCCGCCGACGCTAAGGCGATGGGTCTCGACGGCGTTTATCTCCACGGCCACGAGGGTTATTTGCTGGAGCAGATGACGAATCCCGCTTTTAACCGCCGCAAGCTCGGACGTTATTCCGACTGGCAGGCGTTCGGCATAGACACGGTCAAGAAAATCAGAGAGCGTACCAACCCCAGTTATCCCATAATGTACCGTATAGACCTGTCCCTCGCCCTCAACGAGACCTACGGCGACAAGATGGACAAAAAAGAACTTAAAAAGTTTAAAAACGGCAGAACCATCGAGATGACGCTCGATTATATGAAGAACCTTGTCGCGGCGGGCGTCGATATGTTCGACGTCGACCTCGGCTGCTACGACAACTGGTGGCTTCCGCATCCGCCCGGATCAATGCCGCCGGGCTGCTTCCTCGACATCGCGAAAATCGCAAAGGACTACTTCGCAAAGAATAATATTCTCTCTAACGCGGGAGTCCCTGTCCCCGTCGTCGCCGTGGGCAAGCTCGGCTATCCCGACCTCGCCGAAAGAGCGTTGCGAGACAACCTTTGCGACATGGTAATGCTCGGCCGTCCGCTGCTGGCCGACCCGCAGTGGCCCAACAAGGTCAGGACAGGCAGAGTGAGCGAAATCACCCCTTGCATCGGCTGTCAGGAGGCCTGTATCAACGAGTTCGTCGACGGCGGGCACCCGCAGTGCGCCGTTAACCCGAGAACGGCGTTCGAGGAGATTTTCCCGGAGGTTCCGCCGAAGGCCGATGCGCCTAAAAAGATTGCCGTCGTAGGCGGCGGACCGGCGGGAGTTGTGTGCGCCGTCACCGCCGCGCAGAGGGGTCACGAGGTCACGCTCTTCGAAAAGAGCGGACGTATCGGCGGACGCCTCAATCCAGGCAGTGTGCCGAAAATCAAGTTCGACGTAGCAAACTACCTCGACTATCTTAAAAACCTTTGTCTGCGCACGGTGCGGGACTACGACCTCGATGTCAAGCTTAACACCGAGGCGACGCCGGAGCTGTTAAAATCCGAGGGCTTCGACAAGATAGTCGTAGCTGTCGGAACAAAGGACTTTATGTTCAAACTGCCCGGCATTGAGGGTGCGAATGTCTGCCAGGCTGTCGAGCTGCTTGACAATCCCAATATAGCAAAACCGGCACAGAAGGTTGTCGTGATAGGCGGCGGCGTTGTCGGCTGTGAGACGGCTTATTTCCTCAATAAGGAGATGGGCAAGGAGGTCACTGTTGTTGAGATGACGCCGTACTTTATGAACCATGTCTGCACCGCAAACCGGGGCTACCTGCTCAAATATATGTACGACGCGGGTATCAAGCTCATGAACTGTACAAAGCTCACGGCGTTCGGCGGCGGCGGTGTCGCGGGAAACGGCGGTGTCAAGGTGCTTTGTAACCGCTCAAAGACGGTGCCCGACCCCTATCTGTCGTGGAACCCGATTCTGCCCGAAAACATCCTCAACCCGCTCGCGCCTAAAATCAAGGACGAATGCGTCGAGGAATTTGTACCTGCCGATCTCGTCGTTCTCGCGGGCGGCGGCTGTCCAGACGACAGTCTGTTTTTAAAGCTCCAAAAAGAGCTTAACACAGCCGAGGTCTACAACATCGGCGACAGCTTCCAGGGCGGCAAGGTCTTTGAGGCGACGAAGGCGGGCTACAGATGCGCGCTGAACTTATAAGGGAAGAAAGCGAACATTTCAACCCTCAAAAATTGCGGACAGGTCGAAAGCCTGCCCGCCATTGCCTCCGTATCACGGCGGTAATAAAAAAAAGAAAGGGAAATTATTCATCATTATAACGATGAATATCATATAGTCTTAAAAATGAAATATAACATGAAATTGACACCCGAAGAGGAAAATATCCTCAACGGCTCAAAGGGCGAAGCGTTGGCTAAAGTGATGAAATCACTCGTACTATACGGCGACGCTTTTAATGCTCAAAGGTTTGTCCCCGTCACCGGCAAGGGTCATCTTGTCACGAGCTTCGGTATTTCCGTCCTCAAGCCTGTTTTCAGCATCATGGACGAGTTGATTGCCGCCGGACTAAAGGTCGACGAAACGTTCACCGTCGACCCGCGACCGATTGATTATGAAAACGTTAAATGCAACCTGCTTGAAAAGCTGGTGTTCAACAAGGTTATATACGGTATGCAGACGCCCTACGAGGCTCAGCTTCAAAAGGTCGGTCTCAAGAGCCCAAAGTCGTTCACCTGTACGTGCTATCTCGACGAGGTGGGAAATACACCCCAAAAGGGCGACGTTCTCTCGTGGGCAGAATCGTCGGCCGTCGTTTACGCCAACTCCGTCTTAGGTGCGCGCTGTAACAGGAACTCCGGCATCATTGAGCTGTTCGGCTCGATTCTTGGCAAGGTGCCCGAGTTTGACCTGCTCACCGATGAGGGCAGAAAAGCAAAATGGATTATCGAGGTCAAGACGACGAAAAAGCCGGAGGCGCAAATCCTCGGCTCCGCCATCGGCAAAAAGGTGATGGAGGATGTGCCGTTCATCCAGGGGCTGGATAAATTTATCGGTAACGAGCTTAACGACACGGTTAAGGCTTATTTCAAGGATATGGGCGCGGCCACTGCGTCAAACGGCGCGGTCGGGCTTTATCACGTCGAGAACCTGACGCCCGAAGCGGTCGAGCTAGGCTCGGCGCTTGTCCGCGACGACGCGAAGACCTATGTTATCGACGACGCGGAGCTTGAGCGCGTCAAGAACGGCTACCCAAAAATCGGCGCGTGGGAAAAGAATCCCGACGCAAAGCCCGTGCGTTGCTTCATCGGTTGCCCGCACCTCACCTTCGGTCAACTTGCCGAATGGACGGGACGCTTTGAAAACGAGCTGAAAAAGCAGGGAAGGTCAAAGGTCGGTATGTCCGTCGTGCTTTCAACAGCGCCCGAGGTGCTTGAGAGGTTCATAAAAGAAAACAAAGCGGCATACGATAAGCTGACCGGCTTCGGCGTCAAGCTGACGAGCATCTGCCCGCTGATGTATATGAACAATCCGCTCTGCGGCAAAAAGCCGGTTATAACAAACTCCAACAAGCTGCGTACATACACCACGGCGCGTTACTTAACCGACGATGAGATAACAACCGTCGCGGTGAAGGGAGGATTTTAAGCATGAGCAAAATATTTAAGGGTCGCCCTGTTGTAGCGGGCATAATAGATAAGGTGGACGCGGTGGTTTCGCATCAGGGCGTCAACACGCTTGCGTCTTTCCAGAAAAGTGCGCTTAAAAAGGCGTCGGAGGTCATCTGCTCCGACCAGAACAACCCCGACCTGTACAACAAGAACTTAACAAAAAAGGTACTCTGTCTGCCGCAGACCATCGGCTCGACGACGGGCGGCATGGTGCTGTACAGCGTATGTGCCTTAGGCATTGCGCCCAGCGCGATGCTGTTCTCACAGCCGATCGACTCCCTCGCGGCGGCGGGTGTCATTCTCTCTGATGTATGGACGGACGGAACAATTGTAGCCGTCGACAGTCTCGGCGTCGAGTTCCTCGATTACGTCAAGGACGGCATGAAAATTACGGTTACCGAGGACGGCACCGTCACGGTGGACTGATTACCTCGCGCTGCTTACCGCAACCCTTGGAAATTATTCAAGCCATTCACCTTTCGCTATTAGTCTTTAATTATTCGGAGGCACAATGGACAAATTTTGGAATTGGGTCGAACACATTAGGCTTTATAAAGTGCTAAACGAAAACAAGGTGCTGGGCAAGCTGTTCAACAGGGAAATGATAATGTACCTGTTTGTCGGCGGACTGACTACGGTCGTAGCTGTCGGAACCTTCTGGCTGTTTAACCGATTGTTTTCGGTTATAGGCTGGGAAGGCGTCGCGGGATTGTTCAGAAAAGGGCAAGACTACGCATATATCGACTCAAACGTACTGTCGTGGCTGTGCGCCGTGTTCTTCGGCTTTGTGGCAAACAAGCTGTATGTGTTTAACTCAAAGTCACGCGAACGGGCGACGGTTATCCGCGAACTGACAAGCTTTATCAGTGCGCGTCTGGTGACGCTACTCATCGACACAGGCATGATGTTCCTGTTCGTCAGCATTATGCTGATGAATGAGATGGCGGCGAAGCTCATCGTTCAGGTCGTGGTTGTTGTGCTTAACTACATTTTCAGCAAGCTGTTCATTTTCAAAAAGAATGAGAATAACACGACAAAGGAATGATACCGTTATGAAAAAAAATATCTGCGTTGTTATGGCGGCGGTTATGGTGCTGCTGTCGGTTTCCGGCTGCACAAAGCGCTCGGGGGGCTACAAGCTCGTCGATGTGCCGGAGGATGTCACCGTTGAGGCGGACGCGCTTTCAGACACGCTCCAGACCGACCATGACGTTTATTTCTCGGTTGACTATCCGCTTGTCGCGTCTCTGCCCGACGACGGCGTCTATATATATGACGTCAACGCCACAGGCAAATTCGGGTTGTTTGTCAAGTATAAAAAAACGCTACAGTATTTCGCGTGGCAGTATCTCAACGCCACTTCCGTACCCGAGGTGTTTATGAGCGACTACGACGGCGACGGCGAAAAGGAACTGGCGCTTTCTCTGCTCATCAGCAGGGGCGAAACAAACCAAAACGAGGATCTGCATATTCTAAAATATACCGACGGCAAGTTTACTAATGTCATTTACTCCGCCGAGGCACTTGAGGCCGAAGCGAAGGGTCTTGTCGCGATAACTCCCGTGGACGAGGACAAAAACATCTTTAAAGCCGTCACCGCCATGAGCACCAAGACGCTCGACTTTAGCGACAGGGCGGCTTATGAGGGACTGTATTTTGGCGCGGTTCAGGATTTTACGCTGGGTGAAACAATCCGAGGAGCTGTTGCGCTGAATTTTGTGTTCGCCGATGACCCAAAACCGGTTGAGCTCGGCTACTGGCTGAAGACCGATGTGCAGTTTAAAGGCGACTCCTGTACGTCAATCAATCCGGTTGTTGAAATTACGGGGCAATGAGCCGGTCATTATGAGATAAACGAACTCGCCGAACAAGCCTAACTTGTTCGGCGAGCTTTATTTGCTCTCTTGTTTGCTCAGTATTTCTCCATTTCGTCCACGCCGAGAACAAAAACAATGGCGCCGCCGACGGACACCTCATGCTCGAGACCGTTTGGGGACAGACCTCTGCCGAGCGTGGCGCTGGTGGGCTTGACGCACTTTCGTGTCTGCGAAAACCGGTTAATGATTTCCTTAATGCGCGGTACATCCTTGTCCTCCGCGCCGATTAGCAGCGTCGTGTTGCCGACCATCAGAAAGCCGCCGGTTGTGGACAGCTTTGTGACGATATAGTTTTCGTGCGTCAGCTCCGATACCACAACGGCGCTGTCGTCATTGTTTACGATTGCGAGAACGAGCTTCATTATGTTTCTTCCTTTCATGAGGCATAAAATTATATATTAAAAGGTACCGGACGGTACCCGCTTATCAATTCAGCCCCAGTTCCTCAAGCGAGTTAATTTCCTTACCGCAGTGAACCTTGTCAAAACCGTAATACCGCGCGAGCCAAAGGTTAATATAGTCGTCATCGGACGGACCGATATTTTTAACAAAGTCGTTGATGTTGTAGTCGCTTTCGCGGTACATAATTCTGTCGATGGTAACCTCGGTTTTACCGTCGGTCTTTGCTTTTTCAAAGCAGGTGTATTCGTAACGGTTGAATTTATCCATCACGACAAATTCAAGAAAAACCGAGCGCATGGACAGCGAACAAAAGACAAACACTGCGGCGGTAGAGATATAAAGAACAATTTTTGGCGGCAGTGATTTCTTTCGGACACTCGAACCAATTGACGCAGCTACAAGCTGGTCGGCCGCAATCAGGAACGAAACGATGACAAGGAGGATGCCGAAGAGATATGCCCTGTCGTTGTATTCGGGTGTCAACAACAGAACAAAGCTTGACATCAATCCGCCGATGAGAAAGGCAAGGGAGCGGTTGGTGACGGCTTTGGCCGCTTCGCTTGCGCGGCTTTTAAAGATAATCACAACAGTCAGCAGCAGTACCGCGAGCACGAGATAAATGGTGCCGTCGCGCAGAACGGAAACAACATAATAAAGCTTATAGATGCTGTTGAAAAAGTTTATCGCGGAGCCCTGCTCTATGTTTGCCGCCCGATGCGCGTTTCCGGGTGCCGCAACAAGAAAGGTAATACCCAAAACAAGCCCCACAATACCCGAAACAGCCCATTTCGGAATACGCAGCTTATCCTTCCTGCACATTAAGAAATAAATAAACAGAATATAGAGCACTGCGCCGCCGGTGTTTTCGTTTGTCACACCGGCAAAAATGCCGAAAACAAACATCAGCACGACTGCCGCAGCGTTGTCGCGCAGACGTGATTCACCGCGGTAATAACGGACATACGGCAGCATGAAAGATAGACACAGGCACGCCATCCAAAGGTAATTCGTCGCGCCCGACAGCCAGAAAACCGTTTCGCCCATCGCCGGGAAAAGGAACCAGAACAGCGCATAGATGATGATTAGAAGAGCCGCGCTGGAAAAGTTGCGCCTGCCGAGCTTGCCGCGAATTATGAACAAAACAAGCAGCCCCAAAAGAACAAAGACAAGGCTGTTAATAACGTTGAAAAAAGGCTTGCCGATGAAAAGCATCAGATAGGTCAGAAAATGTGCCACAACCCTGCCGCCGCTTAATATATAATAGTTTTTAACGGACAGAAATATGTCGCTGAGGTTTTCGACGCGCCGGTCATAAGCGGTTGGGTTAAAGTCGAAAAAGACAAACTTGAAGTGATAGTCGTCGTCGTGCATACCCGTAAGCCTGTTGAGAGTATAAAAAAACGCAAACACGGCGGCGCAGACAACAAAAATTCCTATATAGTAAGATTTGTTTTCACGAAAAGACTCCCAAGCCTTTTTAATCACGTGACGACCCTGTCCTTTCCCTGACGTTTAAATGTCGGGCATAATGAGCTTTTGTGAACGTCTGTCAAGCTCGTTGATGTTGGGGATTTCATAACGGTTGTCGTTGGCGTCCTTGATTAAAATCCTGCCGTCGTAAAGCGGTTTGACGGCGACGAGGTGGTTGATGACCTCGAACGTGTGCACTCCCCTGTCTGTTTCAACCGTCCAGAGCCAGATGCGGAACTTTTCAGAACGGTTGATGAAGCGTGTAATTTTGGGAATCATGTAATATTCCTCAAGGCAGCGCAGGACGGTTTTTTTGGATTCGGGTAAAAGGTTGTCGACATTCCGGATGATGGCCGCCTCATTGCCATCGCTGTCGAGCAGGGTGATGTATTTTGTCAGACCGCTGATTGGAAAAAGCCTTTTCGGCTCGAGCATCTCGATTTTAACGCCGTCGTAAAACTCGACGTCGACAAAAATGCCGTCGTTCACCGTGATGATGGCTTCCTGGCCGTCTATGTATCGTCTTGAGGTCATTACACTGCCTCCCTTAACCGATGGCGATTTCGAGGTTTTCGGCCTCTTTGATTTCTCTTGCCTTATCGGACATAGACTGAATTTGAATCAGCTTGAAATACTTGCCCTGCATCTTAAGCAGCTCGTCGGGCGAGCCGAACTCTATGACACGACCCTTGTCGACGACTATAATTTTGTTGGCCTTGCGCAGCGTCGAAAGACGGTGGGCAATCATCAGCGTCGTCCTGCCCCGGATGAGCCTCTCAATTGATTCCTGAATCAGGTGCTCCGTTTCGGAGTCGACGGCGGCCGTCGCCTCGTCGAAGACAAGCATACTCGGGTTTTTAAGGACGGCTCGCGCGATGGAAAGCCGCTGCCGTTCGCCGCCCGAAAGACCGACGCCACGCTCGCCGAGCAATGTGTCGTAGGAGTCAGGCAGGCGCGAGATGAAGCCGTGGGCGTTGGCGATGTCGGCGGCGTTCAAGACCTGCTCGACATGCGCGTCGGGGTTGCTGTAGGCGATGTTATTATAGATGGTATCGCGGAACATCATCGGCTCCTGTTGGACATAGCCGATTTGGCCGCGGTAGTAGTCGGCGTCGATGTCTTTGATGTTGATACCGTCGATGAGGATTTCGCCCTCATAGTCGTCGTAGTAGCGCAGCAGAAGGTTGATGAGCGTCGACTTGCCCGCACCCGTAGTGCCGACGATGCCGACCACGTCGCCGGGCTCAATTACAAGATTTATATCCTCAAGCGCCTTCTTGGAGCGGTCGAAGCTGAAGTTGACATTGCGGAACTCTATTCTGCCCTTCATACGTCCGGGCTTGTTGCCCTTGCCGAAGTCGTGCTCGGGCTCGGCGTTGATAATGTCGAGAATTTTTTCGGCGGACGCCAGGGCGTTTTGGTAGGAATCGTTGAGGTTGGCGAAGAAGTTGACCGGCGCGTAGAACATACTCGCGTAGGAGATAAAAGAGACGAGCAGACCCGTGGTGACGCCGCCGGAGCCGCCGATGACCCAGTTGCCGCCGACGAACCAAATAATAAGCGAACCGCAGGTGATGAGGAACGTGATGACCGACGGGAAAGCATTGGCCGTCTTTGCCGCCGCCTTGTCCTCCTGAAGCCAGTCATTTGAATAGCGCTCGAAGCGGTCGATGGTGCGCTTCTCGCTCGTGAACGCCTTAATGACGCGGATGCCTGGAATGGTGTCGGCGAGCATTGTGTAAAGCGACGTGCCGCGACGCCACAGGCGGCGGTACATGGGCGCTATGCGCTTGCCGAAATAGCGGCCGCATAAAACGACAAGCGGAACGGGAATCAGAGACAGCAGCGTCAGCCGCCAATCCATAACCAGCATAATGCAGATGACGCCGACAAGCGTAAACGCTTGAACGACGGCCTCCTGAGTAATACGGAGCATAAAGGCCTGAAGCACCGCCGTGTCGCCGTTGATGCGGTTAATGACGGAGCCGGTGCTCGTTTTATCATAGAAACGCATAGGCAGGAACTGTGCCTTGGCGTAGATGTCCGTTTTAAGGTCCACGATAATTTTGTCGCCGGCAAGCCGCAACAGATAACCGCGGATGCCGCCTATAGTGAACTGGAGAATATAGACTGAAAGAAGCACAACGATGACTATAAGCAGCATCCGTGTGTCGCGGTTTGGAAGAACCTTATCGACCATGTAGCCGGTGATGTACGGCGGGACAAGCGCCATTGCCGTGGTAAAAATAGAAAGGAACAGGCACAGTACAAGCTGTTTGACGTGAGGCTTGACATATTTCGCAAATTTGTGAATAAGCTTTGACTTGCCCTGACAGTTGAGGCATTCGGCGTCGGGGTTTGGAAGCTTTCTTCCGCACTTAGGGCAGAAGCTGCGAAGATTTTTGTAGGTTGCGCGGACAACCTCTATAGCCTCCTGTACATCCTCACCGGCGTTGACCTTCTCGACAAAAAGCGCGGCGGAGTCGCACACGTCGGCGGCTGAATAGGTGAAGCGGATAACGTCGGATTTTTTACCGTTCGCGTCCTCAATTTTAAGCACGGCGTTACCGTACATACGCTTAACCTTAATTTCTGCGATGTCGTTAAAGGGGGTGATTGTGCCGCCGCTTTCGTAGGACTCGTCGACGGCAATCAGACGGTCTTCATAAACGAAAAGCGCCGAATCCCCGTATTTGCCGGACAGACTTAAGTCGCCCACGACGGCAAATAACGGTGAGTCGCCGCTTGAATTAAGCTTCAGGACGGTTTCCTGTATACTTCGGGGAACGGGAACATTGGTAAGCAAGCCTTCAAAACTCATGCTTAACACCTCTGTTTCTTGTGAACCGGCGTTTTTAACCACGGGGTTTATGGGCATTATATATGCATGGTTTTGGAAAGTCAATACTTTTGAAACGACTAAAAATATTTTGTTGTTTTACATAAATTATTTTTTGTTTATGCCATTAAGGTCGTCATTTTTTATTTCGAGGACGTTTGTCAGGGTGGTTTTCACCGTGTTCTTTCGCGAGAAAAGGCTCGAAAAGCCGCGGTGAATCCAGGCGAACGGAAGGAGAACCTTGTATTTCTTGACGAACGGATAGCTTTCGGACATCAGGGAAACGCCGGGGAACATCAGCCGAAGGCTGTAGCGAAGCTTTCGCGAAAACGCACTTTTTCCGCCGACCGTCCTGTTAATTTCGGAAAGAACAGCGTTTTTCGCGGAGCTGTCCTGCGTCCCGTAGGCGGCGCTGAAAAGAATCTGTTGTTCAAGTTCGGCGATTTCCGTAGTCTTTTCTGCACCAGCGAACCAGCAGCGGCACAAGGCGTAAATTTTCCTGTCAAAAGCCCAAAGCCCGCTTTTTTCGAGCTTATCCTCAATATACGCCCAGTCGAGCCGGCTTTCGTAATCCTTAAGATAAACCCAGACGTCGGTGACAGAGCGTACGCCGGTGCCGCCGCCGAAAAAATGCTTGCGCAGATGAGCCGAGAGGAAGATGTAATAGTCCTCATTTGTCATAGAATAGGTGTGCCGGCAGCCGCTGTTTAGCACCGCCCTGTTCCATGCGGTGGCGAAGTGATCTGTTTTGTCCTGAATGAGGGCGTTATGTATCTCGATGTTCATAACGGGCTTTTTCGTGTATATG